>JAWOBP010000070.1:0-18381 GCA_046484285.1 Polyangia bacterium
TCGCCGTTCATGCGCCCGCGCAATCCGTCTCGCAGCCCGCGGGTCAAGGTGTTCTGCCGCGACCGGGAGCTGGAGGCGGAGCATCTCGAAATGGAGAAGCTGGCGGCGGGTCTCTACCGCGAGACGTTCGGGGCGTTTCGCCGGGCGGCGCTGATGGGCAGGCGCACCTCGATGGACTGGCCGCCGGGAACGTACCCGCCGTCCTCGCTGTGGCCGGTGGGCGCCCCGGCCGCGCCCTGCTGAGGCGAGAGAGTCAAAAACGAGAGTAGAGCAGCGTACCGGCGCCAAGAAATGCAGGGCGCTCGAGGCGTCGCTGCGCCTCGTCGACCTTCTTGTAGCTGTGCGTAGGCTCCCGAGAGTTGGTCGTCCGAGAAAACCGAACCATCGATCGAGATGAAGGTTGTAAACGGGCGGTGACCTTCGAGATTCCTTGCCGACCTTCGAGATTCCTGCAAAAAACGAAAATCGACGAAGCCGAGAAGGATCGAGTTTTTCAATGATTCCATCTCGATCCGTATAGCCCCTAAGGGGATCATAAGGGGATCAGGGATCAGGGATCAGGGGATCCGGGATCCGGATGAAGCATATTCTAGGGCCTATGTTTTTGGTTGCGTGTTTGGGCGGGGTCTGGATAGATCGCTTCTGCCATGGTCTGGCCTTTTTCCAGCAACAGGCTCATGGAGGATTCGGAGGACTCCGTTGATCCGCCAGCGGCTCCGGCAGCGGGCTATCACGATCTGCACGCTCACTTGATTGCCGGCGTGGACGACGGAGCGGAAAGCGTCGAGGAGTCGCATGCGATGCTCGACGGCCTCGCCGGCTTGGGCTACTCGCGTGTTGCGGCCACACCTCATTTTTCTCATCCGCTGTTCGGCAGCCCGCCGCGCGCGCTGGTGGAAGAGCGCGTCGCAGATCTCGTCCGCGAGCGCGGCGAGGCGCTTCCACTCCTGGTGCCGGGAGCGGAGATCCACATTACGGAGGACTTCCGCGATTCGGCGGCGGCGCGTAGCCTTCCGGCCTATGGACAGACAACGGCTCACCTGGTGGAATTTGCCTTTCAGCCGGGCTCGATTCCCGACGGAATCGAACAGGTTTTCTTCGAAATGCAGGTTCGCGGCGGAATCGTCGTGGTCGCCCACGTTGAGCGCTATCCCGACGTGCAGAGATCTTTGCAACGTGTCGAGTCTTTGCGCCGTACAGCGGTCATTCAGGTCAACCTGATGTCGGTGATCGGAAAATACGGTCCAAGACCACGCAATGCGACGTGGAAGCTTCTTGAAAAGGGACTGGTCGACGTGCTCGCGACCGATCTCCACCGTGCCGCGGATCTCCCCGACGTGGCGCGCGCCCTGAGCGAGATTGCCGACTGGGACTCGGAGCAGCTCGAGCGTCTTGTCTCCGCCAATCCTTCGCTGTTGCTCGACGGCCGCGGCTCGGAGCTGGAGCGCGATGAGTAGCCCGATCGTAACCCGTCCCGGCAGGCTCGCGGTCCGCTTTATGGTCTCGCTGGCGATTGCGACCGGGCTGGTGTGGTGGCTCGTCTCGCAGGGTTTCGAGGTTGTGCCATCCCCTGCCGAGGTGCGACGCGTGGCACCGCTGTGGAGCCTCGTCTCTTACGTCGCGTTGTTCTCGGCGTTCCACTTCTTGCGAGCCTGGCGCTGGCGGGTGTTGGTCGAACCGCTGGCGGCCGTAAGGAGCCGCGTCCTTCTGTCGTCGGCCTTCGCCGGCTTCGCGTTGATCCAGATAATGCCTCTGCGCACCGGAGAGCTGGCGAGGCCCTACCTCCTCGATCGCTATGCGGGTGTTTCGAAGAGCGCGGCGTTGGGAACCGTGGCTGTCGAGCGGGTGGTGGACGGACTGATGGTCTCGTTGTGTCTCAGCGCCTCCCTGCTCACCGTGCCGCCGGGAGCGGGGCCCTACGTCTGGGGATTGCGCCTGGCGCCGGCAGCCGTCTTTTCGGGAGCATTGCTCGCGCTGCTGGCTTTCTACCGGTGGCCGAAGGCCGTCTCCGGCGCATTGCGACGCGTGCTGGGTTTTTTTTCCCATCGCCTCGCAGATTTCGCCGGCGGTGTGGTGGAGAAGTTCCACTCCGGGTTGGCCTCCCTGCCGGATGCGCCCCGTCTCTGCAAGTTCATCGCCGCCAGCGCCGCTTACTGGGGTATCAACGCGACCGCCTTTTGGGTGCTGGCGCGCGGCTGCGGGATCGATCTGCCCTTTGCCGGCGCCGTGGCCGGGATGGGGTGTCTCGCGGTGGGGATCCTGCTGCCGGCCGGGCCGGGGTACTTCGGCAACTTCCAGATCGCGGTCGTCGCCTCGTTGCAGATGTTCGTCGCCGGCGCCTCGAGCGGCGTCGGCGCCGAGGTGTTCGTTTTCGTTCTTTACATTCTTCAGACCGGCTCGACGATCGTTTTCGGCCTGGGCGGTTGGCTGGGGTTGCGCTCTATCGAGCCGGTGCGCCGGGCCGCTACTTCTCCGCCATCTTCTCCATCAGGATTTCGGCGGTCTCCGGGCGCATGATGCGCGGGTCGGGGGATTCGCCGGCGCGCAGCTGAGCCCGCACCTGCTTGCCCGAGATGAAGACCGGCTTCTCGTCGGGGTGGTTGGCCATCAGGTCCACGCGTCCCATCGATTCGTAGAAGGCGGCGAAGCCCACCTTGCACGGCCGAATGTGCAGCTCGCCGGGAAGATCGTCGAAGATTTCCTGGGCGTCGAAGTCGCCCCAGATCGGCGAGCCGTCGTCGAACGGGGCGTCGGCGTGCTTGCGCCCGATGATGATGTCGGAAAAGCCCAGGTTCTGGCGGTAGATCGCGTGCATGATCGCTTCGCGCGGCCCGCCGTAGAACATCTTGATGTCCAGCGCCCACAGCTCGAACTGATCGTTGAGGTCGTAGCCCTTCTCGGCCCACAGCTGCCCGTCCTTGTCGCCCTTGCCCAGCAGCCGTTCGTCGCGCAGTCGCTCGTAGGTGCGCATGCGGGTCAGCGCGTCCACGTCGTCGCCCTTGGTCTCTCCCACCAGTGGGTTGAGCACCACCCCGGCGAAGTGCCCCTCGCGGGTCAGCTTCTCGATGCCGTATACCAGCGCGTATTCGTGGGCGCGGTGCAGCGGATTACGTGTCTGGAAGGCGACCACGCGCTCCCACTTCCGCTCGCGGATGCGGCGCCGCGTCTCCACGGGGGGCAGCACGTACTTGCCGAGCACGGGGTGCTTCGGCCTCTCGAGCACGCGAATCTCTCCGCCCACCAGCCAGCCGCGCGGATCGTCGTTGGCGATGCGCGCTCCGGGATGATCCTGGCGCTCGGTGCCGTAGACCTTGGTATTGTAACGCGCCTTGTCCCACTCGAAGAGCGAACTGACCTCGATCGTGCCGAGCAGCTCGCCCTGGTCGTCGACCATCGCCGCCTCGCTCCCCTCGGAGAGACGCCCCTTCTCTTCGTCCGTCACGGGCAACGCCAGCGGGATGCCCCAGGCGTAGGTGGAGCCGTTGGACTCGATGGTCATCGTTTCGAGAGCGCGATCGAAAGTTTCGCTGTCCATGAACCCGGTCAGCGGGCCGAGCATGCCGTCGGCGATGCGGTCCATGGTGGATCGATCCGCTTCTTTGACGACGATTTTCGGAAATTCGCCCGCGCGGGAGCGGAAGTCCTCCACCTCCTCGGTGGGGACCAGTCGATTGACGGGCCGATCCAGCCCGCCGTGCAGTGGAACGATATCTGTCATGGCGGCCAACCTCCTGTAGCGAGAAAGAATTCGCCCGTTTTCCGGCCGACGATCGAGCGTCGGATCCGGTGGACGGATGCCACTGCACTACGCTGATTTCGCCGCGGGATCAAACTTCAATTGCAAGCGCGCTTTTTTGGGGCCGATTTCCCATTGAATCCGAGCCGCTCGGTGCTAGTGCCTCGTCAACCCCACAATGCCGGGTCGGGCCGGCCCTCATCGACGATCCCTGCGTCACTCCTCCTCGAATTGGCACCGCCAGTCCTTCGTCGTCGTTCCTTGGCCTCGCCGATGATCTCTCGCCCCGTACCCGAAATCGTCGGGATGACGAGGCACTAGACCATCTTTTGGTCCAGGTGCGACGGAACCGACGACATCGAAGACGAATGCCCGGACCAGGCGGAGAACCACAGAGGACCTCAACGGCAACGGCGCCTACGAGCCGCAGCTCGGCGAGACCGATCCCAACGACGGCTCGGACGACGGCCAGTTCCCGGACGGCGGACCGGACGCCGATGCCGATACCGACGCGGACACGGGCGCCGACACCGGCACCGAAAGCGCCGACGGCTCGGCCGGGATCGAGCTTCGCGGAGGTCCGAGCTGCGACTGCGCGACACTCGGCTCCGGCTCGCCTCGCTTTGTCGCGCTTCTGTTCGATTTGCTGTCGTCTTGAGCCGGATCCATGAGTGTGCCATTATGAGCCAGGTGGCACGAATTGTGCCGCTCAGGTGAGAGACGGTGGACGATTCACTCCCGCAGACGCTCGAGAGGCGCTACCGGCGGTTGCGCCGGCTCGGATCCGGAGCTCAGGGCTCGGTCCATCTGGTGGAGGATCGCTACCTCGGCGGCCGCCGGCTGGCGCTGAAGGTCCTCCGTCCCCGCGCCACGGAAAAATGGCGGGAGGCGTTTCGCCACGAGTTCGAGGTGCTCGCCGGCCTGAGGCATCCGCGGCTGGCCGCCGTTCACGATTTCGGCACCGTGCCGGACGGGCGGGTTTTCTTCACTCGCGATTTCATCGCGGGAGACGATCTGCGCGCGTCCGTGCTGGACGGGGGGATCGAAAAAGTGATAGCTTCGATGGTGGAGGTCTGCCGCGCGCTGGCCCCGCTTCACCGGGGCGGGCTGATTCACGGCGACCTCAAGCCGGCCAACGTGATCGTCGGTCCGGACGGCGCGGCGCGACTGATCGATTTTTCGTTCGTGAGAGCCAGCGGCAGGGACGCGATCCGTCGCGGCACCGCGGTCTACATGGCTCCCGAGGTGATCGAGGAGAAGACCGCCGACGCGCGCGCCGATCTCTACTCCCTGGGCATCGCGGCGTTCGAGCTCGTGACCGGGTCGCCACCGTTCGACGGCGAGGTGGGCGCCGTGGTCTCGGGGCATCTCGGATCGAAGCGACCGCCGGTCGCGCAGTTGAGGCCGGCGCTCGAGGGCGCGCCTTTTGAGATCGTCGGAGAGCTGGCGCTGATCATCGAACGCCTGATAGCTCGCAATCCAAACGAGCGTTTTCCCGACGCGGCCGAGGTGGAGGCGGCGTTGCAATCGCTGACGCCGGAGGCGGGCGAGGGCGACACTTTGCCCGCGGTTCCGGTGCAGGCGCTGGGCGAGGCCAGGGAGCGAGAGCTGCGGCGCGTTTGCGACACGGTGAGGGCCAGGCTGGATTCTCCCGACGAGAACTCGGTGCTGATCGCGGTGGAGGGCGAGCTGGGGACCGGCAAGAGCACGATTCTCAGAGGCCTGAAGTGGTGGGCGCAGCTCGAGGGCATTTCGGTGATCGAGGTGCTCTGCGAAGGCGGCGGCGGCCTTGTCGATCCACTGGCGCGTCTGGTGGAACAGGCGGTGGGCCTGCTCGGCGAGCAAGAGGCGGAGCGGGCGCGGGCGGAGCGCTTGCTGCAATCCCTGGAGCGACCCGACGCCGCCGGAGAGGGTCTCGACGCGCTGGCCGTGGGCGTTTCCGAGCTGGTCTGCCGGATCGGCCTTCGGCGGCCGCTGCTCGTGCTCGTCGAGGACGTGGAGCGGGCCTCTCCCGAGTCGATGCGCGGGCTCAGAAGCCTGGTACTGGGAGCCGGCGGAGGAATTCCGGTGGCGATCGCGATTTCTGCGGAGACGGGGTTCGCTTGGCAAGACGAGCTCGGGCCGGGGCTGCGGGTACGCCTGCCGCTCCTCGACAGGCGGCAGGTTGCCGAGCTGACCCGCACCCACCTGGGGAGCGCGGACGATATCGCGGTGGATCGCATCATGACGCATACCGCCGGCAACCCGATGTTCGTCGCGGCCCTGCTGCAGGACCTGGCGTTTGCGGGGTCGGGGGTCGAGCACCTCGAGGAGCTCGGACCGCCCGGCGAGCTGGAGAGCTACTGGAAAGAGCGGCTGGAGAGGCTCGATCCCGAAAGCCGCCGCGCGGTGGAGGCGAGCGTCACGCTGGATCGACCGGCGGGGACCGAGGAGATCGCCGGCGTGGCGGAGGCGAGCGATTCGCTCTCGAAACGGGATCTGCAGCGCCTCGAGGGAACCGGCTGGCTGCGGCGGGGCGTGGCGGGTTGGTTTCCGAGCTCCAGCGCGCTGTCCGAGCTGGTGCGGGCTCGCATTCCGGCAGCGAGGGCGTCGCGGATGCACCGCCGCGCCGCGGACGTCGAGCCGGACGAGGCGCGGCGGCTCCTGCACGAGTCGCGCTGCGGCGAGCTGGGATCGAAGCGCCGTCGCGTGCTCGAGGTGGCCGAGAGCCTGGAGCGTCTGGGTGCGCTGGACGCTGCGCGGCGACTGCTCGAGGCGGCGCTGGAGGCGCTCGGCGAGGGAGATTGCATTGTCGAGGCGCGTCTCGCGCTGGGGCGCATTGCGCTGGCCGGAGGGGATTTCGACTCGGCGCGGGAGCTGCTGGAGCCGCTGGCTGCCGAGCGCGAATTGGAGCTGTTCCGCCACGCGGCCGTGCTGCTGGGCAGGATGCACGGGCTGCGGCGCGAGCTGGAGGCGGGCAAGCGCTGGCTGCGGCAGGCGCTGGAGGCGGCCGAGCAGGGTGCCGAGCGGGCCGGTGTTCTCTTCGAGCTGGCCAACGTCGAGTTCCGCGACGGAGATCGATCCCGGGCCGAGCGCACTGCGAGGCGGGGTCTCGACAGCGCGCCGGACCGTCATCCCGTGCGCGCCGATCTCTACGGAGTGCTGGGCAAGCTGGCCTGCGTGGACGGCAGGCACGAGGAGGCGTTGGCCCTCTGCCGCGAGGCGGTGGACGCGGCGCGGCGCTCCGGCGATCGGCGCACGCTGGCGCTGGCGATCGACATCCTGTCGTGGGTCAGACAGCAGTCCGGCGACCTGGCCGGCGCGGTTGAGGATCTCGGTCGCGCGGCGAGCATCGATCGCGAGATCGGGGACCTGCCTCGCTTGATGCGGGCCCAGCTCGTGCTGGGCGATTTGGAGTGGTGGTTGGAGCGCTGGCACGCGGCGCTGGGGCACTACGAGGAGGCGATGCGGCTGGTCGGCGCCGTGGGAAATCCGGTCCAGCGGATCGAGGTGCGGATCGGATTGGGACAGGCGCTGGTCAAGGTGGGCAGATTCGAGCGCGCAGCCCTGCTGCTGGAGCAGGCGCGCCGCGACGCGGAGCGGATCGGCCGCGACGAGCTGCGGCTGAGCGCCCGCGTCTACGAGGGCGATCTGGCGGCCGCGCGGGGCCGCGTCGACGAGGCGCTCGAGATCTGGTCCGAGGCGCGCGCGGGCCTGGAGGGGGTCGCGTCCAACGCTGTGGTCGCCGAGATAGAGCTGGAGATGGCCGGGCAGCACCTCTGGCGGGGGACGAGCAAGGACATCGCGGTCGCGGATTCGGCGATCCAGAGCGCGGCGGGGCGCAGGCTGGAGGACCTCGGACGCCGGCTCGAGGATCTGCTGGAGATGAGGCGCGCCGAGATCGCCCTGGCGAAGGGCCGCGTCGAGGAGGGAATGCTGAAGCTGGACGATCTCGCCGAGCGGTTCGAGCGCGAAGGATCGCTGGACCTGACCTGGCAGGTGGATCTCGCGGCGGGGCGATCGTTGATCGCGCGTGGATCTGAAGTGCTGGCGCGCAAGCGCCTCCGCCGCGCCGAGAGGGCGCTGGAGAAGCTGGCCGGCGGGCTTCCGGCCGAGCATCGGCTGGCTTTCTGGCAGGACGTTCGGCGAGCCGAGGTGCGCCGCATGCTGGCCGTCTCCACGCCCTCCTCGCTGGCGGCGATCGGCAGCGGGATCTCGTCGTCCGCGGCGGAAGACCTGGATCCGGAGGCGAGGGCTCTCTACCGGGTGTTGGAGATAAACCAGGGGCTGTCCTCCGAGACCGACCTGGATCGGCTGATGGAGATGATCCTGAACGCCGCGGTGGATCTCACCAGGGCCGAGCGCGGTCTGGTGCTCGTGCCCGGGGACGGCGGCCTGGAGGTCGCGGCCTCGCGGGATCTGGAAGCGGGCGACGGGCGCGATCCGGCCGCGCAGTTCAGCCGTTCCATCTCGGAATCGGTCTATCTCGACGGCGAGGCGGTGGTCACCGTCGACGCTCTGGGCGACGATCGTTTCAACGAGTTCCTTTCGATTCACGAGCTCAAGATCCGCTCGGTGGCCTGTCTGCCGGTGCAGTACCGGGGCCGGACCCTGGGGGTGCTCTACCTGGAGAACCGGCTGCGCTCGGGTCGTTTCGGCGGCAGTGATCTGCGCGTGCTGAGGGCCTTCGCCGGCCAGGTGGCGGTCGCGATCTCGCAGGCGCGGATGCTCGAGGAATCCCGGCAAAGGCAGATCGAGCTGTCGGAGGCCAAGCAGGCGCTGGAATCGCTCTGCGGGAGGTTGAGCGACGATCTGCGCTCCAAGGGAGAGGACCTGCGCAACGTCCGCGAGCAGCTGCGGCGCGTGCACCGGCGCGTCGCGGGTGAGGGCGACTACCACGGAGTGATCGGCTCGGGCGCGGAGATGCGGCGGGTTTTCGAGCTGGTCGAGCGGGTCAAGGATCTCGATGTCCCGGTGGTCTTCGTCGGAGAGAGTGGAACCGGCAAGGATCTGCTGGCCCGCGTGCTGCACGACGCCGGATCGCGCGGCAGGGGACCGTTCGTCTCGGTTTCCTGCGGCGGCATTCCCGAGACGCTGGTCGAGTCGACCCTGTTCGGCCACACGCGCGGCGCTTTTTCCGGTGCCGACAGCGAGCGACCCGGTCTGATCGCCGCGGCGGCGGGAGGCACTCTGTACTTCGACGATATCGGCGAGATGTCGCCGCGGATGCAGATCGACCTGCTGCGGGTCCTGCAGGAGGGCTGCTTCGTTCCTCTGGGTGGACAGAGCGCGATCAGGGCCGATTTCAGGTTGGTGGCTTCGAGCCGGCTGCCACTGGAGCGGCTCGTCGAGGACGGCATGCTGCGCAGCGATCTTTTCTATCGGCTGGAGGTGGTCAGCATGAAGCTGCCCCCGCTGCGGGATCGGCGCGGAGACATTCCGATGCTGGCCAGGCGCATCATCGCGCGAGAGTCGAAGCGTCTAGGACAGACGGCGCCGCTCCTTTCGCGAGATGCGGTTGCCGAGCTGGTGGGCGGCGAGTGGCCGGGCAACGTGCGCGAGCTGGAGCAGGTGCTGCGGCGCACGCTCGTCGTCGGCGAGGTCGGTGAGGAGCTGAGCGCCGAGTCGATTCGTGGCGTGGCCGATCGTCCGCGGCGGTCGAAGACGGGGAGGCGCGGACGCCCGCCCGCCGAGATCGACGCCGAAGAGGAGAAGCGAATCCTGGACACGCTCGAAGCCAGTCGCTGGAACCGTAGCGAGGCCGCTCGCCAGCTCCAAATTCCCAGGAGAACTTTCTACCGCAGGCTGGCCAAGCTGGGTCTGGCGGAAAAGCGCTCCCGCTCGAAGACGCCGAAAATTTGACCGCGGCGAGAAGCGAAGAGACAATGTTGAAGTCGAAAAGTAGAAGAACCCGATGTCGGAGATGTCGAGGCACTTACAATTAAACGTGATTTATATATAATTATCTTGACAATTAGCATATTTTAGTGCACTTTTTTAGGTGTGGTTACAGGGCGTTAGGGTGCTTTCATCTCCGGACGGCGGGATTCATGGTAGACGAGAAAGACAAGGGAAGGGAAAGCCGGAATGGCAGGCGGGAAGACGGGCGGCAGAAAAACGAGCCCGAGGGGACATCTGGAGATCGGGCAGGAGAGGTCGACGGCGAGAAGATGAGCCATCCAGTTGTAAAGAACGACAGCAGCCAGCGATCCGGTGGCGAGGACAAGCCGATGCCCTCCGTCGCCAAGGCGCGCGGCGGGTCGGGGGAGCCCGGGGCCGAGGGGCGCGAGGTCAACAACCGTCTGCGCGAGTATCGGATCGAGAGGATGATGAGCAAGGCCGAGCTCGCGCGCAAGGCAGGTCTCTCGGTGCTGACCGTTTCGCGGATAGAAAAGGGTTACAACTGCCGGATGGACACCAAGAGGAAGATCCTGAAGGCGCTGGGGCTCAAGCTCTCCGATCGAAGAAAAGTCTTCGAGGACGACTAGAAAGATGTTGTTCGAAGGGAAGCATCTCGTCGGAGTGGATATCGGTACTTCGGCTGTCAAGGTCCTCCAGGTCCGGGAATCGGGCAAGGGCGTCCACCTGGCGAAGTACGGTGTCGAGCCGTTGCCGCCGCAGTCGATCGTAGACGGCCACGTGATGAACAGCGGCGCGGTGGTCGACGCCCTGAGAAAGATCTACAAGGACCTCAACATCAAGCAAAGGGAGATCGCGCTTTCCATCTCCGGCAACTCGGTGATCATCAAGAAGCTCAACTTGCCGCTGATGAAACGGGACGAGCTGGAAGAGCAGATCCAGTGGGAGGCCGAGCAGCACATCCCCTTCGATATCAATGAGGTAGAAATAGACTACAACATCTTGTGGGAGAGCCAGGAGGTCGGCCAGATGGACGTCCTGCTGGTGGCCGCCAAGAAGGACGAGATCCAGGATCTGGTCGTCGTCAGTCGAGAGGCGAGGCTGCGTCCGATGGTGGTCGATATAGACGCCTTCGCCGTGCAGAACGTTTACGAGATGAACTACGGCTACGACGAGGGTGAGACCGTGGCGTTGCTCAACGTCGGCTCCGAGGTCACCACCGTCAATATCCTCAACGGCGGAGTGTCGCAGTTCACGCGCGATATCACCAACGGCGGCAGCTCGATCACCGAGGAGATCCAGAAGCAGCTCCAGGTCAGCTACGACGAGGCCGAGGCGTACAAGGCCGGCGGAGGTATCCACTCCCAGGAGGTGATCCCCGAAGAGGTGGACGGCATCATCAGCGGCGTCGTCGATTCCCTGGCCGGCGAGATTCAACGTTCACTGGATTTCTACATGGCGACCTCCAACCGCGGCGAGGTGGAGCACGTCTTCCTCTCGGGAGGGACGGCCAAGATTCCCTACCTGCGCTCAGCCATCGAGCGGAGGTCGCGCGTGCCGGTGGAGCTGCTCGATCCGTTTCGTCGCGTCTTTTTCGACGAACGGCAGTTCGACAGCGAAGTGCTGAAGGTGCAGGCGCCGCAGGCGGTGATCGCGCTGGGGCTGGCGTTGAGGAAGCAGAAGGAGAAGATCTGAATGATCCGGATCAACCTGCTTCCCATCAAACAGGACCGCCGGCGGGAGGCCGGTCGCAACCAGCTCCTGTTCGGGTTTTTGATCATCGTTCTCGAGATAGTGGGCTGCGTGCTGTTGTACATGGACACCAGCTCGGACGTGGAGGCGCAGAAGAACTCCAACGAGCAGCTCTCCGCACAGGTCAAGCGCATCGAGAAGGAGATCGGCGATCACAAGAAGATCCTGGCCGAGATCGCCGAGTACGAGAAACGTCAAAAGGCGATCGAGAACCTGCAGGCCGCTCGCACCGGGCCGGTCTTCGTGCTGCTCGAGCTGAGCAATATCTTGAGTCGCGGGGGAGGGCCCCATATCGACCATGATCGTTACCAGGAGATCATTCAACGCAATCCGACCTCCGCCTTCGACGAGAACTGGGACTATCGTCGCTTGTGGCTGGGCTCCTTCCAGGAGAAGGAGCGTCGCGTGCGGCTGGAAGGCCAGGGGCTGACCCACGAGGACGTGGCCGAGTTCTTGCGCCGAATCAACCTTTCGGATTTCTTCGTCAGCAGCGAGCTCGTTTCGACACAGTTGGCTTCGCCCAGGATCGCCAAGGAGGGCTTCGAGGCGAAGAGCGTTCATCCGGTCGTCCACTTCACGGTGGAGGCCGATGTGAGGTACCGGTGATGGAGGTCGACGATGGCAGCGCTTGAGCAGCTCACCAAGATGTCGCTGGCGAAAAAGCTGCTGGTGCTCGTTTTGCTGGTGGTCTTGTTCGGCGTGGCCTTCTGGTTCACCTACTATCAGCCCTTGCGCGAGGAGCTGGTCTCGCTCGAGAAAAAGCACGATCGGCTGGAGAGGGATCTCACCGACGCCCGGCGCAGCAAGAAGACCTACGACGAGGATCGCCGCAAGCGGGACGCGCTGAAGAAGGAGGCGGCCAAGCAGCTCCAGATCCTTCCGCCCGAAACAGAGATCGCCTCGTTTCTCAACAACCTCAACACCCAGGCCGACCTGGTCGGCCTCGAGATCCTCTCCGTCCAGCCGCTGACCGAGGAGACGGCCGAGTACTACGCCAGGATTCCGGTTCGCCTGAGACTGAGCGGCAGCTTTCACCAGCTTTCCAAGTTCTTCTACCTGGTGGGAAATCTCGATCGAATCATCAACGTGGAGAACATCCAGCTCAAGAGCCCCGTGGTCGACGAGTCGGGGGTGACGATCCAGGCCGAGGTGCTGGCCACCACCTTCCGCTCGATCGACCCGGTGAAGGGATAGAGATGGGGATGTCTCGCGGAGAGAAAAGCTCGTTGGCTCGGCGGTTCCCGGCCGTTGTAGTCGCGCTGGCATTTCTCCTGGTGGGCGCTTGCGGCGGGGACGACGATTCTTCCTATCGCAGGCCCAAGCGCGACAAGGTGCGTCCCGGAATGTCCTCGATCGACGCCCGCAAGCGGATCGAGGAGCAGGGCGCCGGGCTGGTCGAGAAGAAGAAGGGCGCGCACAAGGAGGGTGACCTCTCGCTGCCCAAGCTGACCGAGACCGATTTCATCGAGTCGTCTCGCAACCGGGATCCGTTCCGTCCCTCCCTCGAGGTCGTGGAGCACGAGAAGAAGGCCGAGCACACGACGCAGCGCGAGATCAAGCTGGAGGACTACGATATCGCCGAGCTGAAGCTGATCGGTATCGTCACCAACATCGGAGATCCCCGGGCGATGGTCGTAACTCCCGACAACAACGGGATCGTGCTTCGGCGCGGTGACTACGTCGGTCGGGCCGACTTTGTCGACCAGGGGCCCGGCACCGAGCAGGTCCAGGTCAACTGGAAGGTCGTTCGCATCCACGGCTCGGGCAAGGAGGAGGAGCGCGGAATCTACCTGGCCCGCGACGATCCCTGGACGCCGACCCCCGACGACGTGACCCGCTTCATGCCCCTCCATCCCCGCGAGTAGAATTTTTCGAAAAAAAAAGGGCGAAAAATTTGCTGCGCCTGTGTAGTTCTGTGTAGGATGAAAGTACACAGAAGTCCACACCGAACTACACGAGGCGTGGATTGTGAGCGAGAGGACAAGGAGAGCGTGATGAGACGGTCAACCAGGAGCCTGATTCGAATGGCCAGAGTGATTTCGGCCGCCCTCGCCGTGGCGCTGAGCAGCGGTGTCGCAGGTGCGGAATCGGGCGGTTCCAACCAGATCCGCGCCGTCGATGTGAGCCAGAGCGGCGGACAGACAGTGATTCGGGTGGTCGGCTCCCATCGTCCGACCTATACGGCGTTCAAGCTGTCTTCGCCCAAGCGCCTGGTGGTTGATCTGGCCGACAGCCGCGTGCGAGGCGTACCTTCGATCGTGAACGCCTCCACCTCTTTGATCGATGGTGTGGCCGTCTCGCAGTTTTCCACCGGCGGTGTTCCGGTCAGCAGGATCATGGTCAACTTCCGCCGCGAGGCCGCCTACCGGGTCCGCGCCCGCGGCAGCGACCTGCTGATCACGCTCACCGGTGGAGGAGGGGCGGACGCGGTCACCTCCGGAGATGCGGCCGAATCCTCGGAAGAGCGGGCCAGAGCGGAGAATCGGGCCGAGCTCGAAAAGCTCCGCGCCGAGGCCGAGCGGAAGGTCGCCGCGGCTCGCGCCGAGGCCGAGCGGAAGGTCGCCGCGGCTCGCGCCGAAGCCGAAAGCGCGCAGGCGCGGCTCGAAGAGGCCCGCGCCGAGATGAACGATCTGCGCGAGCGAAGCGAGGCGCACGTCGAGTCCGCCGAGCGGGCCCGGAGGGAGACGCGCCTCGCGCGCATGGCCCTGGCCAAGGCGCGCGCCGAGCTGGAGTCCGTCTCTTCGAAGAAGGATTCCAAGACCAATCTCATCAAGCGCAGGGCCGAGAAGCGGATCGCCGAGCTGAAGGTCGAGGCGAGGCGCGCCGAGCGCAAGGCCGAGCGAGAAAGCGACAAGCGCGCGATTCTCGAGAAACGACTGGCCGAGCTAAAAGCGGATCTGGAATCGGCCAAGGAATCGGCAGAGCGCGCGGCTGCCCAGCGAGAGCAGGCCGAGAAGGACAAACAGAAGCTCGAAAACGAGTTGCGACGCAAGGCCCGCGAGGCCGAGCTGGCAAAGGCGAAAGCAGAAGAAGCGTTGGCAGCGCAGCAGGAGGCCTTGCGCGCCTACCGCGAGGCCGCCGAGGGAGAGAAGGCCGAGCTGCTCGCCGTGCTGGAGGAGCGGCGCAAGCGGACGACCGAGGCCACGGCGCGTCTGGTCGAGCTGCAAAAGGAGCAGAAAAAGACCGGATCCGAGCTCAGCGCGGCCGAGAAACGCTTCGCGAAGGCCGAGGGAGAAGCCAGGCGAGCTGCCAAGGCTCGCGATCGCGTGGTGGCCAAGACCGCCAAGGAGCTGGCCAGGGCCCGGCAGGAGCGCGACGAGGCGCTGGCCGAGGCCGAGAGCGCACGGAAACGCGCCAAGGAGGCCAGCGAGGCCAAGAGGCTCGCAAAAGCGGAGATCGCCGAGGCGCGCCGCGAGGCAGCTGCGGCCGAGGAGCGGGCCGAGAGGGAGGCCGAGCGTCGCGTGGAGCAGGCCGAGAAGAGGCTGGCCCGAACGCAGAAGGCGCGCGCCGAGGCCGAGCAGCGCTCGAGGCGAATCGAGCGGCAGCTGGCCGAGGCGAAAGCGGTGACGAAAAAGGCCCGGCAGAGGGCCGAGCAGTACGAAAACGAGCTCGCCGAGATGCGGCGAGAGGCGAAGCAGGTGGAGCGCAAGCTGGCGTCCACCGAGAAGGAGCTGGCCAGAGCACAGCGGGAGCGCGACGAGGCGCTGGCCGAGTCGAAGAAGGCCGAAGAGCGCATCGAAGCGGCACACGAGGCCAAGCGCCTCGCGGAGGCCGAGGTCGACGAGGCCAGGCGGCGTGCCGAGGCCGAGGTCGACGAGGCCGAGCGGCGCGCAAGAAAGAGAATCGGCGGGATCGAGCGCCAGGCGAACAAGGCGGCCGAGGATCGAAAGGACGAAAAACCGCAAGAGAAGTCCCCTGAGAAGATGACGCAAGAGGAGCTGCGGCTGAAGAGGCTCGCCGAGTGGCGCGCCCGCGAGCGGCCCGACGGAGAGTCGGGTGGTGACGCGGCCGAAGAACCCGCAGAGTCCGAAGAGAGCGCCGCGGCCGCGATCACTGCCGTAGAGTTCTTCGAGAGGGACGGAGCGCAAAAGATCGTGGTGCGCTCCGACCGGGATCTGGAGTACTCTAAGACGACCGGGGCCGACGGCAAGGCGGTGCTGGTTTTCGATCGCGCCCGGCTGGGTCCGATGCTGGAGCGTACGCTCGACGTGACCGACTTCGGCGGCGTCGTGGAGCGCGTCAGCTCCTACGAGCAGGACGGCGGCGTGCGGATCGAGGTCGAGCTGTCCGAGAGGGCCGGCAACCGGGTCTCGCGCGACAGCGGAGAGATCGCGTGGGTCTTCGAGCCGCGCGCAACGAAGCGCGACGAGCGCGGCAGCGGCGCCGAGTCGCGGACCGTGGCCCGCGAGGACGCCAGCGCCTACGCCTACCCGGACGAGCGCACGGCGGCCTACGCGGTGCAGCTGAAGAGATACGGCGAGCAGAAGAAGAGGTACACGGGCAGACGCATAGATTTGGATTTCAAGGACGCCGACATCCACAACATCCTGCGCCTGCTTTCCGACGTGGGGCACGTCAACATCGTGACCGCCGACGACGTGAGCGGCACGGTCACGATTCGGATGCGCAACGTCCCCTGGGACCAGGCGCTCGACGTTATCCTGCAGGCCAAGCGGCTGGGGATGGTGCGTCGCGGAAACCTGATCCGCGTCGCCACGCTGGCGACGCTGGAGAAGGAGCGCGAGATGGAGATCGCGCGGCGCAAGCAGAACCAGACGCTCAAGCCGCTGGAGACGCGGCTGATCCCCGTGTCGTACGCCAGCGCCAAGGAGATCATGCCCCGCACGGTCGATCTGCTCAGCGAGCGGGGAAAGATCTCGGTCGACGATCGCACCAACGTGCTGATCGCCCGCGACGTGGTCGAGACCCTCGACCAGATCGAGTCGCTGGTGCGCAACCTGGACACGCAGACGCCCCAGGTGCTGATCGAGGGGCGGATCGTCGAGGCGACCAGCACCTACGCGCGCGAGATCGGCATCCAGTGGGGCGGCGACTTCGCCGCCAGCACCGCGACCGGCAACCCGACCGGACTCGGTTTCCCCAGCACGGTCGGCGTGGCCGGCGGAGGCACCGACTCCCAGACGCCAGTGGCGGGCATGAGCCCGGTCGCCGGCGGCCGGCCCAACCCGAACTTCGCGGTCAACCTGCCCGCGGCAACGGGCACCAACGCCGGCGGCGCGCTGGGGATCACGCTGGGTTCGATCTCGAACAACGCCAACCTAAACCTGCGGCTCTCGGCGCTGGAGGAGGAGGGTACGCTGCGAATTCTCAGTTCGCCCAAGATCCTGACGCTGGACAACCGCGAGGCGCACATCGAGCAGGGCACGCTGATTCCCTACAGCCGCATCTCGGCACAGGGAATCCAGACATCGTTCAAGGAGGCCAAGCTCAACCTGACGGTCACGCCGCACGTGACCGCGGACGGCTCGGTGTTGATGAACCTCAAGATGACGCGCGACGAGCCCGACTTCAACAACAAGGGAGCGCGCGGCGATCCCACGATCCTCAAGCGCGAGGCCGAGACCGAGCTGCTGGTCAACGACGGCCACACCGCGGTGATCGGCGGGATCTTCACCCGCAACCACGGCACCAGCTACAAGAAGGTCCCGTTCTTCGGCGACATCCCGGTGATCGGATGGTTGTTCAAGAAGCGCAGCGATTCGGATCGGCGCTCGGAGATGCTGATCTTCATCACGCCGAGGATCGTGAACCGCGCCGAGAGCATAGGGCAGTGAGGTGATGCCATGTCCACGAAATGGTACAATGACAATCGACTCCTCTCCGTCGCCGAGGCGGGGAAAAGGAGGCGGATCATGCGCAGCGTGACGACGGTGATGACGTTGGCCGCCGGAATGATTGCCGCCGGCTGCGTCGACAACGAGCAGTCGCTCTATATCGAGCACATCAAGATGCAACCGGATCCCCCCGCCTGCGAGGTGAACTCCGGGGATGCGCGCGCGGCCAGTGGAGTGCTCGATCTGGCCGTCGCGTGGAGCTACAGCGGCTGGTACTACGTCACCAACGGCACGATGGCGCGCGAGGAGAACGAGAATCTGCGCGCCGAGTCGGACGGCATCTTCATTGAGGGCGCCGAGGTGTTCGTGACCGGCGCCGGCGGCAGCACCGTGGGTGCCACCGAGTACTTCGAGTTCCAGCACTACATTCCGCCCGATAGCTCGGACGTGGTGGCGGCGGTCACGGTGCCGGCCTCGGTCGTCGCCGGGCTGGCCACGGAGCTCGGCTGCCAGCGGGTGGAGGAGTTCGACATGGGGGAGTATCTCCAAACCGAGGGGATGACGTTGCCGAGAACCGAGTACTACTCGGCGATCTACTCCAACGTGCGGTTCCTCGGCCACACCCAGTCCGTGGTCTACGACGTGGAGAGCCAGGTTTACTCCTTCTTGATCCAGCCGTGCTGCAACTGCCTGCTGGACTGGTCCAACTGCACCACTGGTTGCTCCGCCTTCTGCGAGGATCCGGACGACATTCCGGTCTGCAACGCCGGCACGGCCAACGGCGTCAACTCCGAGGTGCTCCACGACTGCCGCATGTACACGCACAACGAGGACTCCATCTGGACCGAGCACGACATCTACGGCAACGAGCAGACGATGGACTGCAGCCAGTGCGAAGGCAGCTCTTCCGACTGATACCCTCCTGATCCGCCCCTGCTTCGTCGGCGCAATTGCTCGAGCAATCCGCGCTGTAGGGTTTTCTGAGAGCCACCGATTCGCATCGGCGGGCGACATCTGTCGGCTTCGAGGCCAATCCGCGGCGGATCGCTGCTTTCGAAGGTTTGCTCGACGCGGCGTCTCTAAAGGCACGCAGACAGGTGCAATGGTGTGTCGGTGGTGGTCGCCGATCAGTTTGGGAAACAGCCGCCGTTCAGACGGCTCATGCAGCCGGTGCTGATTCCCACGAGCCATAGCCATCAACGCGACCGGCGCGAGACCGAGCCGCATCTCCATCTCTGTGTTTCTGCGGATAGATCATTT
>JAWOBP010000074.1:0-33146 GCA_046484285.1 Polyangia bacterium
GCTGGACCCGCGGGATCGCCCGAGCAAGCCGCGGGAAAAGAGCGGGCCGATCCCGCGGGTGCTGGCCTCGGACCCGGAGCTGAAGAAGCTGCGCGAGGAGCGGATCAGGGAGACAGAGCGGGAGCACCGGGAGGCGTCGCGCGACTACCTGGCGGGGGACTACTGGCGCGAGTTTCCGGCGGGGACGTTCAGGCCGCCGATCATCGAGCCCTACAGGCCCAAGCACCGGTACTGGAGCGGGTACGTCTAGCCGGGCCGGGCTGATTCGTCAGGGGCGAAGGGGGGGGAGTGACGCCGCGCAAGACGGCGCCGGGCGCGGGGGTGCGTCCAGGACACGATTTCCAGGCGAAAACGGACGAGATCGGGGGGCGAGCCGGGGCGAGAATCGGCCGCCGGCGACCGATTCGGGGCGCGGACAGCCGAGATGTCAGGCAGCAGCCCGGCCGGATGTGCTTCGGCCGGCGAATACCGCCGCTGTTTGTTCTTGGTGTCTGACACCCGGGCCTTGGTGTCCGATGCCGGGATACGCAGGCAGGGGCCGCTCTCACCCGAACGGGAGAGGTTGACGAGGCACTAGCCCGATCGCCGAGCAGGCCGCGGCCGAATCCCCGAGCTTGATGGTGGATCCTGGCTTGGGAGCAATCCGCGCTGTAGGGTTTTCTGAGAGGCTCCGAGTCGTACCGGCGGGCAGCCCCGGGCGTCTTCGAGACAGGGATGAGGCGGATCGGCGCTTTCGAGGGGTCGCGCGGCGGGTGGCGTCTCGATGGGCGCGCAAACCGGGTGTCAGACACGCTGAATCGCGGAAAGGGCAGCGCAGAAAGTCGCCCCCGGCCCCGACCGCGACGTCGGCCCCGCAGTTGCCGCAGCGAACCGTGAACTCGTCGCCCATCAGTGAAAAAAGCCTACCACACGCACAGAGGTGAACGGAACGGGCGGATCGAGAGCCTGACACGGAAGCGAAATCCGCTCGGTTTCGTACGGCCTGCTCGAGGTTCTCGAGGAGGGCGGCCCGGTACGGGTCGTTTCTGCGCGGGCTTGGCCGGGGGGGCGGCAGGGGATAGACTGTTTTTGATGATCGGATTGCGCCGTTTTTCTGGCTTCCTGGTCGCCTGCGGCTTGGCCTGGGGCTGCGGGTCGGCCGGGCCTCCCCCTCCCGCGCACCATCAGCCGCTGGCTCGCGCGGACTGGGAGTCGCGCATGCCGGTCCGCCAGCTGGACGAGCCCCGCTCAGAGCGGGACGACGCGGATCGCGACGACGCGGATCGCGACGACGCGGCCGGCTCGGGCTCGCTCGAGATCCGGCCGGCGATGATCGCAGCCGGCGAGGATCTAGTCTCGAGCGGCAGCTCCTTGCCTGACTTCGGAGCCTCCGACCTGGATCGCATCCTCTCCGGGCTGTTGCCCGGCCTGGGCTGGAGCTCGGCGGGCGGCCTGCGGCGGCTGGTCGAGATCGCTCGTAGCCGGGGAGCGTACGAGACCGACGGCGACCCGGAGCCGGGCGACGTCGTCCTGTTCCACAATCAGCGCGACGCCAACGGCAACGGCAAGGTCGACGACTGGCTGAGCGGCTGCGGAATCGTGCTGGAGCGCGACGGCCCGCGCTTCGTCTCCGCGGTGCGGACCGGCCACGCTCCGCGGCGCGCGGTCGTCTGGCCCGACGGTCCGGGACGGCGCGTGGTCGACGGCGAGGTGGTGAACAGCTACCTGCGCGTCCCGCACCGCTCCGATCCCGCCGGCACGCCCTACCTGGCGGGGCGGATGTACGCGGGACACATCGACATCGAAGAGCTGGCGGCCGGCGGGGGGAGCTGAGCGGTGGGCCGCGTCCGCGTCGATCGACTCCTGGTCGAGCGCGGCCTCGCGCCCTCGCGCGAGCGGGCGCGCTCGCTGCTGCTGGCCGGCGCCGTGCTGGTCGACGACGCGCCGGTCAGCAAGCCGGGTACCGCGGTCTCGAGCGAGGCCGAGCTGCGCCTGCGCGGGGAGGACAACCCGTTCGTCTCGCGCGGCGGGCTCAAGCTGGACGCCGCGCTGGACGAGCTGGGAATCGACGTGGCGGGGACAACGATCCTCGACATCGGCGCCTCGACCGGGGGCTTCACCGACTGCTGCCTGCAGCGGGGTGCGGCGCGGGTGTTCGCCGTGGACGTGGGCACGAACCAGCTGGCCTGGTCGCTGCGCAACGACGAGCGCGTCACCTGCCTGGAGCGCCTCAACGCCCGCCGCCTGGAGCCCGGGATCCTGCCGGGCCCGGCGGAGCTGGCCGTGATCGACGTCTCGTTCATCTCGATCGAGCTGCTTCTGGAGGCGGTGGTGAGCTGCCTGAAGCCGGACGGCGCCGTACTGGCGATGGTCAAGCCCCAGTTCGAGGCGGGTCGCGAGGCGGTGGGCAAGGGCGGCGTCGTGCGCGATCCCGAGGTGCGCGAGGCCGCGGTGCGCAAGGTGATCCGCTGCGCGGAGTCGCTGGGGATGAAGGTCAGCGGCCGCGCCGACTCGCGCCTGCCGGGCCCCAAGGGCAACGTGGAGGTTTTCGTGCATTTCGAAAGGGAAAAAGCAGGATGAAGGTGACGATCGATGCCGAGCTCGAGGGCGTGCTGCGAGCCGGGGTGCTGCGCCTGGGCGGCATCCGCGAGCCGGCCGACGGAGGGGATCGGCTCTGGGCCGAGGTGGAGCGCTCGGGTCGCGAGCTGGCGCAGCGGCACGCGGGCCGCACGATGGGCCGGATCGAGGAGACCGCGGAGATGCGGCGCCTCTACCGCGCCGTCGGCCTCGATCCGACCAAGACGCGCCCCTCCTCCGAGGCGCTGCTCAGGCGGCTGGTCAAGGGCAAGGGCCTCTACCGGGTCGGTCCGCTGGTGGATCTGTTCAACCTGGTCAGCGTCGAGTCGCAGCTCTCGCTGGGCCTCTACGACGAGTCGAAGATCGAGGGTCGACTCGTCACGGCGCGCCTGGGATCACCCGGGGACGGGTACGAGGGGATTCGCAAAGGTAGAATCAACGTCGCCGGCCGCCTCTGCCTGGCGGACGCCGAGGGCCCGTTCGGCTCGCCGACCGCCGACTCGGCGCGGACCGCGATCGAGGGCGAGGTCGAAAGCGCGCTGGTGGTCTTTTTCCAGCCGCTGGACGGCGATCCGACGCGCCTGCAATCCGCATTGGATCGCGCCGCGGCCCTGGCCGCCGAGCACCTCTCGGCCCGCGTGGAGGAGCGGACGCTGATTCCGTGATCGACAGGGCGCGTCGCCGACCCGTTTGAGACCGCTGGCCGGCGGTGCTAAGAAGATTTCTATGAAACAGATACCCTTGACTGCAGTCGGCACGATCCTGGCAGCGGCGCTGCTTGGCGCCTGCGGCGGGGACGGGGAGAACAAGACCGACTCGACCGGGCGGGGGCGGGCCTCCGCCGCGAACAAGGTGCGCGGCGCAGAGGAGCTGCCCGAGCGCGGTCCCGGCGAGGAAGAACAGGCTGCCTTTGCGGTCGAGGAGCGCGGGCTGCTGGTCTTCGGGCTCGACGGCGCCGACTGGCGCGCGATCGATCCCCTGCTGGCCGCGGGAAAGATGCCCAACTTCGCAAAGCTGATCGAGGCGGGAGTCCGGGCGCCGCTGAAGACGTTCGAGCCGTGTCTCTCGCCTCTGATCTGGACGACGCTGGCCACCGGCCTGGCGCCGCGCAAGCACGGCATCACCGGGTTCACGGCCGAGGATCCCGAAAGCGGGCGCGAGGTGCTCGTCTCCAGCAACCTGCGTCGCGTGCCGGCGCTGTGGAACCTGGCCTCCCGCTTCGGGATCGAGGTGGGCGTCGCCGGCTGGTGGGGCACCTACCCGGCGGAGCAGGTGCAGGGCTTCGTCGTCTCGGACCAGGCCTCGGCGCTGCGGCGGGAGAACTACCGCGCGGCGCTGGACCTCGACGCGGGGTCGGACCAGGGAGTCGACCGGCGCGGAACCTGGCCCCCCGGGCTGGCCGGCCGGCTTTCGGACTCGCTGACGATGCGCGCGGAGGCGGACGAAGATCTGCTGGGCCGCTTCATGGATTTGCCCAAAAAGGAGCTGGCCGAGCTGGCCGGCGAGCGACAGGTGGACAAAGAAAACATTTTCTCCATCTTCCAGTACGCGCTGTTCATCGACCGCGCCTTTCTCTCCGCCTTCCTCGAGGCGAGCGAGAAATACGATCCCCAGCTCGGGATGCTCTACCTCAACGGCCTCGATGCGGCCGAGCACCACTTCTGGAAGTTCCGCGAGCCCGAGAAGTTCTCCGGGGTCGATTCCAAGGACGTGGAGCGCTACGGCGAGGTCATCGATAATTATTACATCTACATGGACGAAGTGCTCGGCCGACTGCTGGAGCGCTACCCGCTCGAAAAGAACGCGGTGCTGGTGGTCTCCGACCACGGCCACGAAGCCAACGAGGGCTACGACCCCCAAAGCGAGGATCACTTCGACCGCGTCTGCAGCGGGAGCCACGAGCACGCTCCCGACGGGATCTTCCTGCTGGCCGGCGCCGACGTCCGCGCCGGGGCGCAGCCGGAGAAAAAGCCCACGATCTTCGACGTGATGCCCACCGCGCTGGCGCTGCTGGGAGTGCCCGTCGGCCGCGACATGCCCGGCCGCGTGCTGGAAGGCGTGCTGGAGCCCGGTTTTCTCGAGAAGCATCCACCGCGCCGGGTCAAGACCCACTCGGCCGGCTGGAAGCACGGCGACGTCCCGATCGGCTCCGAGGTCGGAGGCGAGCTGAAGAAGAAGCTGAAGGGCCTGGGCTACATCGAGTGATCTTTGCAACCGCTCCTCTCGCCGCTAGGATGTCAGTCATGAAAAGCTCCAGGTGGCTCGTTGTCGCTCTCGTCGTGCTGCTGGCGGTCTCGGTCGCCCTGGCCGGCTGGGTCGCCTCGCTCGGCTCCCGGCTGGAGAAGACCGGATCGCGCCTGGAGCACCTCGAGGCGCGGATCGCCGACCTCTTCCACCCGGACGGTGCGGCCCGCTCCGCGGCCGAGCGAGTCTCCGAGCTGTCCGAGCGGCTGGCCGAGATGAAGAAGAGCCGCTCGGAGCTGATCGATCGGATCGACGCGGTGCTGCTCAAGATGCGCGCCAACAGCAGGCGGCTGGACGCGATCGAGGCCGGCGACCTGGAGGACCTGGGCATCGAGGAGCTGGTCGACCGCAAGCTGGTCGAAACCGTGCAACGCGCCCGGATGGGCAAGGGCAATCGCAAGCGGCCGCCCGTGGAGCAGCTCGCGCAGTACCTCGAGCTGACCCCGGCCCAGCAGCAGCGGATCAGGGACACGATCGACGCCGCCAAGGACGACCTGCTGGAGCTGATGCGCGCCGAGCGGCGCGACGGCAGCACGCTGGGCAGCGACCTGGCGGCGGTGATGCGCAGCAAGGCCGACCCCGAGGCCAAGCGCAAGGCGGTCATGTCGGAGCTGTTCGGCAAGTCCCCGCCGGGCACCAACGAGAGCTACTTCACCAGGATCATGGACCTGCGCGCCGAATCGCTCGACGAGTTCTACCAGGTGCTGGACGACTCCCAGTACGAGAAGTTCCGCTCTTTGGGGGTCGACCCGTTCGCCGTGCAGACCGGATACTCCCCGTTCCGCGATCTGGCAGAAGGTACGGCCGAAGAGCGATGATCCGCGAACCGGCACCGCGCTCGGTGGGGCTCGGCGTCGCGCTCGTGAGCCTCTGCCTGCTGACCACCGAGCTGGCGCTGACGCGCCTGTTCTCGGTCACGATCTGGTACCACTTCGCCTTTCTCGCGATCTCGGTGGCGCTGTTCGGCACCGGTTTCGCCGCGCTGTTCGTCCACCTGATTCAAAAGCGCCTGCCCGTCGACAAGACGCGCAGCCTGCTGGCCCGCTGGGCGGCAGCCCTGGCCGCGATCGAGCCGCTCGCGGTGCTGGTGCTGTTGAATTTCACGCCGGATTTGGGTCACGGCGTCGGTGCTTCGCCGGGAGCCTGCTCGACTGTCGATCTGGCGATCAGCTTCGTCGCCGCGGCCGCGCCGTTCTTCGCCGGAGGCCTGGCGATCAGCCTGGCGATGACCCGCTACTCGCGACACATCCACGCCCTCTACTCCTGGGACCTGGTCGGCGCCGGCCTCGGCTGTCTGCTGGTCATCCCGGCGATGAGCCTGCTCGGAGCGCCTGCCGCGCTGGTGGCGGTCGGCTCGCTGGCCGCCGCCGCCGCGCTGCTGTTCGCCGGCCCGCAGATTCGCATTCGTCCGCTGGAGCACGGCGCCTTCGGCTTGCTGGGAGTCGCGCTGATCGTCGCCGCCGCGACCGCGCCGCTGCACGGCGCGTTTCGCGTGCACAGCGCCAAGGGCCTGGATCTGGATCGCGTCGAGCCGGAGTTCAACGAGTGGAACTCGTTTTCGATGGTGAGCGTCTTTCCCTCCTTCCACTTCCGCGGCTGGGGAATGAGCCGGGCCTACGACGGCGAGACCCCGCAGCGCAAGACGCTGGTGATCGACATGAACGCGATGACACCGCTGGTCCATTTCAGCGGCGATGTCGCAGAGGGGCGCCACGTGATGTGGGACCTGTCGGCGTTCGTGCACCACGTGCGTCCCGACTGGAAGCCGCGGAAGGTCTGCGTGATCGGCGCCGGCGGCGGTCGCGACGTGTTGGCCGCGCTGGTCGCCGGTGCACGGCGCGTCACCGCGGTGGAGATCAACCCGCTGATCGTCGAGGACGTCATGCGCGGCGAGTACCGGGACTACACGGGCGGCCTGTACGATCGCCCCGACGTGGAGGTGATCGCCGACGACGGCAGAGGCGTGGTGCGGCGCTCCTCGGAAAAATACGATATCATCCACTCGAGCATGGTCGACACCTCGGCCGCGACGGCTGCCGGAGCGTACGCGCTGACCGAGAACAGCCTGTACACCGTGGAGGCGTTTTCCGACTACCTCGATCACCTGGCTCCCGGCGGGCTGCTGTCGGCCTCATCGGTGGCGATGCCCGGGATGGCCGGCGGCGCCGGGCTGGCGGCGATCGCCTGGCAGGCGCTGGTGGATCGCGGAGAGGATCCCTCGCGCCAGGTGGTCTCGGTGGGCACTCCCTGGATCGAGCGACCGGGCAGCACGCTGCACAACCTGATCATCAAAAACGGTCCCTTCGACGAGCGCGAGCTGGCGAGCGTCCGCCGGGAGGCGACCCGGCTGCGCTTCCCAATCTACCATCTGCCCGGTCGCGAGCCGCCCAGGAACAACCCGATACGCCGGCTGCTGCGCTGCGAGAACCGCCGGGAGCTGGATCGCCTGATGGACGGCTGGCCGCTGGACGTCAGCCCGGCGACCGACGACAGGCCCTTTTTCTTCTACCAGAACCGCTTGCGCGACGTGGGAGAGCTGATCTCCGCAGAACGGCCCGCTTACCTGTTCGGGGGCGGCCTGTTCGTGCTGGCCAAGGTCGCGCTGGTAGCCTCGGCGATGGTGATCCTGTTTTTGCTGACACCGTTCGTGCTGGCGCGCCGCGATCTGCGCGGCGGCCGAGGCCCGGCCGCGGTCGACCTGGCCTACGTGGGATGCCTGGGCGTGGGCTTCATGTGCATCGAGATAGGCCTGATCCAGAAGCTGACGGTCTTTCTGGGACCGCCGACCTACACGTTGGCCGTGGTGCTGCTGACTCTGCTGCTGTCCGGCGCTGCGGGTAGCCGGCTGTTCGGTCGCACAAGGCCCGAGCGGCGGCGACGCAACCTGCCGATCGCGCTGGCCGCGCTGGTGGCGCTGGTGATCGCGCTGTGGGCCAGCGGGGCGGGCGACGCTCTGCTCGACTCTGCGGTCGCCGCGCCGCTCTCGGCCCGGATCGCGATTGCGGCCGCGCTGCTCGCCCCCACCGGGCTGCTGCTGGGCATGCCCTATCCCGCGGGGCTGTCCGCGACGGCCGAGCGGGCGCCGCGGCGCATTCCCTGGCTGTGGGGGATCAACAGCGCCGCCTCGGTTCTCGGCTCGGTGAGCGCCGTGCTGATTTCGATCCACGCGGGGATATCGATTGCGATCCTCGCCGGTGCGGGTTTCTACGCAACCGCCCTGCTGCTGGCGTTCTCGCTGACCCGCGGCCGCTCGGCCGCGGCCGAGCAGAATACGGAGGTGAGCCCTTGAGGCGCGGCTGCCGAAGTTGGCGGATCCTGGCGCTGGCGGCGCTGGTGCTTTTCGTGATCGCCGGGCTGACCTTCCAGCTGGTGGTGCGTCCTTCTGCGGAGGAGCCGTCCGGAGACGACTCCGGCGCGCCGCGCCCGGACGCGGGAGCCGCGGGCGGCGAGCGGCGGCCGGACGTGCTGCTGGTCGTGCTCGACATGGTGCGCGCCGATCGGCTGGGAGTCTGCGGATACGGGCGACCGACCTCGCCGACGCTGCGCGATCTGAGCGAGCGGCCGGGCGCGGCTCTGAGCTGTCGCGCCTACACGCCGGGGACCTGGACCCTGCCCAGCCACGCCAGCTTCTTCACCGGGGTCGACGTGCCGGCTCACGGCGCGGACTGCACCACCCACCCCGAGAAAGCCCGCACGATCTCGCTGTGGGGCGACCGGGTCCGCCCGCTGGGCGACGAGCTGACGACGCTGGCCGAGCGGATGCGCCGCCGCGGCTACCGCACAGTGATGGTCTCGGGAAACCCGGTCGTCTCCGAGCGGGCGTCCACCGGGCTGGCGCGTGGTTTCCAGGTCGTGCGAGATTGCGAGAGTTTCGGTGATCTCTACGGAGAGGATCTGGTCGCCGCCCTGCAAGACGCGCTCGACGCCTCGGCCAGGGGCCCGGATTCCGACAATCCGCTGTTCTTGCTCGTCAACGTCTGCGACGCGCATCATCCCTGGGCCGCGATACCGCCGGGTCTTTCCTGGGTCCCTCCCCGCGTCGCCCTGGACAACCGGCCGCGCGATCCGCAAAACCCCTATCCCCGCTTCTACCGCGAGCAGCTCTCGCCCAGGGAGAAGGAGCTGTTCCTGGAGCTGATCTCGGACTCCTACGACTACGCCGTGTTCCGCTCCGACCGTACGCTGGGGATGGTGATCGGCGAGCTGCGCTCGCGCAAAGCGCTCGGAGACGACTTCCGGCTGGTGGTGACCAGCGACCACGGCGAGTTCCTCGGCGAGCACGAGCTGCTCTCCCACGGCACCTTCACCTACGAGGAGGACACGCGCGTGCCGCTGCTGTTCTGGGAACGGCGCGGCGGCGTCGCCCGGCCCGCGATCGACTTCGACGAGCCGATGTCGGCTCTCGCCGCTCACGACCTGGCTCTCGCCGGGCGGCGGGCGGATCCGCCGCGTCCGGTGCGGGCCGCGGGCTACCCGGACGGCCTGCTCAGCGAGCTGTTCGGAGATCGTCTGCGGGCGACCACCGCGGCGTTGTGGAGCGGCGATCAGAAGCTGTTTTGGAACAGTGGCAACTACAGCCTCTTCGACCTCGCCGCCGACCCGCGCGAGCAGAACCCGCGGCCGCTGCCCGAGGACCATCCGCTGCGCGACGAGTTCGAAAAATTCGTTTCGCGAGTCCGCAGCGCCGGCCGGCGTCCGAGCCCACCGTCGCCCGAGATGATCGAGGCGCTGGAGCGCCTCGGCTACGTGAACTGACCGGCTCTCACTGCTGGAAGCAGTAGATGCGTGCCCCCTCGTCGCAGGTCGGACCGCTCGAGTACACGGACATCGAGAAAGCGTTGCTGTCCGACAGGGACGCCAGCCCGACTCCTCCCTGGTAGCTCGAATTGGCCTCCGACCAGTCGGCGCAGGTCGACTCGGCGACCCCGACGGAGAGAACGTCGTCGGCGCCGAACCAGACGTACGCCCAGGGGATGTACTGTCCGCCGGCGGTGACGTTGATCGACGCTCTCAGCGTTCCGCTGTCGCTCAGCTCCACGTGGGACGCGACGACCACGTCGTCCACCCGCGTCCAGGCCGAGCCGTTGGAGAAGCGCGAGATGGCCGAGGCGCTCGTCGTGGCCAGCAGCGCCAAGTAGTTGCCGGACAGCCCGGCGTCTTCGGCCTCCTGCTGGCACAGGTCGTCCGCCCCCTGCAGCGTTCCTCCCTGGGAGAGCTGACCGGGAAAGAACAGGCCGTCGCTCACGAAGGCGCGACGCAGGCCTTGCGCCGGCTCGGGAACGTAGCTGTGGCGCCCGATTCCCAGGCAGAGCAGGCGTGCCGTTCCCATCGAGCAGGACACGCCCCAGGCCTGGGTCCAGGTCTGGGTCCCTCCGCTGGCGTCTCCGGCCGAAAAAAACTGGTTGTTCTCCGCTGAGCTCCAGTCCTCGCACTGGGTGTAGCCCGAGAAGAGCTGACCGGCCGGAGTGGTCCCGGTCAGCAGGAAATTGCCGTCTCCCTGGAGCGCCGAGCCGTTCTCGTCGACCCGCGCCGGGTACAGGATCTCTCCGGCGAGCAGCGATTCGCGCGAGACGGCGAAAGGCTCTCCGTCGGTTCGCACCCAGCCGCTGGCGTCTCCCAGGCGATCGACCGCGTGCGACGCGCTGTCCGAGATCCAGGCGACGTACTCGCCGCTCGCGACGGTCGACTGCTGGGCGGCCTCGTTGCAGAGCTGGTCCGCGGCGAGCGCCTCGCCGATCTCGCTGGCGGAGAAGAGGGCCGAGGTGGCGAAGACCGGGTTCTGCTCGGCGTCGAAGACCTCCAGCGTGTAGGCTCCCCCGGCTCCCTGGTACCCGTCGACTATCACGAAGTACTCGTCGCCGGCCGCCACCTCGAAGTCGGAGATGATGTCCGGGTTGACGCCGGTCCAGGCCTGGGCCACGCAGTTTTCCGGATCGCACTCGCCCCCGTCGCCTGTCTCCAGGACGAACAGATCCAGATCCGCCCACTCGCCCTGGGTCTCGACCGAGGTGAGCACCAGGGTGTACGCTCCGCCCACCGGGAAGCTCAGCTCGTAGACCTGCTCCGCTCCCAGCTCCTCCCCGTTGCACACCCCGCCGTACTCCGCGATGTTGCTCGGCAGACCGTCGGCGCTGTTGTCGCCCTCCACCCCGGTGTAGAGGGGAAGCACCTCGGTGGCGTTGCACATGTCCGTGTCGGTATCGGTATCCGTGTCCGCGTCTGTGTCCGTATCCGCATCTGTGTCGGTATCGGTATCCGTGTCCGCGTCTGTGTCGGCATCGGCGTCGGCATCCGCATCAATATCGGTTCCGGCGTCATTGTCGCTGTGCGTGTCACCGGTGTTTTCTTCGGGAACCAACAAGGAACAACCGCAGGCCAGCGCCGCGCAAGACACAAACGTGAGATATCGCGCCGCAAAGCCGGAATCGACGGTTCGTGCTTTCGGATCCGCACCGAAAGCGGGCCTGTGTGGCGTGGTGGGAAAATGGCTGTCCGTCATCTCGATCTCCTCGGGCGATATAATAAGGGATGATACCTCAACATTTGGGTTTACATTCTAGATATCTTTCAATACATTAAAAAGATTAAGGAAAACAAGCACAGGTGTCGAGTTGGAAATGCCCGGTCTGAACTTGGAAATCGCGGATAGCAGCTCAAGACTCCAGGAGCTGGACGAACGCGCCGACGAAGTCCGGTACCTCATGGAGCAGAGCTCCTCCGGGGAGCTGGCCAAATTCTGGTACCAGCTCGACCTGTCGTCCATATACCACGACTGCGCTCTCGAGGGCCAGGTGATCGGACCCGAGGAGCTCAGCGGAGCTTTCGATTCCCACGCGATCACGGATGCGGCGACGCTTCCGCTCTACGAGTTCATCCGCTCCCACCGCAGGGCGCTGGACATGGTGCGGCAGCTGGCGGCCAAGGAGCGACTGGAGTACTCGCTGGATCTGTTTCGCGATCTGCATCGACTCTACACGACGGACGAAGAGGAGAAGACCACGCCGCGCTACCGCAAGGGCGTTCCCCTGCACCGCTCCTACTACCACGAGATCAACGAGCCCCAGAAGATCGCGGCCAACATGCGGAAGCTGGTTTCCTGGATGAACGAGCCCTACGATCCGTCCGCTCTCCACCCGATGTCCTACGCGGCCAAGCTCCATTCGCGCTTCATGAGGATCTTTCCGTTCACCGAGACATCGGGAAAGATCGGACGCGCGATCGTCGACCTGTTCTTGATGCGCCATGGATATCTTCCGGCGGTGATTCACGCCACGGAGCGCCAGAGGTACTACGAGAGCCTCAAGCAGCAGTCGACGGCGCTCGTCGATCTGCTGGTGGATTCGGAGCTGGCTTCGCTGGAAGCCGCGATTCGCTTCTTGGGCGAAGACTGACTCTCCGCGACCGTCTCCGACCGGGGAAAGACAAACCGTCCGATGGCTGGGTTTCTTGCGGAGAAGATAGTATCATCGCCTGCGGACTGCGGAATTATCGACAGGACTCGCGGGTGCGGAGGACATGTCCAGCTCATCGACAGGGACTGCCGAGTGGTTGCTGGAACAGGGCGTCATTTCCACAGACAAGTTCCAAGGCGTGCTGAGGCAACACCAGCAGTACGGCGGATACATCGAGGACGCCCTGGTCGACATCAACGCAATCGAGGAGGAGACGCTCCTCAAGCAGCTGGCCCGCAGATACAAGACGCGCTTCGTCACCACGGCCAAGCTCAAGCGCGCCGAGATCGGCGGCAACGTGCTGGAGAAGGTGCCCGCGAAGTTCGCCTCCGAGCGGATGGTCTTCCCGATCCTGTACGATGACGACAGCGGCACGCTGTCGGTCGTATCCGTCAATCCGGCGGACGTCGCCCTGGAGGAGGAGCTGATCCGCGTCGCGGGCGCGACCAAGGTGCGCATGTTCGTGGCGCGGCCGGCCGCGATCAAGGCCGCGATATCCAAGTTCTACAAGGGCGACATCCACGCCTTCGCCTCGCTGGACAAGGAAGGCCTGCGCCAGTTCCAGTCGATGATGAACATCTACGAGCGCAACCTGCTCGACGAGGGCGAGATGGCGGCGGCGGTCGCCTCGTCGACCAGCTCGGAGCGGGAGCGGACCCTCTCTCCCGAGGAGATGGAGCGCCGCGGGGAACGCGCCTCGGTCCTCCCCGAGTCGTCGGCGCTGGGAGCCCGTTTCTCCCTGGAGATGGTGAGACTGCTGATCTCCCTGCTGGAGAGCTCGCGGGGAGGGCTCTCCGGTCACTCGGTGCTGACCGCCAGCTACACCGAGAGGATGTGCCGGCGGATCGGGCTCGCCGAATTCTCGGTCCAGGCGATCACGCTCGCCGCGCTGATCCACGACGTGGGCAAGGGAAGCCCCTATCACCTCACGGCCTTCAACGTGGCCGAGTGGAGCGGTCATCGCGTGACCGCGGAGAAGAGGTACGACACTCCGATCCGACTCTTCGAGTCGGCGCGGCTTCCGGCCGAGACTGTCGATACGCTGCGCCACATGTACGAACGTTTCGACGGCAAGGGCTTTCCCGAGGGGCGCCGCGGGACGGAGATCCCTCTCGGCTCGCGCGTGCTGGCGATGTCCGACACCTTCGCCGAGCTGACCTCGTACGCCCGCAACCCGTACCGGCGCATCCTCGACACCGACGAGGCGATGGCCGTGCTGGAAAAGGGCAAGGGCACGATCTTCGACAACAACCTGGTGGATCTGTTCGCCACGGTCGTGGCCGGACACGACCTCAAACGCAAGCTGCTGACCGGCGCCCAGACGGTGCTGGTCGTGGACTCCAACGCCGAGCAATGCGCCATTTTGGAGATGCAGCTCGTTTCGCGGGGGTTCAAGGTCAGCACCGCCCACGGCTCCGACACCGCGATCAAGGGCATTCTCGAGTCCCCGCCGGACCTGGTGCTGTCCGAGGTGGACCTCAAGCCGTTCGACGGTTTCGAGCTCAAGCGGAGACTGGACGAGGACGAGCGTACGCGCAAGATCCCGCTGGTCTTCTTCACGGCACGGGCGGCGGCCGAGGAGGTGGAGAAGGGGTTCTCGCTGGGAGCCAAGGACTACATCGTCAAGCCGTCCAACGTGGACCTGGTGGCGACCAAGATCCAGAACTACCTGCAGCGCGACGCCGCCGAAGAGGGAACCGACGGCGTATCGGGCTCCTTGACCGAGATGTCGCTGCCCGACCTGGTCCAGATCCTGTCTCACGGTCGCAAGACCGGCCGCCTCAGCCTGGTCTCCGGTCGCACGCGGGGCGAGATCCACTTCGTGCAAGGCGAGATCCACAACGCGATGTGCAACAACCTGCGCGGCGAGGAGGCCTTCTTCGAGCTGCTCAAGATGCGCGACGGCAGGTTCGCGCTCGACCCCAAGTTCACCGCCGAGTCGCGCATGATCCAGATGACCAGCGAGATGCTGCTGCTCGAAGGGCTGCGGCGCTACGACGAAGAGAACCGCTGAGACGGAGCGCTGTTTGGTGAGCGGCTGGGATGGTGTCGGGCCGGCCGAAGCTCGGCTCAGGAGGCCTCGCGCATCCGATTGCGCACGTGGCCGATGAACGCCTGCAGCATGCGCGCCCTGTCCTTGTAGGTCGACTGTTTGGCGAACTCGGCGTAGGTCTTCTTGATCTTGTCGATCAGCTCCTGGCCGCCCTTGGGAGTCAGCAGGTCGAGAGAGCGGATCGAGGCCTGGAGCGCCACCTTGTTCTTGTTGGGGTTGTTCAGGTTCTCGGTCAGCGTATCGACCACCTTCTGACGCACGCTCTCGTCGTCGCGCGCATAACGATAGGCGGTCACGATCGCGCGCTCCGCGCGCTCGATGTTCTTGCTCTGGTGATTGCCGATCTCCTCGAGGTAGCAGTCGAGGTCGTCGCCGCACTTCTCGCCGAACTCGATGCGCGCCTTGTAGCCCTCGATCCGCTTTTTCATCGTATTGCACTCGTTGCGGGCCTGCTTCTCCTCATCCTCGGAAGCGCCGTCCGGGAAGCGATCGGCGACGATCTTGTCGCAATCGATCTTGTCAATCGACTTTTGCATGTCGTCGAGGAACTTCTTCCCGCACATCAAAGCGGCGTTGTAGTAGGTCTTGTCGCGCATCGAGTCGTCGCCGGCGCGCCCCACCTCGAGCAGCAGATCGCAGGACTCCTCGGGATAGGCCAGCAGCCCCAGGGACCGCACGTAGCCGACCGCCTCCTCGGCCTGCAGCTGGAGGACCTTCTTCTTGCCCTCCTTCTCGAAGACCAGCCGCTTCTTGATCACGTCCAACAGCGGCTTGTGCGCAATCTCGGCGAGCGCTACCGCGGCCCAGTTGCGCCGCATCGTGGCCCAGCCGTCGGGGGCGAAGTTGACCGGCAGCCCCTCGATCTTGGAGGCCTTCTCGTCGATCTCGTCTGGTTCCTCGTGGTTCAGCTCGGACTCGAGGAACTCGATCACCTTGGGAGACGGGTAGCGCAGCTTGCCCAGGAAGGTGGTGGTCTGCTGGATGTACCAGGTGGGGTTCTTCATCGCGGGATCGTTTTTCATCTCCTCCTTGTAGGCCTCGTTGAACGCCTCGTCCTCCCGGCGGGCGAACTTCAGCATCGCGTCGACCACGGCGTCCCGATCCTGGATCTGCTGCAACGAGGCGAACGCGATCTGACCCAGCCCCACCGGCTGGCGCTCGCCCTTCATCGCGATGCCGCGGATCAGCACCGGAATCGCAGCCGGGTCCCCGATCCGGCCCAGGCCCTTCATCGCCTTCATGTTGAGGCGCAGCTCCTGGAGCAGATCCGAGGTGGAGGTGATGTCGATCAGCATCTGGACCACTTCGTCCTTGTGCTCGGTGTCGGGGTGCGCACCGACGATGACAATCGACGCGGAGATCACCGACTGCACGATCACGTTCTCGTGGTTGGTGAACGGAGCTCCCGGCCTGCGATCGCGCGACTGCACGCACATCTCGTAGGCCTCGAGCAGCTTGGGCAGCGCCGCCTCCACCTTCTGCCGCCGGATCGCGTTGGCCGCGGTCTGGAAGGTGGACGACTCGGAAGTGTTCTCCAGGGTGAGCGCGTCGAGGAAGACCGGCACCGAGCGCTCGTCCTCCATCTGCGCCAGCAGCTTGATGATCTCCTGGCGGTTGAACTTGTCGCGGGTGAACTCGTTGTAGCCCTTGACCAGCCCGGGCACCAGGATGTCGATCAGCTTCTGCACCTCGGGATCCTGGAGATCGTTCTCCTGCATGGTTTCGCTGAAGATCTCGCTGATGTTCTTCAGCGCATGCTCCCGCCAGGGGCGGTCGTACATGAGATCGAGATTGTCTTCGGGATCATCCTCGTCTCGACAAGCGACAAACGAAAGGGAGGACAGCGCGAAGCTCGCCAGCAGGACAAATACGGGCAGCCGTCTCATGGACCCACCTACGCCTTTCTGCGCGACCGGAGCGCGCTTGACGATTTTCTCTTTAATAACAAACCTTTACGAAGAACAAAAACAAAGTGAGTATAGTGGAGCGCTGTCGGGGTGTCAAGACGAGGTCGCGCGGCCGTCAATGCTCAGCGAAAAGGTTCCCTTGGTTCTCGTGCAAGAGAGCCTGCTCTTTTTCCGATACTCTTTTGAAAAGCCTCGAAGGCGGTTCATCCCGCTTGATGGTTGCGAGCGTTGGTGCAGTGCGCCGACACCTGCTAGCATAAAATGATGCGATACATTTTGTTGGTTCTCCCGGCGGGTCTGGCAGCTCTGCGTTTCGGCGCCAGCGTCGGCTTCGCCGCGGAGGCGCTTTGCGCCGCAGCCGGATGCCGAGTGCGTGCCGCCCTGCGGCGAGGGCTTCACCTGCGTCGACGGGCGCTGCGTGAGCGCCTGCAATCCGCCGTGTTCCGCCGGGGAGCGCTGCTTCGGAGAGGGACGTTGCGTGCCGAAGAAAAGCGCGTCAGAGCGGGCGCGGGCCCGCAAGCCGGAGAAGACGCCGCCCTCGCCCGGGAGCACCGGGGCAGGAGGAAAGCGCGTCGGCTCGGAGAGGCCGAGCCGGGCACGCGAGCCCGATACCGATCCAGTGCGCAGATTCGCGCTCGTTTGGAATCCGTTCGCCCTGCTGCTCGGTGTGTGGACCGATATCTACGGCGTTGTGCTCAACATGCAGGTGGGCGGCATGTGCTTCGCGCTCGGCGGAGGGGGAGGCTGGTCACAGGAGGGAGGCGGCATGCTTTACGGAGAACGGATCAAGCTCCTGATTCATCCGGGGACTGAACGGATCAAGCGCAGTTGGAGAGCTTTCTCGCCGAGCCCTGGGTCGAGTTTCTGCCCGCCGGCTACGACACCTGCCGCCGCTACGGGCAGGTGGCCGAGAGCCTGCGTCGGCTGGGAACGCAGATTCCGCAAAACGACATCTGGGTGGCGGCCCACTCGCTGGAGACCGGCGCCGACCTCTTGACGTTCGATTCCCATTTCGAGCACGTGCCGGGCCTATCCCTGGCCGAGCCGCCCAGGTAGAAACTCCCATTTCGGACACGAAGAGCGGGGCGGACGCGAGACACATCCCCCTTCGGGAGCTGCTCACGGCACCCTGACGCACAGGGCTCTCAGCGCGGTGGTCTTGATTATCGCGCTGACCCCTCCGCGGCCGACGGTGGTGTTCTGCTCGTTGAAATAGAGGACGTAGGCGGCCGTGGAGGTCGACCTGGAGGTGGTGGAGGTCCAGTAGCCGGCGCCGGGCTCGAAGCCCTCGAAGTAGACGGTGTTGATCGCCGGCGGCTCTTCCTTCTCGTCGTCCACCAGGGTCGAGAGCTCCACCACGTCGGGCAGCCTCCAGTCGTCGTGCCCGGCGAACGAGAGCCCCTCGCAGTGCGCCAGCGCGTCCTTCCAGCTCACCATCCCGTTCGTCGACACCTGCTGCCACTCCAGCCCGGTGGCCGCGTCGGCCACGAAGGTGTCGCCGCTCTGGGTCTCGACCACCCAGCGCGGAGCCGTGGCCAGCGCGGTCGCGGCCGCCAGCGCCACGGCCAACATCAGGCTTCTCGCGGCAATTCTCATCTCACTGGTCCTCCACGCACAACACCCACGGCGTCGGGTTGTCCTTGCCCAATCGGATCACGGTCCCGTCGGCCATGTCGACCACCCAGGCGGTCGTCGACTCGCTGCCGGCCAGCTCGGTGCCGGTCCAGAACTGCTCGGCTCCGATCGGCACCTCGAACTCGGCGTCGATTCCGACCGAGCCGCCGGCGCCGTAGTCCAGCAGCATCTGCAGCTCGATGCGATCGGGCAGGCGCCAGTCGCCCGAGCCCGCTGGGAGCGTTTCGCAGTAGCCTTTGCAGATCGACCAGGTGCCCGGATCGCCGGGAACCTTGGTCCAGGTGAGGCTCGTTACGTCGTCGCTCACGGTTCCGTCCCCGTTGTCGGTGTAGTGGCGCACCTCTCCCGGGTAGTGGCCGTCCTGTCCGTAGTAGTCGTTGGACTCGATGATCGTCTCGCATCCGACCTGGCTGCCGCTCACGTTGTAGCACTCCCCGGCCTGGCCGCTGTCGGGGATCGGGTGGAACGAGAAGACGCAGGTCTGGGTGTCGTCGGTGGCGCAGCCGTCGAACAGATCCGGGCAGTCGTCGCCCGCGGCGCAGCACAGCCCGGCGTGCTCGCAGCACAGGTCGTCGACGCACTCGCCGCTGGCGCAGTCCGAGTGCTCGTCGCAGGGGCCGAGCTCCACGTCGGCCAGGCAGGCGTTGGCGTCGCAGTGGTAGCCCTCGGCGCAGCGCTCGTCGTGCTCGTCGCCCGCCGAACCGCACTCCTCGAAGCAGGAGAACAGGTCGGTGTCGCAGGCCAGGTCGTCCGGGCAGACGTCGTCGCTCGCGCAGCAGACCTCGCCCGCGTCGCAGCAGATTCCGTTCTGGCAGTGGCCGCTCAGGCAGTCCTCGTCGCCGTCGCACTGGTCGCCGTTTTGACCCGGATCGGTGTCGCTGTCGGCATCGGTGTCGCCGTCGGCATCGGTGTCGCCGTCGGCATCGGTGTCCGCATCCGCATCGGAGTCGGCGTCGGCGTCGGGACCGGCGTCCTCCTCCAGCAGTAAGATGTCGGGCAGCACCAGCTGACAACCGGCTCCCAGCGCGCAGACGGCCACGACCAGCAAGCGGGCTCTCATGCTAGAAACTCCCCTTCAGCGCGATTCCGGCCGTGCGAGCCGAGGCGAGCGGGGCGACCTCCACCGCGGCGGGCTGCTCGTCCCGGCCCGCGCCCACGATCAGCATCACCGCGCCGGAGACGGCCGCGGCGGCTCCGACTCCCAGCAGCACGTCGGTCGCCACCGCCAGGTTTTTCATCGAGTCGAAATCGTCCTTCTCGCTGCGCGGCACGCCGTCGGGGTAGTCGGACTCGAGCCGCTCGCCGGTCTTCAGCGCCAGCCCTCCGGTCACGCCGCCGGCCACGAGCAGCCCGGCGCCCAGGCCGGTCAGGACCCAGCCGCCGGTCCAGAGCGGACCACCCGTCTCGCCCTCGACGAGCGGCTGCTCGGGCTCGACGGTCGGCTCGGGTTCGACGGTCGGCTCGGGTTCCGGCTCGGCTGCCCGCGCCGCGACCCTGGTCGTCATCCCGCCGGCCACGTTGTAGCTGTCGGCGACCAGCTCCTCGCCGTCGAGCCTGATCGAGATCTCGTGGGCGCCCGCCGAGACGCGCAGCGGGCCCTTGAGCGGAGTCGAGGCCCGCCGCTCGCCGTCGACAAAAACGGCCGCCCCCCCGGGAGCCTCCACCTCGACCGTGCCGACCATCGGCTGCAGGCGCCGCACTTCGGCCGAGACGTAGTCGCGCCGCTCGACGGGAACGTCGTCGCCGCCCTGGACCGTGTACTGCTCGAAGGCGTCCAGCGCCAGGCCGTAGCGACCCGCCGCGGCCTCGCACTGGCCTATGTTGAACATGATCTTCCAAGTCGGCCTCAGCTGGTAGGCCCTGCGGAACGCCTCGGCCGCCTCTTCGTAGCGCTCCCGGTCGAACAGCTCGGTGCCCTTCTTGTAGAAGTCCCGAGCCTCGTCCGCGTTCGCCCGCGGAGAAACGAGGACGAAAAGAGCGGCCAGCGCCGCGGAGACCGCCAAGACGACCGGACGCGAATGCAAGCTGCTGCCTTTCCGTTGCGTGTGTCCGTCCAGAAAAACGATTCGACAATACCAAAAATATCCCCGGCGTGGAACTCACGGTTCGCTTCCTGGTCGCCCTCGGGCTCCAGGCGGCTACGATCGAAAGCTCACCTCTGCCGATTCCGCTTGCGGCTCAGGGGCTGCTGCGGTCTGTCGATCTGGTAGTGGACGAATTGGTCCAGGGCGGCCTCTATCTCGTCCATCGCCTCCCCGCCGGCCGGGGCGCCTCCCACCCGGTCCAGCGGCGCGCTCTGCAACTCCCTCAGCCCGGCGGCGGCCCCGGCGCTCAGCAGATGCGGGCCTCCTCCGCAGGGCGTGCAGATCACTCCTCCCCGGCGGGGGTCGAAGTGCACCGGTCTTCGAGGCGGCACGGGCCTTCCGCAGGCGTTGCAACGCGCGGCTCCCACTCCGACTCCGGCCAGCGCCAGCGCTCTCATCGCGGCCGCGGCGCTCAGCCGGCGGCACTCCTCGGGACCGGCCCGCGCCAGCAAGGGCAGAGCCTCGTCCAGCAGCGCGAACGCCCCGGGTTCGGGCTGGTCCTCGGGCAGCAGCTCCCTGAGCAGCCCCAGCAGCAGCGAGGCACCTTCGATCCTGTCCAGGCTGCGGGCCAGGCCCCCGTTGGCCTCGATCAGCGACGCCTCGGCCAGCCGCATCAGGCTGCCCTTGCTCGGCGCCAGCGAGACCTCGATCAGGGAAAAGGCCTCCAGCGCCCCGCCGAACCTGCGGCGGCTCTTGCGCGCGCCTCTGGCGATCGCCGAGATTCTCCCGCGCTCTTCGGTCAGCAGCGTCACCACCCTGTCCGATTCTCCGTACTCGACGGAGCGCAGCAAGAAGGCCCGGCTCGTGACGGTCGGAGCGGCCACCGCTCAGACGAAGACGCTGATGATGTTGAAATAGATCAGGACGCCCAGCACGTCGATCGTGGTGGTGACGAACGGTCCGGTCGCGATCGCCGGGTCGATCCGCAAGCGCGCCAGCAGCAGCGGCATCGTCGCCCCGACCACGGCGGCCAGCACCATCGAGATCGCAGAGGCCGATCCCACGATCCCGGCCAGCACCAGCAGGTTCTGTCCGGTGCCCTCCCGCATCTGGATCAGCCCCCAGCCGCCCAACGCGGCGCCGTACAGCGCTCCCAGCAGCAGCCCGACCGCCAGCTCCCTGCCACACACGCGCCAGAACTGCTTGACGTCGATGCGGCGCGTGGCCAGGCCGCGCACCACGATCGCCAGCGACTGCGTGCCCACGTTGCCCGCCATGCCGATGATGATCGGGATGAAGGCGGCCAGCGCCAGCACTCCGGTCAGCGTCTCCTCGTAATGCCCGATGATGATCGAGGCGGCCACGCCTCCGCCCCAGGCCACTGCCAGCCACGGCGCGCGGCGTACGAACGAGCCGAGCACCGACTGCCTGGCCTCCAGCGCCTCTCCGGCGCCGGCCATCTTGAGAATGTCCTCGGTGGCCTCCTCGCGCAGCACGTCGATCACGTCGTCGACCGTGACCACGCCGACCAGCTTGTTGGTGTCGTCGACGACCGGTACGGCCAGCAGGTCGTAGCGCGCCACGATCCGGGCCACCTCCTCCTGATCCTCGTCGGTGCGCACCGAGACGACGTGGGGACTCATGATCTCCTCGAGCGGCCGGTTGGGCCTCGAGATCACCAGTTGCCGCAGCGAGAGCACGCCGACCAGCGAGTGGTGGTCGTTGACCACGTAGATGTAGAACGCCATCTCCACGTCCGGAGAGCTCTGGATGATCTTGATCGCCTCCTCGGCGCTGGTGTCCTGAGAGATGGCCAGCACGTCCGGGCTCATGATGCCGCCGGCGGTGGTCGTTTCGTAGCGCAGCAACTCGGCGACCTCGTCCGAATCCTCGTCCGGCAGCGCCGCGATAATCTCGGCGGCCACATCCTCGTCCAGCTCGCCGAGGATATCGGCGCGGTCGTCGCCGGACATCGCGCTCAACAGCTCCACGACCCGCTCGACCGACATCGAGGAGACCAGATCCACCGCGAAGTCGAGCGGCAGGGACGCCACGACCTCGGCCCGGTAGTCCTCGTCCTCGGCCAGATCGAGCAGCCGTTGCTGCTCGTCGGGGAGGAAGCGGTCGAAGACGTGGGCCAGGTCGACCGGGTGCGTCCGGGTCAGGATGCGGCGGATGTTGGGATCGGCGTTGCGCCTCAGCAGCCGCTTTAGCGTGTCGGTGAACAGGTGACTCTGCCCTCGCAGCGCTTCGACCATGGCGATCGCCCCTCAGAGATCGGAAAGCGCGTCGGTGCACTGGCGCCCGACCTCGCTTCCCGGATCGATTTGTTCGCAGCGCAGGAACGCCTCGCGCGCCTGCTCGTCGTCGCCGAGGCGCAGATGAGTCATTCCCAGGATGCGATGAGCCTGCTGGATATCCCCGCAGCTCTCGTCCTCGGAGTCGACCGCGTCGTTCAGGCTCTGCTCGGCGGCCCGGTAGTCTCCGCTCAGGTAGTAGGCCTGCCCGAGTCGATACCTGCCCACGCAGAACCTGGGTTGGTCGAAGATCGCGCGGCGCAGCACCTCGATCGCCTTTTCGTGCTCCCCGAGCTCGATGTAGGCCCAGCCCAGGTTGCCCATCGCGAGCCACGGCTCGCGGTTGAGCACCTCCTCGGCCGCCTCCTCGAGCAGCTCGATCGCCTCGGCGTAGCGCTGCTGGTGGATCAGCAAAACGCCCAGGCTGTTGAGCGCCTCGCAGCGCGCCGCAGGTCGATTTTTGCCCCGCAGCCGCACGGCCTCCCGCAGGTGATGCTCGGCCCGGTCGAACTCGCCGCGGCCGAGCCGGAGCGTGCCCAGCAGGTAGTGGGCGTCGTCGTTGTCGGGGTTCTTCTCCACGGCGCGAGTCAGGTGTCTGATCGCGGCGAGGGTGTCGTACTCGTCGTACCAGGCGATGTGGGCCGCTTCGTAGAAACGGTCGGACTGGCGGCGCGCCTTGTCGGATATCTCCGGGCCGCAGCAGGACAACACCGCGCCCGTGAGCCACAGGCCGGCGGTCAGCATCGCTTTCGGCGCAACGTTTCGCATTCGGATTCCCCGAGGCCGCCCGGCGGGGACGGCAGGCGCCGGGACCGAATAGCAAAGAACCGTTTGCCGGTCAAGCGACGGAAAAGAGAAAAGTCTTTGTTATGAAGAGGTTAACTCGTCAGATCGCGTTGAAAGAGGTGCGTTTCTCCTGGGGGGCTATCTGCGAGGCGTCGACCTCGAATTTGAGGTGGACCACATCCATTTTGACTACGTTGTCCTCCTCGTGGCCTGCTCCGATCAGCACGGTCAACTCGTCCTGGCTGGAGGTGGACTTGCGTCCTCCCTCGAGGTTCTTTTTCGCCTCGAGCACGACCGTGTTCTTTCCCTTTTTCAACCAGGCCGAGATCTCGGTGATCACCGCACCGTCGCCGGCCTCTATCACCTTGCGCTCCACGCCGTTTATCTCGACGACCACGTCGTACTGGGCGCGCCCTTGGGGCGACGGCTTGGTGGCGAGAAAGTACTTGGTCCTCAGCTCCGGGTTGGCTCCCGCCTCGCTGCGATCGGTCGAGGATTTCTTCTCGTCGTCCTTCTCGTCGGCCATCTCGACCTTGTAGTGCGGCGCGCTTAGATGGATATCGCCGTTTTCGTCGATATGACATTCGACGTCCTTGAACGTACGGCTCTTGACGTGCGAAATATCCACTCCGTTGAGGTAGACCACCCTGGCCGCCGCTGCGAGCGGAGCGGCCAGCATCACCACCGCGGCGAGGCCGGCGATTGCGCTGCGTTTCTTCATCTCGATTCCTCCTTTGGGACGAGTCGATCCCCGCTTCGTTGAGACGCGAGTCCACGAAGAAAATTTAGATCAACCCTTGCGCAACTCTTCCTTCATGCCCATCAGCCGGTAGAGCTTGCGCAGCGCCTCCAGATCGAACACTTGCAGCGCCTCCCCTGCGATCGACAAATAGCCGTTCTCCTTGAGCTCGAGGATCCCCCGCTTGACGGTGTCCACGTCGAGCCCGATCCGCGAGGAGAGCTCGATCGGCGATATCGGCAGCAGAGTGCGGCCGTTGGCGTCGGGAGGCGTCCCCTGCGAGAGCTTGATCAAGGTGTTGACGATCTTGCTCTGGCTGTCGCGCAGCATCATGTTCTCGATGCGCTCCTCCGACGACTGCAGCCTGCGCACCAGCTGCCCGATCAGCTTCAAAGCGATCGCGGGCTGGCCCTCGAGCAGCTTTTCGAAATCGTCCGCCTCGAAGGCCAGCACCCGGCAGTCGCCGAGCGCCACGGCCGAGGCGGGCCGGCGGTGACCGCGAGCCAGCGCCGATTCGCCGAAGATATCCCCGGAGCGCAGAATTGCGATATCCCTCTCTACGAGCCGCACCCTCTTGATCACGCGGACCCGCCCGTCGATCACCATGAACACCTCGGTCGACTCATCGTCCTCGGCGTAGATGATCTCCCCGCCTTCGTAACTGCGACCGAAGCGCTCGAACAGCCGTTCGGTTTCCTGGGATTCCGGTTTCATTCCACAGTGGATTCTAGGGGATGAACCGAAAAAGGCAAAACGTCACCGGCAGGATTCTTGCATGAAAATGAGCGTTGGTACGGTGCGTCCCCGATCGCAAAAGGAGCTTTCGGGCCGGCAATCATGCTTGATCGCACTTGAATTTGTGGTATGATGCGCCGTCGATCGAAAATGGAGATATAGTCGGCGTGAAGATGACGATGAACAAAAAGAGGAGATTGGCCGCGCACGTGATGCTGGCTGCCTTCCTGTCGTGGCAGCTCAGCGCGGTGATGCACCTCCTGCTCGTCACTCACGTCATCCAGCCCGACGGCAGCGTCGCGGACATCGATCCCGAGACCGGCGAGTCCGTTCCCGAGCAGGGCGGACCGAACCCGCTCGACGACGGTTGCCCCTATCTCTACCAGATCACGGTCTCGAGCGCCCTGAGCAGCGAGAGCGTCTCGGCCGTCGTCTCGATCGCGGTGGTCGAGCACGTGCCGCTGTCGCGTGAGGCCCGGCGCGTCGATCCGGGCGAGGAGATCTACCGGCTCTCGCCATCCAACTCGCCCCCATCCGCCTGAGCTACCGAGCAGCAGAGCCCGCGAGGGCTCGATGACGACGACGAAATCTGCGGCCCACGCGAAGGTCCGCAGCGGTGGTGAAGGGCGAAAATGATGAAAAAGACGAGCACACTGATCGCGCTGTTTGCGGTGATGCTGATCTGCGAGCCGGCGATCGCGCAGGAAGAAGCAAGGGACGCCTCCGGGCGGGACGATTCGAAAACCGACGAAGAGACGAGCGGCGAGGAGGACGCCGCCGGCGGAGAGGGCCGCGTGCTCGAGCTGCAAGAGCGCGTGGCCGAGCTGGAAGAGGAGATGCAGGCGCTGACCGAGCGCGCCGAGCAGGACGAGCTGGAGAAGCTCGTGGCCGAGGCCGAGGCGGCCGCCGACGCCCCCGAGCGGGAGGAGGCCCCCGAGGATCGCACCTTTCTGTGGGGCGCGCTGGCCTTGCAGAAGCTGAACCCGGAGCTGAGCGTCAGCGCCGATTTCCTGGCGGGGCTGATCATCGACGACGCGAAGAATCCCCACTTCTACGCCGGGGTCGACGACAGGAGCACGATGGTGATCCGCGAGCTGGGGTTCCAGATCCAGCACGTGCTCGACCCCTACTCGATGTTCAAGGCGGCGGTGAACTTCTTCCCCGAGCCGCATCCCGGCGTGGAGGTCGAGGAGGTCTACATGACCTGGTTCGGGGCGATCCCCTCGGTCTCGCTGACCGTGGGGCGCTTTCGCCAGAACCTGGGAGTGGTCAACCGCTGGCACGGCCACGACCTGGACCAGACCGACTACCCGCTGGCGATGAGCGCGGTGCTGGGCGAGGGCGGAGTGGCCGGAACCGGGCTGGCGCTCAAGTGGTTCATGCCCCCGCTGTGGGCCTCGGCCAACGAGTTCTCGCTGGAGGTGGCGACCGGAGAGAACGACACTCTGTTCGCCGGCGAGTTCGTCAGCGTGCCCACGGTGATGGGCCACCTCAAGAACTACTGGAATCTGAGCGAGTCGACCTACATGGAGCTGGGGCTGAGCGGAATGTGGGGGGTCAACAACCGCCGCGGATACGTCAACGAGGACGATCGGCTGGTGGACGAGCCGTGGCGCCACACCGCGGTCGCCGCGGCCGACCTGACGCTCAACTGGAACCCGCTCCAGCAGGCCAGGTACCACTCCTTCACCTGGCGCAGCGAGGGCTACTTCGTCTTCAAGCAGGTGCCGGGCGACGAGGAGGCGATCCTCTCGGGCGTCGGGACCGAGGACGGCGAGCGGATCGGGCTCGGCGCCTACTCCTACATCGATTTTCAGCTCGCCACGCGCTGGTTCGCCGGGGTGCGCGGAGACGCGGCAGTGCCCACGGTGCGCACCAGGAACAGGATCGCCTGGGACGTGGTGCCCTACCTCACGTTCTGGCAAAGCGAGTTCGTCTACCTGCGGCTGGAGTACAGCCACGGGCAGGACATCCCGATCGAGCGGCCGGACGGCACGCTCGCACTGAGAACGGACGACCGGGTGATGCTCCAGCTCGACTGGGCGGCCGGTCCCCACAAACACGAAAAATACTGAGATGAAGATAACGAGGAGAGAAACGATGAAACGGCTTGCAACGACAATCGCAATCGCGGCGCTGGCGCTGGCCGCGTCGCTCAACGGCGGACGTGCGCTGGCCGGCGACAAGCTGAACGTGGTGGTCACGTCGACGGCCTACGCTCCGATCGCGCGCTACATCGGCCAAGACAAGATAAAGGTCAGCTACATCGTGAGCGGCAACCAGGACCCGCACATCGTGCGGCCCAAGCCCTCACTGGCGGTCAAGCTGAGCAAGGCGGACGTCTTCGTCGCGACCGGGATGGACCTCGAGATGTGGGCCCCGGCGCTCGTCGACATGTCCAACAACCCGGACATCCGCAGCGGCCAGAAGGGCTACGTCTCCGCCAGCGCCGGAATCGAGATCATCGAAAAACCGGTCACGGTCAGCCGAGCCGAGGGCGACGTGCACATCTACGGCAACCCGCACATCCACACCAGCCCGCTCAACGGCAAGGTGATCGCGGAGAACATCTGCACCGGGCTCAAGAAAAACGCACCCGAGCACTCCGAGTACTTCGAGCAGAACCTGAAGAGCTTCAAGCGCGAGATCAACCGCCGCACCTTCGGCTCGGAGCTGGTCGAGATGGTGGGCGGCAAGATGCTGACCAAGCTCGCGCAGCGGGGCCGGCTGATCTCGTTTCTGGAGGGCAAGGAGTACAAGGGCAAGTCGCTGATCGACTACCTGGGCGGCTGGATGAAGCAGGCGATGCCGCTGCGCGGCAAGAAGCTGGTCACGTATCACAAGAACTGGAGCTACTTCTCGCGGCTGTTCGGCCTGGAGGTGGTCGAGTACATGGAGCCCAAGCCCGGGATTCCGCCCACGCCCGGCCACGTCTCGGCCGTGATCGACAAGATGAAGAGCGAGAGCATCGAGGTGATGCTGGCCGCCAACTACTTCGACGTCGGTCGCGTGCGGCACGTGGCCTCGCGGGTCGGCGCCGTTCCGGTCATCACCGCGCTGGGCCCCGGCGGAGAGCGCGGAATGAACACGTTTTTCGACCAGTTCGACATCTGGATCTCGAAGCTGACCTCGGCTTTCGAGCAGACCGCCCAGTAGACCGCCGCAGGCCCGCGGGCGCGGCACCGAGGTAAGCATATGAACATGCTCGAGTTGATGGCGGCTCCGTTCGCCGAGTGCCTGATCCTGGTCGCAATCCACACTTATCTCGGAATCCACGTGCTGCGGCGGCGGGTGATCTTCGTCGACCTGGCGCTGGCCCAGACCGCGGCGCTGGGAACCACGGTCGGATTCATGTTCGGGATCGTGCCCGATACGCCGGCCGCCCTGATCTACTCGATCACCTTCACCTTCGTCGCCGCGGCGATCTTCGCCCTGACGCGCCTGCGCGGAGAGCGGGTTCCCCAGGAGGCGGTGATCGGGCTGTTCTACGCCCTGACCGCCTCGGTGGCGGTGCTGGTCGTGCAGAAGACCCAGGGCGCGGAGCACCTGGACAGCATCCTGGTCGGAGGCCTGCTCTGGGTCGAGTGGTCGGACGTGATCTCCGCGCTGATCGCCTACTCGCTGATCGGGGCGATCCACGTGGTCTTCGGTCGCCAGTTCCGCCTGATCTCCAACGACCCGGCCAAGGCATACGAGCGGGGGATGAACGTCCGCGCCTGGGATTTCCTCTTCTACCTGACCTTCGGGTTCGTAATTTCGTTTTCGGTGCGCGTGGCCGGAGTGCTGCTGGTCTTCGTCTTCCTGGTCGCGCCGGCGATCATGGCCTTCATGATCACCGACAGGCTCAAGTGGCAGCTGATCGTCGGCTGGTCGATGGGAACGATCGTGACCACGATCGGAATGCTGATCTCCTACTGGGCCGACCTGCCGAGCGGACCCACGGTCGTCTCCTTCTACGGAGTCGTGCTCGCGATCGGGGCGCTGGCGCTCTACGTGATCAAGGCGCGAAGGACGGGGCGCGCCCTGGGCTGGGTCGCTCTGGGCGTGGCCGTGGCGGCGGCGATCTCGCTGGCCGTCTACGGCGAGGGTCTGCTGCTGGGCGGCAGCTCGCTGGCGACCGACGAGGAGCTGGTCGCGGTGCAAGAGGAGATGGAGCGGGTTGCAAAAAAGGCGCACCAGCGGGCGATCATCGAGGAAAATTCAGAGGTGGCGCGCCTCGAGCGCGAGGTGGGAGGCGCGGTTTCCGCCTCCAGTCTGGTCAACTACATCGAGCTGGAGGACTCGGAGTCGCGCCTGGAATTCATCCGCCGCGAGATCGATCTCCACGAGAAGAACGGGCTGCCGCTGCTGATCTGCTTCCTCTCCGATCCGGAGACCGGGATCTTCTTCAGGGCCGAAGCGCTGGGCATCATCGAGGAGCGGCTGGGCGAGGACTTCGGATACGACCCGGAAAGGGAACCCGACCAGAATTCCGCGGCACTGAACAGAATCCGCGAGGCCATCGCCGCTCTCTGATCGCCGCTCTCCTACCCTCCGACCATCGCGGCGATTCGCTCCAGGCCGACCCGATCGGCCTCCAAGAAGGCGTCTAGCTCGTTGGAATCCACGTCGAGCACGCCGACGACCGTGTCGCCGGTCCCGCGCACCGGGATCGCGATCTCGCTGCGCGAGCGCGCGTCGCAGACGATGTGCCCATCGAACTCGTGGACATCGGGAACGCCACCCCAAACCGCCGTTCCATCGTGCTCCGCGGCAATAGCAGCGCCCGCCCGGCCCGCGAGACCGGGCGCGAAGGCCGATCTGGCCCGGAGCTTGCCCCGCGTCAGGGGCGATGCTGGTCGCCGAACAGCTCGAGGGCTTCACGTACAGCCGCCGGGTGCCGGAGCAGGAGCTCTTGCACCGCGTGCTCGAGGAGAACCTCGAGACCTTCCTGGAGAGAACGAGGACCGCGGACCACGCGCTGCCGCCTCACGTGGAGCAGGAGCTGCGCGACTACGTGGAGTGCGGCGTCCTCGGAGCGGGAGTAACCGTTCACCCCTCATTCGTGTTGAGAAAGCCGGTATGAGAGCCTATGCCAATGAGCTTTTCGGCAGCAGCGATGGTGTAGGCCGGTTGTGGATGACTGCCGCCAGGGCTTCGATGAGTTGGTCGAGGAGGTTCCGGCCGTTCCGTCAGCCATCCGTGAGATTCGCGACTTTGGGCAGTTCGTCTTCTGGCGCGACGAGTCGCGCTCGGTAGGCTACGCCAGCGCCTACTTCCGCAAAATGGCGAAATCCTCGGCCGATGATCAGCCAAAAGAAGAAGCTCCACAGCTAACCGACGCCCCGTAGACCGTTTCCAAGCGAACCAAAACCCGCCAAGGACGTCCTGGGAGGCCAAGGACGGCCCAAACCCTTCCAAGGACGGCCCAAACCCCTCCAAGGACGGGCCAAATCCCTCCAAGGACGCCGAAAACCCCTCCAAGGAAGGCAAAAACCCCTCCAAGGAAGGGTGAGAATTGCCAAGGAAGGTGTGATCTTGTCCAAGGACCCGAGGCGCCAGAAGCTCTTTCTCGAGGCGCGTCATCGCCCCACGAGTTAGTGCCCGACGCGATCTCGCAAGCGGAATCATCCAACGATCTCGGCAAAGATCAGCACTTTTTCGACCCGATCATCAACAATCAACCCGATCCGCGGGATCAACCCCCCTGAACGGTTACGAGCGGGATTCGTCAGGATCAGGTGCGACGATTGCGGCGAGGAGCGGGCGCTGGCCTTTAGCTGCAAGGGCCGGGGCTTCTGCCCGAGCTGCACCGGCCGCCGTATGGCCGACACCGCGGCGCGTCTGGCCGACGACGTCTTCCCGCTCGGCGTGCCGGTGCGCCAGTGGGTGCTGAGCCTGCCCGTCGACCTGCGCTACCGCCTGGCGTACGACGGCAAGCTGCTCTCCGACGTGCTGGCGGTGTTCGACCGGGCGGTAAACGCCTGGTACCGGGAGCGGGCCCGGGCCGCCGGGCACGCCGACAGCCGCGGCGGGTCGGTCACGTTCTGCCAGCGGTTCGGCTCCGCGCTCAACCTGAACCCGCACTTCCACAAGCTCCAGCTCGACGGGACCTACGTCCACGCCGAGAGCGCCGACTCGCCGCTCTTCGTCCCGGCCCCGGAGCTGCAGGACGCGGACGTGAAGCGCATCGTCGAGACCACGGCGCGCCGCGTGCTGCGGATGCTGGAGCGCCGCGGGATCCTCACGCCGGGCGAGCTGGACCCACTGGCCGACGAGTCGCCCGTACTGGCCGGCGTGACCGCGGCCTCGGTGCGCGGCCTGGTGGCCACCGGCGACCGCGCCGGCAAGCTCGTCAGGCGCGTGCTCGCCGACCCGGCCGAGGCGGCTTCCATCCGCCGCTATCTGGAGGGGACCGGCCAGTCCGCCGAGGCTCCAACCCTGGCCCCCGCCCGCGCCCCGCCGCAGGCCGAGCTCGACTTCGACGACGCCGACTTCGCTGACGACGACTACTTCACCGACGAAGCCGACCAAGAAGTCTGCGACTACTGACCGCTCCCCCAGCCCTCGGTCACGCGGGTCGACGCCCAGGTTCGCCCTCGACCGCGTTTCTCACACGCTCGCCGGACTTTTCGGTTGGAATCGAACCCACGCGAGCGCCGGTTACGGCTCAAAGCCGCCGGCGAGAGCCTGATCGGCCGCGATCGGCGGCTGCCGAGGGGGTGGATCTTGTGTTCGGCGAGTGTTCGAGGGCTACGGCGAGGAGGCTCGAGAGGTGCTTCATCCGTCCTACATTTACGGCGTCGAAAACCTCGAGGAGCTCCAGAACCTCCTCACCATGGTCAAGCTCCTCAGCCACGGCGGCAGCTACCCGCGGGGCGAGGCGTGAGGAGGTCGTTGCGTTTGCGGGTCGCTCGCCGCCGTTCGAGCCAGCGGCTGGTCATCACCTCGCTGAAGAGACGATCGCCGGACGCTTTCGGTCCCTCCATTCCGACGTGAAACCGTCGAGAGATTCGAAGAGCGTGTCCGCGCGATCCTGAACCTCGCGCGGATCCAGCATGCGTCCGTCCGTGAAGATCCAGTACCGGCCGTGCGCGAGCCAATTGCGATAGCCGAGGAGCTGCCGGAAGGCGCCGACCTTCTTCGGGGGGACGTCGTCTTGCCGCTTCCAGACATCGAGGATGCTGTCGATGGCGATGCGGCGCAGCGGTCGATCCTCGTCGTCGGCGACCTTGCGGCAGGCATCGGTGACCGCCCCCTTGGGCCTACGCGATCGGACCCTGGTTTCGAAGTCTACACGCAAGCATGCCTCGTAGCTGGCTACGAGGAGGAGCGCGACCTGCCGGTCGAGCTCCTCGCGATATCGCGCTATGTGCGCGCGGCATTCTTCCCTGGACAGCCCGAGGAAGTCGTCCGGGATCTTCCGGCCGTCGGTCGTTCGGAGGCGAGCGATGTCCTCGGGCGAGGAGGACACGATGGAGTGCTGCATCGACTCGAGGCTCGCAACGGCGAACCTGTAGTACGCCCATATTTCAGAAGCGCGCGGGCGCTCCTCGTCGATGCTGGGGCGTCGCGTCATGCCAAGAGGTCTTGCAGTACCTGGTCGAAGGACTCCCGCGTGAGCGGAACCGTGTCTGAACGTCGGTCTTGACCAGCGAACGCCCACTTTCCGTTCTCGATCCGCAGGAGGATGGCCGTGAGCGCTCCGCAGACGAAATCGACTCGTCCCCGGGCGCCGACTGTCATCCTGAAGCGCGGGAGAATCTGGAGCTCGGTGCCGTCGAAGTCGAGGACGAGCGATGGAGCGTCGTAGGGTGAGAGATCCGGTTCACTGATGTAAACATTGATGCGTTTCACGTTTACGTAGCCCGATTCCACGACGTCTTTCAACAAGACCTCGATCTCGTCCATGAGCGCGCCGAGGTCCTTGATCCACTCGGCGAGAACGTCGGTACGGTCAACCTGGCCGTTCTCCCTCGTCGCCCTGCGACTCTGCAAAAAGTCCACGAGCGGTTGCTGCTCCGACATATGGACACCGTCCTCCGCGTTGCAAGACCTGCCGTCCTGGCAGGCCTCGTCACTTCTCGTAAAAGATTTTAACCATGTCGTGCGAGCGCGTCCAATGGCAATAGTCGAGCAAGGGGTCTGTCCCTCCGACTTGCCCCTTATTCGGGTTCAGGCTCGGACGGCGTCGGGAGGGAGATCCCGAGCCCAACCTTTCTCACGAAGCGGGTCAGACAGCCTCGACCTTGCAGGCGACCGAGATGTTGTCGGCCAGGTGAGCGAAGTCGCTGAAGCACGCCTTCACGGCGTTCGCGTGCGAGCCGATCGCGCCGTGCGCCGGTCGCAGCGAGAGCATCGGCACCCTCGCTTCCATCGCCATCGGCATCAGGCTGCGGTAGTGCTTCAGCGACGAGAGGCACAAGGCGTCTTCCGAGACGGACGGCGGGTTGTCGTCGCGCGCTTCGAGCACCGCACACCGCGGCGCGTCTGGCCGACGACGTCTTCCCGCTCGGCGTGCCGGTGCGCCAGTGGGTGCTGAGCCTGCCCGTCGACCTGCGCTACCGCCTGGCGTACGACGGCAAGCTGCTTACCGACGTGCTGGCGGTGTTCGACCGGGCGGTAAACGCCTGGTACCGGGAGCGGGCCCGGGCCGCCGGGCACGCCGACAGCCGCGGCGGGTCGGTCACGTTCTGCCAGCGGTTCGGCTCCGCGCTCAACCTGAACCCGCACTTCCACA
>JAWOBP010000079.1:0-11558 GCA_046484285.1 Polyangia bacterium
AAATGATCTATCCGCAGAAACACAGAGATGGAGATGCGGCTCGGTCTCGCGCCGGTCGCGTTGATGGCTATGGCTCGTGGGAATCAGCACCGGCTGCATGAGCCGTCTGAACGGCGGCTGTTTCCCAAACTGATCGGCGACCACCACCGACACACCATTGCACCTGTCTGCGTGCCTTTAGAGACGCCGCGGATTGGCCAACAGCGGACTTCGATCAGGATATCAGACCAGCTCGCCGACTATCTGCGGAGCGATGATCCGCAAAACGAATCTCGCCTTGCCCAGGTTGCCGCTCGGCTCGACCGCCATCGCCAGGAAGTACTCGTCGTTGACCACTCTCATCACCGCGGTCAGCCGGTCGGTCCTGACCGTCATCTCCCGCATCGTGCCGGCCTCCAGCTGCTCGGCGGCCTTGCGGACCTCCTTGAGCAGGACCGAGAACTCCATGCCCACCGTCTCGACGTCGAACTGTTCGTCCGAGCTGAACGTCTCCACCGGCAGGCCATCGAAGCCCATCAGCACCAGCGCCTGACCGCCCTTGACCGAGCTGACAGCGTTTTCCAGTTTTTCGGCGAACATGTGACCTCCGCGAGGGTATGATCAAATGTAGGGTCTCCGGGTGCCGGGAGTCAAGCGGACCGATTCGGCCGCGCCGATCCGCGCTCAGCCATGAGAGCGCCTCTTGACCACGAAGGTGGGGAGACGCTCTTTTTCCTCGAAGTCTTCCTTGTAGTCCCAGGCGGCCTTCCTGCTCTTGAACGGCCCCACCCGCACCCGGTACCAGCGCCCGCCGCGTTCCTCCATGTAGACGCTGACCAAAAAGGAGCGGTGGCCGGCTCGCTCGAGGCGCCGCACCATCTCGCTGGCCTCGGCCTGGTCCTGGAACGACGCGACCTGCAAGGTGTAAAAGCCCGTTTCCGAATCCGAGACCTTATCGGGCGTCGGCTCTTCCTCGCGAGTGGGCTCCACGAGTTCGAGATCCTGTCGGGCGGCGCTTGCGCCCTCGCCGGCCGCCGTGCGCGTCTCCGAAAGCGAGGCCGGCGTGGGAACCGCCGAGCTCTCGGCCGCCAGCGTTTCGTGGAAAGAGCGCCGCGGCTCGGCGGTCTCCGGAGGCGGCGGCTCGCCGGAGCGCTCGTCCAGCTCCGCCAGCGGATCCGGGGGCGCGCACGCAGCGGAATCGTCCGCACCGCCGCTGCCCACGATCACGCCCAGGGCGAAGACGAGCACCACCAGCGCGACCGAGCCGGCCAGGAGGAACGAGACGTACCTGGTGTGGATTTCGATGTGGCTCTTTTTCTTGTAGCGACTGAGATCCTGCATGACACCTCTCCGTATCCCACATGTAGGTAAATGTAAACACGGAGGTGCTCGGATATCAAGTTTTTGGCCTCAACGCTCGGGTTCGAAAAAAGGATCCAGCATCTTTTTTCGCAGCGCGTCGGCCTGACTCCGAATCTCCGAGTCGGGGACGCCCAGGTGGACCAGCGCCCGGCGGGTCATCTCGAGGCCTGTCTCCAGCTCGGGCAGCACCACGTCGTCGACGCCCATTCCGGCGAAGACCGGCAGGCAGCTCGACTCCGACATTCTGGCCACCACGTCCAGCTCGGGGTGCAGCCGCCTGGCGGTTTCGATGATCGCTCGCGACACCACGGTGTCCGGAGTGGTGACGATCAGCAAGCTGGCCTCGGATATCGAGGCCGCCTCCAGCACCACCTCTTGGCCGGCGTCTCCGTAGACCACGGGCGTGCCCTCTGATTTGGCCGCCTCCACCCGCCGGTGATCCAGCTCGACCACGACCAGCGGCATCCCGATCTCGCGGAGCACGGCCGCGATCTGCGTTCCCACCCGGCCGCTGCCGGCGATCACCGTGTGCTCGTACAGGCCGCCTGTCGGAATATTGAGCGTCTCGAGCGGCTCGTGGGAGAACCAGCGCTTCTTCAGCGAGTAGAGCCGCGCGGTCTGGGCCGAGACAAACGGCGTCATGATCATGGTCAGGATCGCCGCGCTGAGCACCAGCGAGTACAGCTCGTTTCCGATCGAGCCGGTCGCGACGCCCTCCCTGGCGATCACGAAGGAGAACTCGCCGACCTGGAACAGTCCCAGCCCAACGGCCAGTGGAATCACGTTGCCGTACCCGAGCAGCCGGGACAGCCCGGCGAAGATGAGGCCCTTGGCCGCGCTGGCGAAAAGCACGAGCAGCAGCACCTCGACGATGTGGTCCAGGAGGAAGGCGGGATCGAGCAGCATCCCGACCGAGGCGAAGAACAACAGCCCGAAGACGTCGCGCAACGGGATGATGTCGCCCAGCGCCTGATGGCCGAAGTCCGATTCGCTCAGCACGATCCCGGCGACGAAGGCGCCGAAGGCGAAGGAGAGGCCCGCCAGGTAGGTCGCGTAGCCGACGCCCAGACCGATCGCGGTGATCGCCAAAAGGAACAGCTCCCGCGAACCGAGCCGGGCGATGTGGGTCATCAGCAGCGGCAGCAGCCTGGTGCCGAGCAGCACCATCGCGGCGATGAAGACCGCGGCCTTGAGCGCGGCGAATCCCATCGCGGGCAGGCCCACGGCCGGGTCGCTGAGCTGGGGCAGGATGATCATCAAAGGCACGACCGCCAGATCCTGGACGAGCAGCATCCCGATCATCACCTTGCTCGAGAGGGTGCCGAGCCAGCCCTGGTTCATCAGGGTCTTGAGGATCACCATCGTGCTCGACAGCGAGATGCAGGCCCCCAGCCACAGCGAGTCCTTCCAGCCCCAGCCGGTCAGCAGGCCGATCCCCATTCCCACCCCGATCGTCAACAGCATCTGGATCGGGGTACCGATCAGCGCGATCTTCCTGACCGGTTTCAGATCCTTGAGCGAGAACTCGAGGCCGAGGGCGAAGAGCAGAAGAGCGACGCCGATCTCGGCGAGCCGCTCGATGTCGTGGGTGTTGGAGACGGTCAGCCCGGCGGTGTGAGGTCCCAGGATCACGCCCGCGGCGATGTAGCCGAGAATGATCGGCTGGCCCAGCCTGCGCAGCACGAGGCCGCAGCCGAACGCCACGACGACCAGCAGAATGATATCGGCGGCGATTCCCATCTCGTGGAAGGTGAACCATTTTTTGTCGCCGGTCCAGTCCGATGCGTTCCCGCGACACCGACGCGCACCGCAAGCTTTGCTCGGCGCCGAGGAGCGCTCCGCCGGGGGGCGAGCTACCTGCTTGCCGGAAGGCGAACCATTGTTCGAGGAGCTGGCCGGAATCGTCTGCGAGGCCTCCGGCGTACCGGTGCCGCGCGTCGTGGCGCCGGTGTGGCTGGCCCGGACGGGGGCGCCCTTTGCAGCCCAGGTCGAAACGGCGCGAATGGTTCCGCACTGTCGAAAACGATGACGTCGTGATAGAAAAAGGTATGATCTCGCGATTCACGCGCTGGACCATCGCCTCGCTGCTGGTCTCGTTCTCGCTGGCGGTCGCGATCGATTCCGGCGCCGCGCGCAAGCGCCGCGGGAGCGGGGCCGACGGCCTGGTGACCGCGACCGTGCACGTGCTCGACGCCGGCGGCGGCCCGGCGGGCGGGGTCGAGGTGGAGCTGATCGTGATTCGCGCGGACGGCACGCGGGACCGCCGCATCGCGCTGAGCGCGGCCGACGGCCGGGCCTCGTTTCCGGACGTGAGATCCGATTGCAGCGAGATCCGCGCCGCGGCCGAGCTGGAGGACGGCACCCGGGTGGAGGGCGAGCCGCGCTCGTGCGGCCAAGAGCTGGAGGCCTTTCTCGTGCTGCCGCCGGCGGGCGAGGCCGCGCCCGGACGCGCCGTCGAGGAGGAGCCGCAACAGGCGCCGGCCGAAGAGCCCGATCCGGTTCCCACCCTCGACGAGGACCCGTACGATTTTCCCATATCCGAGCCGGCGGATGAAGACGAGGAGGAGCCGGAGAGCCCGAAGAGATTGGAGCGCGGACTGCTCCAATGGAGCGCGCGGGGCGGAGTCGGGTTCTGCCAGCAGTGGTTCTACGAGCCCGGCGACGAGGATCCGGACTGCGGCGAGGAGGGGGTGGTCGGCCTCGATCTGGAGGCCGACCTGGGCGTGCACGTCGCCGAGTGGCTCGTGGTCGGGGCGCGGCTCGGATATCGTTTCTTCAGTTCCGAGGTGGTCTTCCAGGAGAGCAGCCAGGAGGCCAGCTCCTACGATCCCTCGCTGAACGTCTCCGGGGAGAGCGGCGAGGTGGAGGCGGCCAACCACCGCCTGCTGTACGGATTGCTTGCCCGGGGAGTGCTCTACGTCGGCGACTGGGCGCTGGGCCTGGAGGCGGTTCCGATCGGAGTCTTTCACCAGCTCACTCGCGGAAAAGAGGATCAGAGCGACGACTTCGCGGAGTTCTTCGTCAGCGTCGGCGTCTCGGCCGCGTACCGCTTCGGCCGGAGCTGGTGGGGCGGGCTCTACGCGGACTTCTTCCAGCCGTTGCCGTGGGTTTGCTCGCAGCGGTTCATGCCCGGCACGCTGACCGTGGGGCTGGTCTTCGGCGGCCGTTTCGGGCCGCCGGCGCTCGACGAGGATGCAGACGGCTGAACAGGGGGGACGGATTCCCATGACCGCCTCGATACTGTTGATGGACCGCCTCGAGCCCTACCGGGCTCGCGTGGGCGGCGCGCTGCGCGAGCTGGGCTTCGAGGTCGTGGAGGTCGGCGATTCGGAGCGGGCGGAGGAAGCGATCCGATCCGGGTCGTTCGCCGCCGCCGTCGTCGACGGTGGCTCTGCGTCGGGGCGTCGTCTGGTGGTGCGGATCCGCGAGATCGCGCCCAAGACTCGAGTCTTGCTGGTGGTACCGCCCGAGCGAGACGCCGAGGACGATGGCGGAGCGGATCGCTTGCTGAGCGGACCGCTGCATCCCGGAGCGCTGGCGCGAGAGGCGGTGCGACTGGCGACGGGCTCGGCGAAGGAGGCGACCTTTCGGCCTCCCGCGCCCCGGGCCAAGCCGACGGCGGAAGAGAGCCCGGATACGGAAGAGAGCCCGGATACGGAAGAGAAGCTGCGGGATGTCAGGCGCCAGTACGGCGAGAAGCTGCCGGCCGAGTTGGACGAGCTGAGCAGCTACTGCCGAAAGGCGCGCGAATCCGGCGGGGGCGACCACGATCTGCTGCGCGAGATCAAGCGGATGGCTCACACGATTCACGGCACGGCCGGCACGATGGGGTTCGGCGAGGTCAGCGAGGCTGCATCCCGTATCGAGTCGATCGCGGCTCGCTACCTGGGCGGCGAAGAGTCGACCGAAGAGCACTGGCGCAGCATCGACGAGGAGCTGGAGCGGGCACGTACCTCCCCGGTCAGCATCAGCCTGGCTCCCGCGGCTCCGGTCCGCGCCTCGGAGGTGGCGACCGTGCTGGTGGTCGACGACGACCCGGAGATGCTGAGCTCGGTCGAGCTGATGGCGCGTCGCAACCTGGTGCGGGCGATCTGCGCCGAGAATTCAGAGCAGGCCCTGCTGCGGGCGGGTGAGAATCGTCTGGACGGTGCGATCATCGACATCAACCTCGTCCCCGGCGAGGACCCGTTCCGCATCGCTCAGGACCTGCGTTCGCTGGAGGGGAAGGAGGAGCTTCCGATCGCATTCATGTCCGCGGACGGGTCGGTCCCCAACCGCGTGGCGGCCGCGTCGGCCGGAGCCTCGCAGTTTCTGAAAAAGCCGCTCGTGGCCGACGAGTTCGTCGAGGCGGTGCGGCGTTTCGCCGTTCGCCGGAGACAGACCAGCACGCGGGTGCTGATCGTGGACGACGATCCCGCCTTTGCCGCTCACATCGCGGCGATCCTGGAGGCCGGCGGGATGCGCGTCGCAGTGCTAGACCAGCCGGAGCGCGCGCTCGAGACGCTCGATCGCGAACGGCCGGATTTGATGCTGCTCGACGTGGTGATGCCCGGCATCGGCGGCTTCGACGTCTGTCGCATGGTGCGCTCCACGGCGAGCTGGCGCCAGCTGCCGATCCTGTTCCTGACCGCGGAGCAGTCCGTCGAGGTGCGGGTCGAGTGCTTTCGCGCCGGCGGCGACGATTACATTCAAAAGCCCGTGGTTCGCGAGGAGCTGCTGGCGCGGATCGGGGTGCGGATCGAAAGACAGCGGATGTTCCGCGAGCGCGCCGACCGCGACGCGCTGACCGGGCTGGCCAACCGCCGCTCTTTTCTCGAGTCCTTCAGGTTGCGGATGGCGGACAGCTCGCGTCATGCGCGGCCGCTCTCGCTGGGGCTGATGGACCTGGATCACTTCAAGCGGATCAACGACACCCACGGCCACCTGGCCGGCGACCGGGTCCTGGCCGCGTTCGGCAAGCTGCTGGCCTCGCGCTTCCGCGAGACCGACATCCGCGGGCGCTGGGGCGGCGAGGAGTTCACCGTGGCGTTCTACGGCGAAAACGGAGAGACGGCCAAGATGATCCTGGGCCGGCTGCTCGACGAGCTGCGCGAGATGAGCTTCACCGGAGACGACGGCGAGAGCTTTCGGGTGACCTTCTCCGCCGGCGTGGCCACCTATCCCGAAGAGGGGAGCACCTTCGACGAGCTGCTGAGGGCCGCGGACGAGCGGCTCTACCGGGCCAAGGACGCCGGGCGGGCGGGCATAGTGTGAGCGGTCCGTTCCGACCTGGATCCAGGGTGAGATGAACGACGCCAGGACCGGCAGAGACGTGGAAGCGACGGTGAGAGTCGAGCGGCGCGGCCGCGTGCACGTCGTGATGATCGAGCGCAACGGCAGGCGCAACGCCTTCGACGACGCGATGATCGAGCGCTTTCGCGAGGTGTTGGGCGATCTCGCCGGGAGCTCGCCGCGCGCCGCCGTGCTCGCCTCTGCCGGGCAGGAGAGTTTCTCGGCGGGTTACGACATCCGCTGCATCGACCCTTCGACCCAGGATGACTTGCCGCTGCCCGACGAACGCTTCGCGCGCGCCACTCGGGCGCTGGAGTCGCTGGGCTGCCCGGTCGTGGCGGCGCTCGAGGGAGACGCCTTCGGCGGCGGGCTGGAGCTGGCCGCGGCCTGCGACCTGCGCGTGGCGGCACCCGAGATCAGGCTGGCGATGACCCCGGTCAGGCTGGGCCTGGTCTACAACCCCGCCGGGATCGCGCGGTTTCTGGACAGGTTCGGCGGAGCGACGACCCGGCGCCTGTTTTTGACCGCCGAGCCGATCGGAGCCGAGGAGGCGCTGCGACTGGGGCTGGTCGACGAGATCGTCCCGGCGCCGCGCGTGCTGAAAAGAGCGATCGAGCTGGCCGGCACGATAGCGGGCAACGCGCCGCTGGCGGTGCGAGGCACGCTGGCGGCGATCCGCGCGCTGGAACGTCGGCGGCCGCTGGGCGAAGAGGACCGCCGCCGCGTCGAGGAGCTGCGCCGGCGTGCCTGGAGCTCCGCCGACCTGCGCCGCGCCCTGGAGGCCTTCGCCGAGAAGAAGAAGCCGGACTTCCGGGGCCAGTGAGCTCGGATGGCGTCGAGGCAAGAGCCGTCTTTCTTCGTCAAAAGGCCATCTCGGCGCGCAGGGGGAGGTGATCGGAGGCGACGCGCGTCAGCGGGCTGACCACGGCCCGCGGCGGCGAGACGACCCGCGCGTTTCGCACCAGGATCCTGTCGAGCGAAAAAAGCGGAGCCGCGACCGGGAAGGAGGGCGCCGCGCGGCCTGGCTCGAAGCGCCTGAGCAGCGCGGCGAAGCGTCTGCTCCAGGGCCGCCACTCGTTGAGATCGCCCAAAAGGACGGTGGGAATGCGCGGATCTCGATCGACGATTTCGAGCAGCCGGGTCAGCTGCGTGTCGCGTTCCTCGAGGCCGGTGCCCAAATGGGTTGCCAGCACGCGCAGCCGCAGCTCTCCCTCGACGAGGCGGACCTCCAGGGCGCCGCGCGGCTCGCGCTCGGGCACGGAGATATCCCATTCGTTGGTCTCCGCGATCTCCAGCGAGGTCAGAAGCGCGTTGCCGTAGCTGCGGCCGCTGTGCACGAGGTTGGGACCGAAGCACACGCTCATTCCGGTCACCTTCTCGATATCGCGCCTTTCGGATTGCGGATCCACATCGACGGGCACGAAGACCTCTTGCAGCGCGACTACGTCGGCCTCGAGCCGCGCGACCGCCTCCATGGTCCGCTCGTGGTCGGCGATCGCGTCGCGACCGATCCAGCCGTGGACGTTGTAGGTGGCGATTGTCAGACCCCCGCCCTCGCTGCTCATCTCTTTTCTCCCGACTTGCCCGTTCTTCAGCCCGATTCTTCGAGCGAGCGGCCCGGGACTCGTACGTCTCCGCGACGGGCGGTCAGGCCCTGGGCGTCGTAGTAGTTGAGCAGCGGCAGGGCGTACTTGCGCGTGGTGCCGACCAGCTGGCGGAAGCCTGACATCGTGATCTCCCCGTTTTTCACGAGCTCGCCTCGCAGCAGATCGGCGCCGCGTCGCACCGTGTCGAGATGGAAGTAGATCTTCCCCTCCAGGTTGATCGCGCGGTTGCGATCGACCAGCACCTGCGCCAGCTGCCTGGTCTCGTCCTCCCCGAGACCGACCGCACCGGCCAGATCTGCGAGATCGGGAGGGCGGAAACCGCCCTCGGACAGGGCGCGCTCGATCGCGGCCAGCAGCTGCTCCTGTCTCGGGTCGAGCCTGATCTCGAAGTCGGCGTCCGCCAGCAGGTCTCCGCCCGGCGCGCGTATCGCGCCGTTTTCGATCGCCGTCTCCACGCAGCGGGCCACCGCGAAGTCGGGCATCCGCTTCTTCCAGGGGCCCAGGATCTCTCCGCGCTTGGCTCCGGCGCGCAACGGGTTGCGCTCGTGGTACTTCTTCAGCGCCGCGACCAGCGCCGCGACCAACTCGTCGCAGGCCCGCTTCTCCACGAAGTATGGCCTCCCCCTGGCCGCCACCTCCAGCACGTCGCCGCGAGAGATCGCCTCTTCCAGCTGCCGCTCGACGAGCTCGACCGCCAGCCCGCTGCGGGCGACCAGCTCCTCCAGATCGGCCACTCGAGCCGTCTCCAGAATGCGCAGCGCGACATCCTCCCGGCTCTGATCGCCCAGCCGCCGCAGCGAGCCCACCACGCGCTCGGAGTGGCGCCGGCGGTGCTTGCCCGGGTTGGCGTCCAGCAAGCGGCCCCCGCCGATCGTGATCTGGGGCGAGTAGCGGCGGATCACGTAGCGATCCAGGCGCTGCGCCGCGACGCGCTCCTCGAGCCGCAGCTGGACGAGCCCCTGTTCGCCCGGAGCGATGCTCTCGCGGTCGAGCAGCCTGACGCGGGCCAACACCTCCTTGGTGCCCACGTGGAGGCGCACCCGCTGGCGCTGCTCGAGGGCCACCGGGCTGCTCGGCAGCAGCGCGCACTCGGCGTCGAGCATGTAGGTCGGCCGCATGCGTCCCGAAGTGGCCAGCACGTCGCCCCGATCGGCCTCGTCCACCCCGATCTGCGGCAGGTTGAGCGCCGCGCGCATCCCGCTCGAGACGCGCTGTTGCTCCCGCCCCTGGCTCTGGATGCCGCGCACGCGGACCGTCTTGCCCGCCGGCAGCAGCTCCAGCCGATCGCCGATCTCGACCGACCCGGAGACCACGGATCCCGTCACAACCGTGCCGAAGCCGCGCATGGTGAAGACTCGGTCGATCGGCAGTCTGAAAAACGGTCCCGTCTCGGGCTCTCCCCGTTCGGCTGCCAGCTCCTCGATCACGCCGCGTATTTCCTCGACACCCCGTCCCGACAGCGAATCGACGCGCACGACCGGGCTCCCTTCGAGAAACGAGCCGGCGATCTCCTCGCGCAGGTCCTCCTCGACCAGTTCCAGCCAGTCCTCGTCGACCAGGTCGATCTTGGTGATCGCGACCGCGCCGGCCGAGACTCCCAGCAAGCTCAGGATTTCGAGGTGTTCGCGGGTCTGCGGCATCACCCCGTCGTCGGCCGCCACCACCAGCAGCGCCAGATCGATCGTGGCCGCCCCGGCGACCATCTGCTTGACGAAGCGCTCGTGCCCGGGCACGTCGATCACGGCCAACCCCTCGCGCAAAAAGGCGTAGCCCAGCTCGATCGTGATCCCGCGCTGCTTCTCCTCGCTGAGCCGATCGGTGTCGGTGCCGGTCAGCGCCTTGACCAGCGCGGTCTTGCCGTGGTCGATGTGGCCAGCGGTACCGATGATCACCGGACGCATGCCGCCAGCCTACAACAAATGCCGTCGTGAATCACCTCGACTCGCTTTTGTTTTTTTGGTTGAAATGTACTTTTTTACAAATACAATAAATTCTTCATCGCTTGATGATTGCAACTGGAAACCACGACAAGGAGCAGGAGATGCTGATCAGAAAAACGTTCGAACTAGCTTTACTGGGATTGTTCATTTCTCTGGTTTCGGCCTGCGGGGGATCGGGAGGAGACGATTCCGACGGCGGACCAGACGCAGACACCGACACCGACACCGATACCGACACCGATACGGACACCGACACCGACACCGACACGGATACGGACACCGACACCGACACCGATACGGACACCGACACCGACACCGATACGGACACCGACACCGACACCGACACGGATACGGACACCGACACCGACACGGATACGGACACCGACACCGATACCGATGCGGACACCGACACCGACACCGACACGGATACGGACACCGACACCGACACGGATACGGACACCGACACCGACACCGACACGGATACGGACACCGACACCGACACCGACACGGATACGGACACCGACACCGATACCGGCACGGGCACCGACACCGGCACCGGAGCCGAGAACAATCTGGACTGCGCGGGCGTGCCGGATGGAACGGCCTACCTCGATCGCTGCGATCGCTGCGTGGGAGGCACCACGGGCCTCGACGACTGCCCGGTGCTCGTGCTGGAGCCGGTCGCCGATTCCTATGTCAACTCGGATGCTCCGGACACCAACTACGGCACCGACGAGGATTTCGTCGTCTCTCCGGAATGGGTCTCCGACGACGAGAGATATTCCTTTTTGAGATTCGATCTAAGCGGGCTGCCCGCCGGTGCATACGTCAAGGACGTCTCCCTGGAAGCGCTCGCCTACGAGGGCTTCGCCTGGGGCGGCGACGGCAGCGTCTACACCCACTTCGTCGATGACGACTCCTGGGAGGAGACAGGCATCACCTGGAACAACCAGCCCACCGCCTCCGTGGACAGCTACGGCAGCTGGTGGCTCTGGTACGACAACACTTTCTCGGACAAGTGGGGCGTCAACGACAGCGACACGCTGATACCGCTGGTTGAGCAGGAATACGGCGATGACGGCTCGATCTCTTTCCGGCTTCATTCGACCGGCTACCGCACGTCATACCGCTCGCGCGAGTATTCCAACACAGACCAACGGCCGCGCCTCGAAATTGCCTATTTGGAGCCGCACGAGATCTCGATCGAGCCCGAGGCCGACTCCTGGGTGGACGAGTACAATCCCGACACCAACTACGGCACCAGCGACAATTTGACTATCGACGCCGGCAATTCCAGCATCTTCATGAGGTTCGGCCTGGATTCGCTTCCCGCAAACGCGGTCGTCCAGTCGGTCTCGATCGAGGCGCTCGCCTACCAGGGCTACGCCTGGGGCGGCGA
>JAWOBP010000096.1:0-18459 GCA_046484285.1 Polyangia bacterium
AGGCCCTTCGGGCCTGTAGAGCTGGACGAGCTCTTTGAGCGAAGCCTGGTCTTCCGCGCCGTAAACGGCGCGGCAACGATGCCTACCGATCTTTGGATCTCTGCCGTTCGGCCGGCAGGCCCTTCGGGCCTGTAGAGCTGGACGAGCTCTTTGAGCGAAGCCTGGTCTTCCGCGTAAACGGCGCGGCAACGATGCCTGCCGATCTTTGGATCTCTGCCGTTCGGCCGGCAGGCCCTTCGGGCCTGTAGAGCTGGACGAGCTCTTTGAGCGAAGCCTGGTCTTCCGCGCCGTAAACGGCGCGGCAACGATGCCTACCGATCTTTGGATCTCTGCCGTTCGGCCGGCAGGCCCTTCGGGCCGATGTCTGGCATCTCCCAGTTTTCTTGCAAGGATCCTGACTCGTGATGATTCCACTGATTGCGAATGTACCATCGAAGATCGTTGCAGTCGTCCGGATCGACAGTCACAGAAAACACTCCATCTTGCCAGTATAGCTTCCTTTCTGGAAAACGGTCGTTCCAGGTGTGCGAGGCGAATCCCTTCAGTTGGCCGTAGATCTTCGCCAAAGAGAGTTTTGGAGCGATTCTGACCAGCAAGTGGACGTGATCCCGCCAGTAGCCGAACTCCTCGATATATACTTCGAGATGATGGGCCTTAACGGCGAACAAGCCAGCAAGCACGTGGCCGTCTTCGTGTGAATCGATCAGGTGCTCGCGGTTTTTCGTGGAGAACACCAGATGAAAAAGCAGCCGGTGATACGAGTGACTCTGTTTCATGGCCGCTTGATGCTCCTAACATGTTGCAGGGTCAAGATCGTATGGGGAAAAGCCTATTACGACCAGACGAGCTCTTTGAGCGAAGCCCGTCAGGGCTTGCGGCTTCGTGCCGCAGCGTTGCCGCGGCATTGATGCCGCGGGCCCGAGGCTGGTGCCTGAGGCGCCTGAGGCTGGTGCCTGCTGGTCTTCCGCGCCGTAAACGGCGCGGCAACGATGCCTGCCGATCTTTGGATCTCTGCCGTTCGGCCGGCAGGCCCTTCGGGCCTGTAGAGCTGGACGAGCTCTTTGAGCGAAGCCCGTCAGGGCTTGCGGCTTCGTGCCGCAGCGCGGGCCTCAGGGCTGGGGTTCGCCCTCTCGATCGTCCAGTCCTCGCGCTCCAGCAGTTCCCCGATTCCCTCCTCGCCCAGCAGGTGTCCGGCTCCGACCGCGACGAACAGGGAGTCGTGGATCTCGGAAAGCTCCCGAATCCGCTCGGCCATGAAGCGGTTGCGATCGGTGAACAGCGCATCCCAGAGCGGCTCGAGGCCGGGGTTCTCCTCGATCGGCCGCAGCAGCAGATCCTCCAGTCGCCGCGAGTCTCCGCTCTTCCAGGCCGAGGTCAGCTCTTCCAGCTCGCCGCCCGCCTGCAGCGAGCCCTCCAGCGCGTCGATCAGCATCAGCTCCTGAACCTCGAGCGGCAGCGAGTCGAGGATGTCGAGCTGCGATTCGGCGCTCTCGAGCTGGACCACCGGCTTGCGACCCGCCGCGCGGCGCATCAGGTGCACGTCGATTCCCAGCTCGGGGCGCAGCCCCTGCTCGGCGAGGCGCATCTGGAGCAGGGTCAGCGCCGCGAACCAGGGCTCGAAGCGCATCAGACCGGGCGCGAGAGCTGCGACGGCCTTCATCTCGCCGGAGATGCGCCGCCACGTCTCGGGGCCGACCAGCTGGTCCAGCGTGCGCCCGGGCGGCAGCAGCGCGCGGTTCATCACCTCGCGCGCCAGCTTCTCGGGCTCGACTCCGGTCAGATCGACCTCGACCGCCAGCGCCTCGGAGCGCTCGAAGGTCGATAGCAGCTCCGAATCCAGCGGGTAGAAGCTCTCGTCGCCCACGTGGACGGTGCCCAGCAGGTGCACGACGCGCCCGGAGTCGCCCGGTGGCGTCGCGCGCCAGAGCAGTAGCGCCCGCCGCTCTTCCGCGCCGGGCGCGGCGGAGGCACCCTCTCGTGCTCGCGCGCCGGCGGCGTGCTCGCCCGCGGCCGGATGCGTCGCGCTCCCGCACCCGACGTTCGAGAGCGCGGCCAGCGCGGCAAAGAGAAAAAACGATATCCTGCTCATCCGGTTCTCCATTCCTTCGGCCGCGATCCGCTCAGATTCCGATCGAACCGGCGACTCGCACGGGCACGCGGTCCTCGATCTCTCCGTGGGCCAGGACCACGGCTTCCTTGCTCGCCGCGCGCAGCAGCCGGGCCAGCGGGAGCCGCAGCGCGGGCTTGACCAGCAGCAGCGGGCGCGGCAGGGGCTCCAGCCCCGCGGCGATCGCCGCGACCGCTTCGGCGCCCAGCTCCGCGGGCAGCGCCAGCCTCTTGCCGCTGGCCGTCGGGGTCAATCCACTTTCCAGCACGGACTCCAGCTCGTCCTCGAGCACGGCGACATCGAGCTCTCGTTTTCCGCCTGCCAGCCGGCTCGTGATCAGCGGCGCCAGGCGTTGGCGAACCCGCTGCAGCAATTCGTCCGGCTCGAGCCCGGCCGGCTCGCGAGCCACCGCCTCCAGCGTCTCGGCGAGGTGCTCGGCGCCGATCCCCTCCAGCTCGAGCGCGTGGAGCAGGTCGGCCAGGCCGGCCAGGGAGACGCGGCCCGGTACGGTCTCGCGGACCAGTACGGGCCGGGATGTCGCCAGTCGGTCGAGCACCTCCTGCGTCTCGTCGAGCCCGAGCGGCCGATCGCCGCCGCGGCGCTCGAAGCGACCGCTCTCCCTGTCGCGCGCCGCGCCCCTGAGCCGTTCGGAACGCAGGCAGATCAGACCCGCGACCAGCAGCGCGCCGCCCAGCAGCACAAACGGCCAGACGGGCAGACCCGGAACCAGCGCCAGCGCCAGGGTCGGCAACGCCGCGGCGAGCAGAGCGCGCGGCTGGCGTCCGACCTGCTCGCCGAGCTGGCGTCCGAGTCGCGCTTCGGCGTCGCCCTGGCCGACGCGGGTGACCAGCATCCCGGCTGCGGTGGAGAGCAGCAAGGCCGGGATCAGGTTGACCAGGCCGTCGCCGACGGTCAGGCGGCCGTAGACCCGGAGCGCCTCCGCGGCCGACATCCCGTGGCGGATTATCCCCACCGCCAGTCCGCCCAGCACGTTGACGAGGATGATCACCATCGAGGCGACCGCGTCGCCGCGCACGAACTTCATCGCTCCGTCCAGGGCACCGAAGTAGTGGCTGCGCCGTTCCAGCGCCTCGCGGCGACGGCCGACCTCGCGAGGAGAGACGGCGCCGGCGCGCAGATCGGCGTCGATCGCCAGCTGCATGCCGGGCAGGGCGTCGAGGGTGAAGCGCGCTGCGACCTCGGCCACGCGCTCGGCGCCCTTGGTGATCACCAAGAACAGCACCATCGCCAGGATGCCGAAGATCACGGCGCCGATCAGGATGTCTCCGCCGACCAGCACGGTGCCGAACGCGCCGATGATGCGGCCGGCGTCCGCCTCGGTCAGGATCAGCCTGGTGGAGGCGACGTTGAGCGCCAGGCGGTAGAGCGTGGCGACCAGTAGCACGGTGGGAAAGGCGGTCAGCTCGATCGGCCGCGGCGCCAGCATCGCCAGGCAGAACACCACCGTCGCCAGGCAGAGGTTGAGCCCCACCATCAGGTCGATCAGCCAGGGAGTCAGCGGGACCACCAGCATCGCCACAACGGCGAGCAGCAACGCGACCAGCGCCGCGTCGGCGCCGGGGAACGACGACGCCGCGCTTCGTGACTTTTTGGCTCGGCGACGGCTCATTTCCTCCTCCGGTCGGCGAGCGATAACACGACCTGCCCGGCGAGAAAAGAACGCCGCCATTTGGTGTTACAATAAATGAGGAAAAGGAGGAGGGAGATGCGAAAAACGGTGGTGATCTCGACGCTCGTCTCGATGCTGGTGTTCGCCGTCCAGGGATGCGGCGACCAGGGATCGGACGATTCGGACGCTGGGAGCGACGGGGGGACGGATGCGGGTACGGACAGCGACAGCGTATCGGACACAGAGGACACAGCGGACGGAGGGGACGCGGACACGGATTCCGACAGCGACACTGACAGCGACACCGACGCCGACACCGACGCCGACACCGACGCGGATTCCGATACCGACACGGACGCGGACAGCGACACGGACGGCGACGCTGATACCTCCACCACTTACGACGAGTGCTACGTGGGGGACTACTGGATCAACGACGAGTCCGACGTGAGCTCGTTGCAGCCCTATCCTTGCCTGATCGGCGATCTGACCGTCTACGCCTGCGGGCTGACCGGGCTCGATCTGCCCAATCTCGGCTGGATAGAGGGGGACGTGAGCATCGGCGGCAACAGCCTGCTCGCCGAGCTGGGCGGAATGAGCTCGCTTTCGTCGGTGAGCGGCGACGTGAGTATCTCCAACAACTCCGAGCTGTCCGGCCTGGCCGGCCCGGACGGGCTGGTCTCCCTGGTCGAGCTGTCCGGGGTCCTGGATGTCTACTACAACGCCTCGTTGCCGGACTGCGAGGTCTGTGATCTGCTCGGCCAGCTCACCGGCGCGCCCCTCGATATCTATGTCCAGAACAACCTGGACGATTCGTGCACCCCGGTTCCCGAAGGCTGCCCGTAGTCGGAGAGGGGCTTTTTCTGCTCAGGCGCTGATGCGGGCGGGCAGATCGGCCAGGCTGTCGACAATCGCGTCGGGATGCTCGGCGGCCAGCGCGTCGGCGGAGTGCGCTCCGTAGGTCACCGCGCAGGTGCGCAGACCGGCGGAGCGGCCGGCGCGGATGTCGTAGGTGGTGTCGCCCACCATCCAGGATCGCTCCGCGCTGGCGCCGGTGCGCTCGATCACCTGCAGCACCACCGCCGGATTCGGCTTGGGCGGAATGCCGTCGGTGCCGTTTACCACCTTGAATCGCCCGGCCAGCCCCAGCTCCTCGGCGACGCGCACGGCCTGGTAGGTGCGCTTGGAGGTGGCGATCGCCAAAAGCGAGCCGCGCAGCGAGTCCAGGCATTCGAGGACACCGGGGAAGACCGCCGATCTGCGCGAGCATTGCGAGGTGTAGTCCGTCCGGTAGGCCTCGGCCGCCTCGTCCGCTCTGTGGGTCAGCTCGCGCGGAAGCAGGTCGACGTACATATCCACCAGCGGCAGTCCGATCAGAGGGTAGATGTCTGGAAATGGGCGCCGCCGAGAGCCGACCGCCGTCAGCCCGGCGTTGATCGAGGAGGCGATATCGTCGCGACTGTCCACCAGCGTGCCGTCCAGGTCGAATACCACTATGTCGACGTGGGTGGATTCGCGGCGCTCGCTCATGCGGCGGCTCTCCTGTGGTAATGGCTACCGAGTTTCTGCTACCACGATACAGAAAATGACACGCGAGAACAAAGAAGTAAGGGCGTTTTTTTTCCTGCTCGCCGGAGTCGTTTCGACGGGCCTGGCGCTGGCGGGCTGTCGCTGTGGCGACGGAAGGCCGCCGGGCCCCGAGCCCGTGGCCGTCGCGGGCGGAGAGGCGCTGGAGGCGCTGGAGCTGACCACCGGCGGCGCCGATCCGGACGCCGAGCTGCCGCTGGTGCTGGGCGTCCACGGCCTGGGCGACTCGCCGCGAGGCTTTCGCGGCCTGTACCAAGGTATGTCCGTACCCGCCCGCGTGGTGCTGCCGCGGGCGCCGGCGAGCTGGGGGCACGGCTTCGCCTGGTTCCCCGCGCGTTACCTGGACGGAGACGAGCAACGGCTGGCGGAGGGGATCGCCGCGGCCGCGGACCGCGTCGCGGCGCTGATCGAGAGGCTCGTCGCCGAGCGGTCCGGCCGGGGCGAGCCGATCGTCACCGGCTTCTCCCAGGGGGGAATGATCTGCTTCGCGCTGGCCGTGCGCCACCCGGAGGCGATCCGGCTCGCCGTGCCGATCGGAGGAGCGCTGCCGCCTTTGCTGCGGCCGCGAACAGGGGAGGATCCCGGCCGCTATCCCCCGATCCGCGCCTTGCACGGGGCGGAGGATCGGCTGGTGCCGGTCGACGGCGCCCGCGGGGCGGTCGAGGAGCTCAACGCTGCGGGGCTGGACGCGGAGCTGGAGGTCTTCGCCGGCGTGGGTCATGCAGTCTCGCCGCGAATCCGCCGCCGCCTCCACGCCCTGCTGGCTCGCGCGCTGGAGACCGGGACGCCGTGAGAAACGAGTCACTTTCCTGTTTCCTGCCACTACCGCGGCTCGAAGCCCTCTGCGTTGAGCAACGAAACGTTTCATCCTTTCGACGTCCGCGTCGTGCAGTGCGGGATCGCACAGAACCAGCTCGTGCTGACCGAGACCGCGCTCTACGGAAATGACTTCTGCTTGGTCGATTGAGCCGCTCGCAAAGCACGGAAGATCGAATAACGATGTGCGAGTTCTCGGTGTTTCACAAAAGCGCCCCGGAGCCCGACAGGCGAGCGGTCTTCCAGGTCAGCGCCTCGGGAGCGACTCCGCCATCGCCTCGATCCAGGCCGGATCGAGGCGGCCTTTTCGGACGGGCCTTGCCACCGCGGCCAGGGCCCGGACCCTGATCTCTTCTGGAGCCAGCGGCTTTCGTCCCGGCAGGTAGCCGTTTTCGGCCAAAAAGCCCTCCAGCTGTTCGGTCTTGCTCGCCCGCCAGCGCTTGACCGCTCCCCGGCCCAGTTCGCGAAGCAGCCTCGCGGCGTCTCCTTCGCAGCGCCCTGCCAGCTTCGCGATCTCGTCGATGAAGCTCTCGCTGACGCAGCCCGAGTCGATCAGCGCGGCCCTGTCGACCGGCCTGCCGCGGCCCACCCTCCAGGCCCGGCAGGCGGCTCGGATCGCCTCGACCCTCGTCAAGACGAGCTCCTTTTCTACGGAGTCGCCCAGGATGCGCCCGCCGCCGCCCGCCAGCAGTGCGTCGAGCTGACCCCACTTCTCGACGCCGGCCTTGAGCAGGCGGTGCAGTTCGTCGAGGTCGTGCACCACGTGCCAGAGGTGCAGCTGCGCCAGGCTCTCGACTGTGGGATCGATCCCCGGCACGTTCAGCAGCCGGGCGTACTCGGCGCGATCGCAGCCCGCCGGCTCGGGCAACTCGGGCCTCCGCGGCTCGACGATTCGCAGCGGGCGCCGCTCGGCGGCCGAGATTCCGCGCAGCGCGGCCAGATCGATCGACTCGTGGGGTACGCCCGCCTCCCGCAGCCGCGGCAGCCACTTGCCCAGCTCGTCGCTCTGCGCGGTCAGGTAGAAGACCTGCCTGCCGGTCGCCGCGATCGCGATCGCGCCTTCGATGATCCGCGCGGCCCGTTCGTCGTCGCTCGTGGCCAGCGCCTCGTCGAAAAAGAGCGGCATAGCCGCGCGCTCGTCCTGCTCCATGAACGCCAGCCGCACGGCGACGAGCAGCTGCACGCGCTCGCCGACCGAGAGCCTCTCGACCGGCCGCGGGGGCTCGTCTCCGCAGCGCGCCGCGAAGATCGGTTCGGGGCCGCGGTCGTTCACCGAGAGCCGGAGCATCCCGTTGGTGATCCCCACCAGCAGCTCGTCGGCGCGGCGGAAAACCTCCGGCCGCGAGCGTTCCACCGCTTCGCTCCGCACCCATTCGGCAAGGAGGTGGCCGACAACCGCGGCGCGGTTCTCCTCGCGCGCCTCGGCCAGAGCGGCCGCGGCCTCGTCCCGGCATTCCAGCGCCACTGAGAGATCGCGTTTGGACTCGGCCGACTCGATCGCTTTTTCGATCCGGCCGATCCGCTCGCTGAGCTGCTGGAGGAGATCGGCCTTTTGCTTCAGCTCGTAGAGGCGTTGCTCCGACTCGCGCTCGCCCAGATCCAGCAGATCCTCGTCGCCCTCCAGCTCCGCGGCCAGGCTGGCCAGGATCGCGTCCTTCTCCGTGAGCCCTTTTTGCAACTCCTTCCAGCGAGGCAGCAGGGCCAGCCAGGCGTCGATTCGTGTCGCATCGCGCTCGTCCAGCTCGAGTCGTTCGAAGATCTCCCTTTTTCGTTCGAGGTTCTCCTCGATTTGCGGACCGATCTCCCGCTCGAGCCGCTCGGCGGCCGAGTGGGCCTCTCTTTGCGCCTCGGCCAGGCGCCGCTGCCTGTCCTCGAGGTCGTCGACAGCCCGCTCGGCGTGCGCCGCGCTCGCGACCCGCTCGTAGCCGTACCTTTCCAGGATGCCGCGCAGCTCGTCCAGCCCGCGGCGCAGCTCCATTTCCTTTTGCAACCTAGACTGGCGCGCGGCCGCGGCGGCGTCGATGCTTTGCCGAAAGCGCTCCAGGTTGTCGACGAAGGTCGGCAGCCACTCGTCGTCCAGCTCGACCTCGAACCCGAGCCGCTCGCGCAGCTCGCTTCGCCTCTGCTCGAGGCTCTCTCTCTCGCTCTCCAGCCGGCTACTTTCGTGCTCCAGCTCCTCGAGCCGCTGGCTCCTCAGCTCCGCCTCCTTGCGCAGCGCCAGCAGCTCAAAAAGCCTGGCTACGTGCTCGGAGACCGCCTCGACGCTCCAGCTCCGGGGCGCGGGCAGACCGCTGCGTTCGAAGTCGCGCCGGTGAACCTCCCGTTCGTCCGGCGCGCGCGAGCCGCGCCCCAGCAGACCCGCGACGACCGCGATCGGGCCGAGCAGGGCGGCGATCAGCCAGGCCGGGTGGTGCAGGATCGCCAGCGCCACCGCCAGCAGAACGATCGCCGCGGCGGCCAACAGCAGCGGCGTGCGTCGGGAAGCCGGAATCGCGCTCGGCGCGGGCACGGACAGCCAGCGGCCAAGCGCGGCCAAGCCGTCGCTCAGCTGCCCGGCGTCCAGATCGCGGATCTCCTCGGCCGCGGGCGCCTCCGCGCGCCTCCGGCGTTCGGCCGCGACCTGCCGCCGGGCGTGGAGGCGATGCGCGGATCGGGCGTAGTCGGTCAGCGAGGACGGATCGATCTCTTCGGCGTCCTCCAGCCGCGCGTCGTCGCGAGCCGGGCCCAGTCTGCCGCGGGAGAGCTCGGCTTCTTTTTCGGCCCTTTTTTCACTCTCCAGCCGCGCTGCGATTTCGCTTTCGACGGATGGCAGCTGCCTGCAAAGCGCGCGCGCCCTTCGCAGATCGCCGTCGTTGGCGCCGTGCGGCGGCAGGCCCAGCTTTTCGGTCACCGCCTCGGCCTCTCGTTTTCTGCGCAGCAGGTCGCGGCGGTCGTTCTCCAGTCGATCCAGGCGCTCTGCGAGCTTGCGCAGCGTCTCGCTCTCGTCGCCCCTCATCCGCTCCAGAGCGGGCGGCAGCGCCTCGATCTCGCCTCGAAGCTCGCGGCGGTCGCGCTCTAGGCGGCGGCGCTCGAGCGCCTTTCGCACGAGATCCATCCGCGAGCCGGCATCGACCGCCTCGTTTCGCTCCCGGCGCAGCTGCTCGAGAGTGTCTGCTTCTTCCTGGATGTCCTGCTGTGCCGTTTTCGCGTCTCGCACCGCCTCTCCAGCGTCGTTCAGGTCCTTTCTGAGCTTGCGGGGATCGGACGGGGCGGAGTCGAAGCCCGCGGCCTTCGCCGCGGCCTCGAGGTCGTAGCCGCCCTGAGTGGCCCGGGCGATGATCCGCGCCAGCTCGGCGTCGTTTGCTCCGATCAGCTCGTGCAGCGCGATCCAGTAGCGGCTGCGGTGCTCGGCCGGGCCGACTTCGGGGAGAGCTGCCGTTGCTTCGACCCCCAGCTGTTCGAGGTGGCCGGCGTCGAGCCGCAGATCCCATACGTCCCGGTCGCGGCGTAGCCGTGCCTCCACGAGTGGCCGCTCGAGGATCCCGGCCCTCGGCCACAGCAGCGCCTGCATCGCCAGGGCGGTGGTCGTCTTGCCGCAACCGTTGGGGCCGTGGATCAGGTTGATTCCCGGCGACAGCTCGCGCAGCGACCAGCCCCGGCCGGGCTCCACGCCCGGGGCGCGGTGGACCGCGACTTTCTCGAACCGGATCGCGCCTTCGCTCATCTCTCCGGCCTCACCAGCTGGCTCAACAGCTTTCGCGCCTGCGCAGCCAGCAGCTTTCGCGCCAGGCGCTCATCGATCTCTTCGCGAGCCAGCGACTCGAAGGCGCTCGAGCGGTCCACCTGCTCGACCGCCGCGACGGTCCGCCGCACGAGGTCTTCTAGCTCCGAGCCTTGCTCGCCCGACTCCAGCGCGAGCAGCAGCCTGGCCAGGGCTCCGGGCGGGGCCTGGCTGCCGGCGTGGGCTTCGAGGTCGATCTCGGGCAGAGCGTCGACCTCGGTCCGCTCCACGCAGGCGATCGCCTCGTCAATCGGGAGCTCCAGGCCTTCGACCGCTCCTTGCACGACGGCCTCGACCCGGTCGGCGAGCGGAGTGCGACCGCGCAGGGCGACCCGCAGCGCCAGGCAGCGCAGGTACGGGGAGCCGCCGGTGCAGCGCTCCCCCTCCCGGCGAACGCCGGCGAGCAGAGCCTCTTCGATTCGAGAGTCGGTCTCGATTCCGTCGAGCGAAATCGTCGTGCTTTCGTAGCGCACAGAGGAGAGGGGGCGCAGCTCCGGCTCGCTCAACGAGCCGCGCTCCAGCCGGGTGATCCACGCTCCGTGGGCGCCGACCTCGCCCGGATCGAGAGCCTGCAGCGAGCCGGGGTAGAGCAGCCAGGGCGGACCGGATTCGAGCAGCTTCGGGAGGTGGATGTGGCCCAGCAGCCAGCCGGCGTGGCCGGTCGCGCGCAGCCTGGAGGAGGTGAGCGGTGCGTAGCCGGAGGACGGATTGTCCAGGTCTCCATGGAGCAGGCCGAGCGCGGGTGCGCCCGCGGATGGCGGTAAATCGTAGAGATCGAGCGGATCTCCGGCGAAGCGCGGCTCGGTGAAGGACCAGCCATCGACGTACAGCGCCGGCCGGCCGTCTTGGCTCTCGATCGCGATCCGCTCCCAGCCGCCGCCGCGGCCCAGCAGGGTGAAGCTCTCCGGGGGCAGCTGTCGCGCGAGCCGGGGCAGCACGTCGCAGTCGTGGTTGCCGGCCACGGCCACGGTGCGAGCTCCGGCCTCGGCCAGGCGCAGGATGCCGTCCCTCAGCGGGCCGATCGCCTCCCAGAAGCGGTTGTCCCGGTCGACCACGTCGCCGCTGAGGCAGACGAGATCGACCTTTTCCGAGATCGCCAGCTCGACCAGGCGCAACCAGGCGCTCGCGGCCCGCAGCGGCTCGCGGGACACGGAATCGGGAACGCGGCTGGAGGTGCGCCCGATGTGCAGGTCCCCGGCCAGCAGGATCTTCATGAGCGAAAGCTAGCAATCGGGCCGGGGGTGTCAATCGGCGAGCAGGACCGCGGGCTGTGCGACCTGGGTCGTTTCGGTCCCGGCATCGAAAGCTACCCGCCGAAATCCTGGCGCAGGTTCTCGAAGGCCCTCAGGCCGCTTCCCATCGCGCCGGTCAAGCCGCCGCCGGGGAAGCCCCAGGCGCTCGCCAGGTAGAGACCCTTGAGCGGCGTACGGTTGGGCAGGCGGCGGATGAAGGCGTTTTGCAGCGACTGCTCGTAGCCGAAGACCGCGCCGCCGGCGTTTCCGGTGAAGCGGCGGTTGGTCAGCGGCGTGGCCACCTCCATCACCTCGATCATCTTCGAGAGGCCGGGGATCAGGTGCTGCTCGGCGCGGTCGATCAAAATGCGCGCCAGCCGCGCCTTCTCGCTGTCGTAGGCCTGCTTGCGCCCCGCGAAATAGTCGTCCTCGAAGCGTCTCCAGGGCTCGTAGCCGCACAGGAACATGATGCCGACCGTGCTCGTGCCGGGCCGGGAGTAGCCTTGGAATGCGTTGTCGAAGACGGTCACGGCCAGGCAGGCGCGGTGCGGGTCGGCGTTCAGATGCGCCTCGTAGGTCTCGTCGTGATCGTAGCTCGAAAACAGGAAGTTTTCGTAGGTGGAGATCCGATCGCGCACATCGCCGTCCAGGCCGAGCCAGACCACGAAGGTCGAGATCGAGGGCCGGCAGCGGGCGAGCCGCGAGCGGTACTTGCGCGGCAGAACGCCCGGCGGGAGCAGCTCGTCGAAGGTTTCGGGCCCGCTGGCTCCAGACAGCACGGCCCCGGCCGGCAGCGCGTCGCCGCTGCTCAGCTCGACCCCGGCCACTGCGGCGTCCTCGACAACGATTAGCTCCACACGCTTTCCGAGCAGGATCCGCCCGCCGTGCTTCTCGACCGCGCCCGCCAGCGCGTCGGTCAACGCCCGGGAGCGGGGTGCGACGCAGTAGGCGCCGTTGTTCACGTACTGGCCGGTGGCCACGGAGAAGTAGAAGCCGGAGAGCCTCTCGGGAGGCAGGCCGCAGTAGTTCCAGAACGTCGCCAGCAGCGACGCGAGCCGCGGGTCCTCGGTGTGGCGGCGCACGATCCGGGCCGCTGTGGAGTTGCGAGCCTTCCAGACTCTCGGGTATTCGAAGGGAAAGATCATCTTCTGCCAGATTCCGAGCAGAATCGGCATGCGGTTGATTTCGTCGGCCACTTTGCAGATCTCGTCGACGAAGCCGCGGATGCCGGATTTCTCGGCGGGGAAAAGCCGGGACAGCTCGCCGACCACGCCGTCGGGATCGGTCTGGGGCAGGCTGACGTCCAGGCCGGGGGCGACGATCCGGCACAGCTCCGGCAGGCGCACCAGCTCAAGCTCGTCCCACACTCCCAGGTCGCGGAGGATGCGCGCGGTGGAGGTGCCGTGCACCGGGGTCTGGTGCAGTGAGACGTCGAAATCGAACCGCCCGCCGGCCCGCTCGAAGCCGGCGGCGTAGCCTCCCGGGGAACGCCGCTGCTCCACGACGGTCACCGGAAAGCCGTTCTTGGCCAGGTAGGCCGCGGCGGTGAGGCTTCCGAGGCCGGAGCCGATCACGACCGCGCAAGGTACGCCAGTGGCTTTCACCCCGACAAGATACCGCCGGGCGAAGAAGCCGGCAAGCCAAGATCCCGCCGGGCCGCGACGCGCCCCGACGCCGAGCTCACGGATTCGTCGGAGGTGTTGTCGTCGGGCGAGCCGGCTCGAAAATCGGCCGCAGGCGACCGATTTGGGGCGGGAACAGCCGAGATGTCAGGCAGCAGTGCGGCCAGATGTGCTTCGGCCGGCGAATGCCGCCGTTGTCTGTTCTTGGTGTCTGATACCCGGGCTTGACAGTGACACCACAACTTGGTGCTGATTGTGCTTCGATGATCGATTCTGGGGAAAAAACCCATCTTGCCCCGCGATCGTCGTTGCCGTATATGATGCGGGCTCTGTGACGGCGGGGATTCAGCTTCCCCCGCCGGGAGGATTCGATGTCTAGCCCCATCTCCGGCGAGCTGCCTCGCGCCTATGATCCCGCGGCGATCGAAGAGCCGATCTACCGCTTCTGGAAGTCGGGCGGCTACTTCGCCGCTCGCGACGAGTCCGACGCTCCCCCTTACTGCATCGTGCTGCCCCCGCCGAACATCACCGGCGCGCTGCACATGGGCCACGCGCTGACCGCCACGATCCAGGACATGCTGGTCCGCTGGCGGCGCATGCAGGGCATGAACGCGCTGTGGCTGCCGGGCACCGACCACGCTGGAATCGCCACGCAGATGGTGGTCGAAAGACAGCTGCGCGGCGAGGGCCTCGACCGCCACGAGTTGGGACGCGAGCGTTTCGTCGATCGCGTCTGGCAGTGGCGCGAGCGCTACGGGCGCCGCATCACCGAGCAGCACGAGCGGCTCGGCGCATCGCTCGACTGGGACCGCGAGCGTTTCACGATGGACGAGGGTCTCTCTCGCGCGGTGCGCGAGGCGTTCGTCGCTCTCTACGAGCGCGGAAAGGTTTTCCGCGACAAGCGGCTGATCAACTGGTGCGTCTCCTGCCGCACCGCACTGTCCGAGGTGGAGGTCGATCGCGATCGCCCCGAGCCCGGCGAGATGTGGTCGTTCGCCTATCCCTTCGAGGACGGCGACGGCGAGATCGTGGTCGCCACCACGCGCGCCGAGACGATGCTGGGCGACACCGCGGTGGTGGTTCACCCCGACGACGAGCGCTACCGCGAGCGGATCGGCAAACGCGTCCGCCACCCGTTCCAGGATCGCAGCCTTTTGGTGATCGCCGACTCCGAGCTGGCCGACCCCGAGCTGGGGACCGGAGCGGTCAAGATCACTCCAGCGCACGACCCCAACGACTTCGAGTGCGGCCGCCGCCACGGCTTGGAGATGATCGAAATTCTCGACGACGACGGTCGGATCAACTCCAACGGCGCTCCGTTCGAAGGTCTCGACAGGTTCGAGGCGCGCGAGGCGGTTCAGCGCGCGCTGACCGACAAGGGGCTGTTCCGCGGGCGCGAGGACCACGAATACGCCCCGGGCCGCTGCCTGCGTTGTCGCACCGTCGTGGAGCCCAAGCTCTCGGAGCAGTGGTTCGTAGACACCGACGAGATGATCGACGCCGCGCTGGCAGCGGTCCGCGAGGGCCGCACCGAGTTCGTTCCCGAGCACCAGCGCCACCGCTACTTCGAGTGGCTGGAGAAGCGCGTGCCGTGGTGCATCTCACGCCAGCTGTGGTGGGGCCACCGCATTCCGGCCTGGTACTGCGACGAGTGCGGAGCGACCACCGTCTCGCGCCGGGACCCCTCCGCCTGCGAGTCCTGCGGATCGACCCGGATCCACCAGGACGAGGACGTGCTGGACACGTGGTTTTCCTCGGGGCTGTGGCCGTTCTCCACGCTCGGATGGCCGGACGACACCGCGGCGCTGCGCACCTTCTACCCGACCTCGGTGCTGGAGACCGGCTACGACATCATCACCTTCTGGGTCTCGCGAATGATGATGATGGGGCTCGAGCTGATGGGCGAGGTACCGTTTTGCACGGTGCTGCTCCACCCCATGATCCGCGACCAAGACGGCAACAAGATGTCCAAGTCGCGGGGAAACGTGATCGACCCCATGGACGTGATAGAGGGAATCTCCCTCGGCGACCTGCTGGAAAAAACGCGCGGCTACACACTCCCGGAAAAGGAGATCGAAAACGCGATCACGTACCAGCGCCAGCACTACCCGCGCGGCTTTCCTCAATGCGGCACCGATGCGCTGCGTTTCACTTTGGCCGCCTACACCGGCCAGGATCAGGACATCCGCTTCTCGGTGGATCGCGTCGAGGGGCATCGCAGGTTCTGCAACAAGATCTGGCAGGCCGTGCTCGGCTTCGCCGCGCCCTACCTGGAGGGGATCGAGCCGCAACCCGGGGTTCCCGCGCCCGCGACGCTGGCCGATCGCTGGATCCTGGCCCGCCTCTCGCAGGTGGCCGGCGAGGTCGACCGCCACCTCGAGGATCTGCGCGTGGGCGAGGCGACCCAGCTGCTCTACCACTTCTTCTGGGACGAGCTCTGCTCCTGGTACATCGAGCTGCTCAAGCCGGTGCTGTCCGACGTAGACGAGCGCAGCCGCGACGCCGGGCGCCGGGTGCTGAGACACGTGCTAGACGTCTCGCTGCGCCTGCTCCACCCGCTGATGCCGTTCGTCACCGAAGCGCTCTGGCAGCGGCTGCCCAAGCCCGCGGATGCGCCGGAGAGCATCATGCTGGCACGCTACCCCGGCGTCGAGGACGGCCGGACGGACGAGGCGGCCCTGCGCGACGCCGGCCGGCTGATGGAGGCGATCAACGCGGTCAGAACGCTTCGCTCGGAGTACAACGTCAAGCCCTCGACCGAAATCGGGCTCGAGGTTCTGACCGACGACGGAGAGCTGGCGACCCTGCTCGACGAGAGCGCCTCGCTGCTTTCCTCGCTGGCCCGCGTGACCGACATCTCGACCCGCCCCGCTGCGGGCCCGCGTCCCGGTGGCTGCGCCACGGCGGTGATCGGAGGAGCCGAGCTGCTGGTTCCCCTGCGCGGAATCGTCGACGTGTCCGCGGAGCGGGACCGCCTGGAGAAGGAGCGCCGGCGCTCGGAGAAGGACGTGAAGATCGCGGACAAGAAACTGTCCAATCAGAAGTTCGTCTCGCGCGCTCCCGAGGCTGTCGTCGCCAAGGAGCGGGAACGCCGCGCCGCGGCGCTCGAACGCTTGGAGAAGATCGACGAGGCGATCGCCCGGATGGCGGAGGTGGAGTGAGATGATTCTCAGCATTCGAGAGCTCGGCCGCATGACCGCCGTGGTGGCGGCCGTGCTGCTCCTCTCTTGCGGAGGTCCCCAACTGGCACGAGAGGCTGGCCCGGAGGAGCTGCTGGCCGAGGGCAAATACGAGCAGGCCCGATCTGCGGTGCGGGCCGGCGGCGTCGACTCGGTCCGCGATCGCGCGATCGTGGCGCTGACCCACCTGGCCGAGGCTCACGGGGACCCCGAGGCGGCGCAGTCGGCCCTTGCGGTGCTGCGCGAGGGCAGCGGAGACGTGGAGACCGCGGCCTCGGCGACGGAGATGCTCGAGCTTCTCTTCACGCTGCCCGAGCCCGCCGGAACCGAGCTGTCGATCAGCGCCGCCAAAGTGGCGCTGGGCGCGGTCGGTCACGGTTCGCTGGCGCCTTCGCAGGCCGCGCCGATGCCCGGCAGCGAGGTCAGCCGCCGCCTGGCGGTCGCAGTGTTGGAGCGGGTCAGCCTCTGGCTGGAAGCCGGTTCGAGCACGGTCGCACCGGAAAAGATTCTCGACACATGGAACGGCTCGTTCAGCCTGCTGGGCGGCTCGGTGGCGCTGAGCGACGAGGTGCTGGCCTGGAAGCTGTTCACCAGCCTGGGCAACCTCGGCGCCTCGATGCACGAGGCGACGCCGGACTCCGACCTGACCGCCGCGCTGCTGCGCGCCGCGGTCTCCGCGGTGGAGGAGAATCCACATATCGCGATTCCAGTGCGCTGCGACATCTCCTCGCCCTTCGATCGCCTGCGCCAGGCCCTGGTGCGCGAGCGGGAGCTGCTCGGCCGCCTGGAGCGGGCGGTGGCCGCGGCAACCGGCTGCAAGCGGGGAGCCTACGCGCCCGGCGACGACTGATACTGATGTCGAATCCCTCAACTCGCCTCGCGATCGTCGAGCCGTGGTTCGCCGAAAGCCACGCCGTCCTCTTCCGAGGAGTCGCCGAGCACAGCGGCCTGGAATGCGATATCGTCTCGCTGGCCGGCGGGCGCTGGCGCTGGAAGATGCGGCTCGGAGCGTGGCACCTGGCCCAACGACTCTCGAGACTCGAGCCGGCACCCGACGTGCTGCTCGCCTCCGACTACGTCAATCTCCCGGTGCTGCGCGGGCTGTGCCCGGCCGCGCGCGTTCCGGCCGCGGTCTACTTCCTGGAGAACCAGGCTACCTACCCACTGCGCGAGGGACGGACCCGCGATTTCGAGTTCGTGGCGATCAACCTGCTCACCTGCCTGTCCGCCGAACGCTGCGTGTGGTGCTCCCGCCAGCAGCTCGAGGCCTTTCTCGCCGAGCTGCCCCGTTTCCTGGCGCGCGATCCCGATGCGGACGCTGACGCGGCCCTGGCCTCCATCGAGCGCAAGAGCTCGGTCGTCCCGATCGGCGTGGATCTCGATCGCTTCGACAGCGCCCGCCTGCACCGCGGCGATCGCTCTGGCCGCCCGCTGCACGTGGTCTGGCCGCACCGCTTCGAGCACGACAAGAATCCGGCCGACTTCTTCGAGGTGCTGATCGAGCTCGCCGGCGAAGGCCTCGACTTCGAGATCTCCGCGATCGGAAAAAGCTACCGCGATGTGCCGCCCGAGATGCTCGCCGCGCGGGAGAAGCTCGGCGACCGCGTGCTGGACTGGGGCTTCCTCGAGGGCGACGCCTACCCCGCCGCGCTGGCCGGAGCCGACGTGGTGGTCTCGACCGCCTGGCAGGAGACGCAGGGGCTGGCCGTGATCGAGGCGATTCGCGCCGGCTGCGATCCGCTGCTGCCCGATCGGCTTTCCTACCCGGAGGTTCTCGGAGCGCGCCTGTCCGCCCGGCACCTCTACTCCTCCCGTGGCGATCTGCGCCGCCGCCTGCGCTGGATGATGCGCCACCCGGACCGCGTACGAGCCTCCTCGGACCACTGGCGCGAGATGGAGCGCTTCGGCTGGCCGACGGTTGGTCCCCGCTTCCGCGAGCTGGCCGAAGAGCTGGCCGCCGATCGGTAGAGTCGGTCTAGCCGAAACGAAAAATCACGCCGAGGTGCAGGTGCAGCATCACAAAACTCTCCTTTGGGGCTATGCGGATCAAATTGAAATCATTGTTCATTCCTGGCTCGTTGTTATCTTTCTCATCGAAATCCTACTGCCGACTTTGCCAAAAGAAACTTTTTAGTTCTGAAACAGTCAACAAGATTGGTCGTTTTCGGTCATGCGCCTGAAAAAGGCTGGATATCATCGAGGACTCGGCCGCTGAACATCAGATTCTCCGGATTGGGCGGAATCGGGACGCAGCGGTGCGCCGGGCGCTCGCTTTTCGGCTCGCCTGCGCCCTTTGTCCTGGCTCTGGTCTCGATTCGGTCCGCCCTCAGCAGGGCGCGGCCGGGGCGCCCACCGGCCACAGCGAGGACGGCGGGTAGGTGCCCGGCGGCCAGTCCATCGAGGTGCGCCTGCCCATCAGCGCCGCCCGGCGAAACGCCCCGAACGTCTCGCGGTAGAGACCCGCCGCCAGCTTCTCCATCTCCAGGTGCTGGGCCTCCAGCTCGCGATCCCGGCAGAACACCTTGA
>JAWOBP010000153.1:0-14139 GCA_046484285.1 Polyangia bacterium
TTCGCCGTTTGCCCTGGCTCGATCTTAACCGTGCTGCTCTCGCCGCGACGATACCCGATCGACACATCCGTTAGGTGGCCTTGCCGCACCTTATTCCATGTCCGCTCCGCGTCCTCATCTCCCTCGGCAAAGTACAGCCGGCCTACTAACTGCGTGATATCGCCGCTTTTCTCCGACTTGATCTGACGCACACTGCCCAACACATAGTCCAGTGAGAATCGGTTGTGCATGGCCAACAGTGGCATCCGCTCCGGGATCTTTACGCCATCCACCAATAGCACTTCGTCCACGGGCCCGTCCCGCCAACTGTAAACTTCAACCGGCGAATCGCTGGCCAAGACCGCTTCAATGGATCGCTCCTCCTCATTGACCGTATCCGCGCGAACCGACAGCACTCGCGTTTCCAGGGAATCATCCACTTGTTCCGCTCGGCCTTGTGCTTTGTCCCACATTGATTCGCACACCTTATATGCTTGCCCGCTATCCTTCGCCGTGCCGTCTTCGATCACGCGTGGAATACAGCGATCCATCCATTGTTTCTTGGTTTCGCTCTTGGGACGCGGCTTCGGCATCAGGTCACTTGGTTCGCTTGCATATCCTCAACCACGGATCCAATCAGCTCGCGGATGTTGCCATCGCCGCCACCCGTCGCGCCTTGTCTCTCGGTCATGTCAGCAACCAGTTCCGACAAGTCTCCATCGCGCAACTCATCCAGTACTTGATCGGTAATGGATCGCACCGCCTGTTCCGGGGTCGCCCATTGCGGTAGATCCAGTCCCGCTTTCTCGTAGGCGTCTTTGACTCGCTTAATCTTGGCCAAGTGTTGCTCAATATCCACGCCCCGCTTGCTCAATACGTCAATCAGTGTCGTGGTCTGGTTCTGTAGTGCGGTCCCGTCAGCGTTTTCCTCTTTGACCGGATCCACATGTGGTCGCTGCGGCCACGTCCACTCGTAGGTGACACGTTCCGGTCGGTTTCGTAATTCCGGAACCGTAAATCGAGCTTCGGCGGCAATCAAATCCACCAGGCGGTTCAAATCGCCCGTGTTGTGCGGGGTGCCGCTGATCCATGACTGCAAGGCCGCGATAGTCCGCTGTTCACCTTGCGTTTCCAACCGCGCGGAGCTGTAGTTGTAACGCGAGAAGTCCTTGCGGATCGTCGCCAGTGACATACCACGGTGCCGTCCATAGTCCCGCTGCCGCTCGCTGCGGTATTCGGGATATTGCACCGGGGGCTGTACCGCGCGGTACACGAATGGTTTCCAGCCAGGGGGCGCTGTCTTCCACGTCCGCCGCGAAATGTCCGTGCTCTCGGGGGCCTGGTGCGTCGGCACGTCATCGCGATCCGTGTACAGCATGCCGTTCTGATCGGCGATCTGTCGCGCGGCGTCTTGGACTTGATCATCGTAGTCCCGGAGGTCTGCGGCGGGCGTCAGGGCGACATTGCACCAGGGGACGCCGCGCCGCTGCCCCGTTTCCTCGCGAATGAATCGGTGAATGATGAGGTCGGCTGGCACGACCTCGAATTGCATCGTCCACGATATCCCATTAACCGGCTCGTCGAAGATGTAGTATTGCGTGGGGCGTTTCAGCCGGTTGTATCGGATCCCCATGAATACGTTGGGATCGCCAATAAAGTCGGAAGGCGTATACAGATTGCGCGGGTGCCTCGGCATGATCCGCAGTGATACGTCACCTTCGGCCATTGGATCGGTGACGATCTGGCTGAGATATTCACCGCACTTCCACAGCGACAGAATCCACCCCCGCAGCAATTCCGCCCCGCCCACGTCGGGATCCGGCGTCGGGGCCGCGAACCACTGCCGCCATACCCGCTCCAATGCCTCGTTGTAGGCGTCATTGTCACTGAGCACTTGCAGCGTCGGCCCGTCTTGGCCCACAATGTCGTCCGCGTGGGTATTGACCACCCCGGCCAGCATGCCGTTTTGCCGGGTCTCGTAATGGGCCCTCGCGCGCAGGGTGGGTAATTCCAGACTGAGCCAATCATTGACCGACTCGTCTTGAGCGTACCGCCAGTGAGCGGAATTCAGCCGGGTGGTTTGGGCGGCCTCGAATCGACGCGTCCCGTCCATCCACGGCGTCACGCTCTCGAATTGTGTCTCAATCTCGCTCATTCAAAGTCACCCGTAGCGTCCGCTCGCGTATAGGTAATGGCCGTCTGCTGAATCCCCGTGGACTCCGCTTGAGCCTGGGCTTGCATCTTGCGGCAGAATGTCTGCTGCTCGGCCACTGATTGCGCCGTCCACTGAATGGACTGATTGCCTCCATGGACGTGCTACTAGCCGCGCGGCAAAGGCGCGAGCAAGGGCAAAGGCGGGAGCTTGTGTGCCTGGCCAGAGTAGTGGGACAATTCGCCGTCAACGAGGAACGGCGATGAGAATGCGGCGCCGCACCGTCTCGAGAGTCCTTGTTGATAACCTGATGCTCGAGTGCTAGATTTTCTCGTGTGCCGTCCTCACGGGGGCAGCACGTTTCATCCCCCCGGGGTCTGGATGCTTGAGCATCCACACCCCGGGGTTCTTGTTTGATGTCACAACGCGCGCACATTTTTGTCGACGGTAACAACTGGTTCCATGGGCTAGGTGAAGTTCGAGTCAGGCAGAGGGGGGAGCTGGACTACGCAAAGATCTACACAAAGTTGGTTGGGCCTCGTCAATGGACAGGTACGACTTACTACATCGGTCGTGTGGACCAGAATTGGAATCGCGAGCACTACGCTGCACAGCGTCGGTTCATTTCGAAAATGGAAAACGATGATGACAGGATCGTTACACGCTTTGGACGGCTGGAAAAGCGCCGAGAGGAAAACCCCGCAGCCAAAGAACTGCTTCGATATCTGTCGAATCTCTCTGTACGGGTTGACAGTCGAGTTTTTCGAGACCTGCAGCAAATAGGCCAGCGGAACCGGATGTCCGAGTTCCTCGTCGAAAAAGCCGTTGACGTGAATTTGGCGGTGGACATGGTTGTGATGGCTGAACGCGACGAGTACGACCATGCTTATTTATTGTCCGCAGACGGCGATTACACGCCCGCTGTCGAAGCTGTGCACGTCGCCGGAAAGAAAGTCTACGCTGCATCTCCATTGTACGGACACAAGCTGTCTCGAGCTTGCGATGCCTACATACGGCTTCCGCGGGATTGGTTCGACGACTGCTATCGTGACCGATTTCGTTAGGAAGGCTTTCTGAGTTCGTTTTCTAGCAAGGCGTTTGCGGAGGTTACCTTGGCCACGGCCTCGCTCCAGCCGCGGTAGAGCCTCTCGCGCAGGGCGGGGTCCATCCGCGGCTCGAATCTCCTTCTGGGTCGGGCCTCCCACCGCTTCGCGATCTCGGCGGTCGACTCGTAGATTCCGGCTTGCAGGCCGGCGAGAAAGGCGGCGCCCAGCGCGGTCGTCTCCACCGCCGCGGGGCGATCGACCGGCAGGTCGAGCAGGTCGGCCAGGAACTGCACCATCCAGTCGTTGGCCACCATCCCCCCGTCCACGCGCAGCGCCGGCGGGCGAGCCGCGCCGTCGCTCAGCATCGCCTCCAGCAGGTCTCGGGTCTGGTAGGCCGCGGCCTGCAGCCCGGCCGCCACCACCTGCTCGATCCCGGTGTCCCGGGTCAGGCCCAGCAGCGCTCCGCGCGCGGCGGGGTCCCAGTGCGGGGCGCCCAGCCCGGTGAAGGCCGGCACCAGGTAGACGCCGTGCTCGGCTCCGGCCCAGCGGGCCAGCCGCTCCGAGTCCCCGGCGCTCTCTATCAGGCCCAGCCCGTCGCGCAGCCACTGGATCGCCGAGCCGGCCGCGAAGATGCTGCCCTCCAGCCCGTAGACGACGCGCCCCTCCAGCCGGTAGGACACGGTCGAAAGCAGCCGGTGCGAGGAGCGCACGATCTCGGAGCCGGTGTTGGCGATCGCGAACCCCCCCGTGCCGTAGGTGCTCTTGATCGTTCCGGGCTCGAAGCAGGCCTGGCCGACCAGCGCGGCCTGCTGGTCGCCGGCGACGCCCGTGATCGGGATCGCGGCTCCGAGCAGGTCGGGGCGCGTCTGGCCGAACTGCGCGGCCGAGTCGAACACGCGCGGCAGCAGCTCGCGCGGAACGCCGAACAGCTCCAGCAACTCGTCGTCCCAGCGCTGGGCGCGGATGTCGAACAGCGAGGTGCGCGAGGCGTTGCTCGCGTCGGTGGCGTGGCTCTCGCCGCCGCTCAGCCGCCACAGAAGAAAGCTGTCGATCGTGCCGCAGGCCAGCTCGCCGCGTTCGGCTCGGGCCCGGGCGCCCGGGGTCTCGTCCAGGATCCAGGCGATCTTGGTCGCGGAGAAGTAGGGGTCGAGCAGCAGCCCGGTCCGCTCGGCGACCAGCTCCCCGGCGCCGCGGGAGGCCAGCTCGGCGCAGCGCCCGGCGGTGCGGCGGTCCTGCCAGACGATCGCAGGCCCGATCGGCCTGCCGCCGGCGCGCTCCCAGACCACGGCGGTCTCGCGTTGGTTGGTGATTCCGATCGCGGCCACGTCGCCGGCTGCCAGCCCGGCTTCGGCCAGCGCCGCGCGGCAGACCTCGAGCGTCGAGCTCCAGATCTCCTCGGCGTCGTGCTCGACCCGGCCGTCGGCCGGGAAGCGCTGGGTCAGCTCCCGCTGCGCGACGCCCGCCGCGCTCCCGTCGCGGGCGAACACGATTGCGCGGGTGCTGGTCGTGCCCTGGTCTATTGCGAGAATGTGCTCGGACATGACGGCTCCTCGTTGGAGCCGAACGATAACACACCCCAAGCAAGCCGGCAGACTACCGCTTCCGCCAGTCGACGATCCTCAGCCCGGCCGCCCTCGCTGGTGTCACGTTATAGCCTGTCGTCCCTCTCCTCGCGAACGACATCTCCGAGCGGCTCGCCGTCCAGCGGGAGCGCCTCCTCGTAGAAGTCGGGCCAGTCGATCTCGCTGCCGGGTCCCAGCCCCACGATTCTGGCCACCGGTTTGCCTCTGCGGGTGACCACGACTTCCTGACCGCCGCGGATCTTTTTCAGAACCTCGGAGAAGTTCTTCTGTATCTCTCCAACCGTCGCGGTAGTCATCCTCACCTCTCTTGCGGGCGAGCAAAGCTCTTTACGTATCTTTTGTGCGTAAATAAGACAGAGGTCAACTCACGGCGTTCGAGAGCAGTGGGCTTGCCCGGGCAGGAGGGCTCTCCACGGCTGGGCCGAATGCGTTCCAAAAGCGCGATTGCTACTCGACGATGATGTCCTCGCAGCTCAGCTCCAGCACGTCGAAGGCGTCCTCGAGCGCGCTCGACATGTCGTTGTCTCCGCACATCTCGTAGTGCAGGCCGCGCTCGCCGAACAGCCCGGTGAAGCCGATGATCTCCGGCGTCTCCTCGGTGCCGCCGTACTCGCCGAAGCAGCCCATCGCGCCGGTCACCTCGTTGACCTCCTCGGTGCCCACCTCGGGCCCGGCGATCGTGACCACCGCCACGTACTTCTCGTCGTCGCCCTTCAACGCCAGCAGACCGTCGTGGACCGCCTGGGGGTTCATCGCGGACTGGTCCTCCTCGTCGGTGATGAAGACCACCACCAGCAGCGCGCCGTCGCGCACGAAGCCCTCGTTGTCCGGGTGCTGCAGCGCCTTGAGACCGGCCTCGAGCGTGGGCTCGCCCGCCATCACGTCCTGCTGGCAGGGCACGTTGCCCACGCAGCCGAACTCGTCGACCATCGTCCCCGAGGGTCCCTCGATCCACCGCTCGCCCGAGGCGAACTGGCAGTCGATCCCCGGGACCTCCTCGCAGCAGTACGGGTCGTGCGGCTCGAGCGGATCCCAGCCGTCGGTCAGGAACCGCGAGGTCTGCACCGTCTCCTCCACGCCTCCCTCGCAGGACATCCCTGTTCCGCCGTTTTCGAAGGTCTTCTCTCCCCAGAGGTTGGTCGTGATCGCCACGTGCACACTGCCCAGCTGCGGGTAGGTCTCGAGCGACTCGGCAAAGGCCGGGAACGCCGTGTCGATCAGCGGTCCGACCGCGTCCATCATCGAGCCCGAGGTATCGAACACGAACAGCAGGTCCACGTCGCAGCTGTCCGCGTCCCCGTCGGCGTCGCTGTCCGCGTCGGAATCCGAGTCGGAATCCGCGTCGCTGTCGCCGTCGCTGTCGCCGTCGCTGTCGGCGTCTCCCGAGGGGCTGCCGGCGTCCCGCTCGGCGGCCTCGCATCCGGCCAGCGCCCAGCAGGCCAGCGCCAGCACCGTCCAGGTTGTCGCAATTGTCCTCGACATCTCGTCTCCTCCCGTTTTCTGCTCCGGTCGCAACCCGCGGCCGGGGCTCGTCACTGCCCCTCGATCGGGTTCGAGCCTCCCAGCCGCCGAAACGGCCGGAAAAAAAAGTCATCACCTCAGCTCCGCCAGTCTCCGCCGCGCCCCGCGCGCCTGGATCGCGCCGGGGAAGCGCTCGACGAACTCGGTCAAGGCCTCCCGCTCCCGCTCGACGAGCTTCAGCGCCCCCAGCGCGCGGGCCTTGCCCCACAGCGCCTCCAGCGCCAGCGGACCGGATCCGTCGGGACCCAGGTAGCGCTCGAAGCTGCGCAGCGCCGCGCCGGGACGGCCGAGCTTCTCCAGCTCGATCTGCCCCAGCGAGACCTGCGCGGTTCTCGCCTCCTCGCTCGAGGGATGGGTCCGGATCAGCTCGCGGTAGGCCGCGGCAGCGGCCGGCCAGTTCCCGGCCAGCCGCTCGTCGCGCGCCAGCCGTTGCAGCTCGCCGGCCGAGATGGAAAACGACTCCGAGCGGGAGGCGGAAGCCCGGCCGGCGGTGCTCGCCCGGGTGTCGGCGTCGTCGCGCTCTGGTGTCTTTGCGGCTCTCTCGTCGGCCGGCACGAGCGCGGCGTCGACTCCCGGCACCAGCGCAGCCAACTCGTCCAGCCGCGCGCGGGCAGCGGTCAGCTCGTCGCGCGCCAGCGGACGCGAGATGGCGTCTCCGCCCAGCGCTGCGGCCCGGCCGCTCTCGACCCGCCGCGTGAAGCTCCCGGCCGCGGCCGCGGTCTCCACCGCGCCGCGCAGGACGCGGACCTCGGCTCCGGCCTCGTCGGCGAGCACGGCGAAGACGGTCCCGGCGACGCGCACCCGGCCGTGCTCGGTCAGCACCTCGACCGGCGGCGCCTCGGCCCGCGGGTCGACGGCGACCAGCACCTCTCCGGCCTCCAGCGCCAGCGAGAGCCGCGCGCCGGCGGACGGCTCGATCCTGAGCCGCGTATCGCGGGCCAGCGCCGCGGCCACGCCCTGCTCGAAGCCGAGCGCGGCGTCTCCGGCTCCGGTGGAGATCACGTCCCCGGCCACCAGCTCCCCGTCGACCGCGGCCGGTGAGAAGCCGCGGCGCACCTCGCCGCGCGCCGCGGCCACGGATCCGACCGCCGGCGGCGCGGCCGGAACAGAGGCCTCGTCTCGGCCGGCGGCCGGAGGCGCGGGCTGGGGCGCCCGCCGGGCCGTGCCGACCAGCACCAGCACCAGCACCAGCGCCGCGGCCGCGGCTCCGGCGGCGGCGGCCAGCGCCAGCCGCCAGCTCCCGGCCCGCGAACGCCGCCCGCGGGCGAGGCGCTCCTTTTCCTCGACCGCGTCCAGCACCCCCTCGGCCAGCCTGCGGCGCGCCAGCTCATCCAGCTCGGGCAGCGGGCCGGCCGAGCCGTCAGCTGCGATCTCTTCCAGCGCCGCGCGCTCGAGGCGACAGCTCTCGCAGCTCGCCAGGTGCCGCTCCAGGGTCCGCAGCTCGCTCTCGCCGACCGGCTCGCCGTCTCTCAGCCGGCGATCGATCTCGGCGGCGCGGGCGCAATCTTCGTCAATTCTGCTCATCGCGTCCTCGCTTCGACCCGGCTTTGCAGCTCGGGGTCGGAGACGATCTTCTTCTTCAACGCGGCGCGGCCGCGCAGCAGCCGGTCGCGCGCCGTGCCCAGCGGAACCTCGGCGATCGCCGCCACCTCGGCGGCGGTGTAGCCCTCGACCAGGTGCAGCACCAGCGCGGCGCGCTGCTTTTGCGGCAGGGCCTGCAAGTGATCGCGCACGCGGCGGCGGATCGCGTTTCGATCCGCGGCCTCGTCCTGGGCGATCGCCTCTGCGGGAGGCGACCAGCTCGCCTCGCGCAGCTCGCGCCGGCGCCTCAGCTTGTGCTGGCGGCGGGTGGCGACGCGAATCGCGATCCGGCGCGCCCAGCCCTCCAGGGGGCAGTCGCCGCGGTAGGTGCCGGCCGCCTCCAGCGCGCGGATCAGCGCGTTTTGTGTCAGATCCTCGGCGTCTGCCTCGCTCGCCGCCAGGTAGTAGAGCGTCCGCCGCAGCGGATCGATCAGCCTGGCGACCAGGCGGTGCCGCGCCGCGCGGTCTCCGCTCGCCGCGGCTGCGGCCAGCTCCAGGTCGGACGCCGTGTCGGGCGACCGCGCCGCGCCGGTCGAGCTGGTCCTCAGCGCCATCACATCCCTCCAGAGCCCGCGGCCGCCCGTTTCGGCCGGATTTTTTTCAGAGCAACCGGGCCGCGACGCCGATCGCGGCTAGGGGTCGCACCGGCCAGGGGGCGAACAGCGCGCTTCTCCCCCCGCCGTCGTCGACCGTGTAGCGCACCGGGTTGAGCGGAACCGCGACGCCGACCGCGGCGTACAGCTCGAACGCCGAAAAGACGGGCACGGCCAGACGCGCGGCCGGCACCAGCGAAAAGGCGAGCCAGCTCTGCGGACGACCCGGGTCCATCTGTTCGGACAAAGCGCGGATCCGCTCGGCGACCCAGGCCAGGGTCAGGCCCAGCTCGGCTCCGATTCGCAAAGGGCCGGCCGGCAGCTCCAGCCTGGCGCCGGCGCTGACCGGGTAGCGGCGTTGGACCAGCTCGATTCCGTCCGACCTCGCCTCCAGCGGCGCGGCCAGCCGGTAGCGGACGAAGGCGGACAGCGGTCCGCGCAGGCGGGCCGCCAGTCCCAGCTCGGCGCCGTGCGTGGCCGGCGGTCGCGAGGCGGGCAGCTCCAGCGAGTAGGCGACCTCCAGCCCCAGGCGCGGAAGATCGGAGCCGCTTTCCTCCCCGGTCGGAGGGGGCTCGGCTTCGGGCTCGTCCCGCGGCTCGGGCGGCGGGGGCTCCTCCTCTTGCTCGTCCGGTGCGGCCGGAGGCGCCACCTCGACCCGACCGCCTTCCAGCAGCGCCGCCACCGAGGCGCGCGCGATCACGGCCGCGGTCTCGGTGGCGCCCTGGTCGCCCGCCAGGCGCCGGGCCAAGATGCGCTCGCCTCCCTCGGCCGCGAGGAAAAAGAAGAGCCGCTCGGGGCGCAGCAGGTCGAGCCAGATCACGGCCAGCGCCCCGTGCTCGGCGGCGCAGCTCTCGGCGGCGAGCTGCTGCTCGGCCAGCGAGGCGGGCAGCGCGTCGATCCAGACCACCTCGAGCCGGACCGGCAGGTCGCTGAGCTGCACCTCCACGGCGCGCGCCAGCTCGCGGGACGGATCGCCGGCGTCGCGCTGCGCCAGAAGCGCGATCACCTCCTCGTCGGCCGTCTCCCCGGCCCGGGCCGCGACTACCCGGGCCGCGATCCCCAAGGCCAGAACCAGCACCGTCCAGCGCAAATCCGACACCTGCTTTCTCCCGCCGGAGCGCGGGTGGTTCGCCCGGCGAGTGTAGCAGAAGCAAACGCGCGGGGAACGCCCGCTGCTGGGATGCGGGCGCCTCTCGTGCTATGCGGGTGGCGGGAGGTGCTGTATGAATCCGCGAGAAGAGACGGACTCCGCGGTCTGCCGGGCGCTGCGGCCTTTCGGCACGTCGATCTTCACCGAGATGTCGGCGCTGGCCGCCGAGTGCGGCGCGGTCAACCTGTCCCAGGGCTTTCCCGACCTGGACGGACCCGAGCCGATCCGGCGCGCCGCGGCCGAGGCGCTGCTGCGCGGGCCCAACCAGTACGTGCCGTCGCACGGTGTGCCGGCGCTGAGGCGGGCCGTGGCCGGCAAGATGGCGAGCCGCTACGGGGTGGAGCTCGATCCCGACCGGGAGATCACGGTCACGGCCGGGGCCACCGAGGGGCTGGCCGCGACGTTGCTGGGTCTGCTCGATCCCGGCAGCGAGGTGCTGCTGCTGGAGCCGGCCTACGATCTCTACGCGCCGATCGTCGCCCGCGCCGGGGGCAGGCCGGTCTTCGTCCCGCTCGACGGCGAGCGGGGCTACCGCCTGGAGCGCGAGACGCTGGCCGCGGCGCTCGGTCCCCGCACCCGCGCGATCGTGATAAACAATCCGCAAAACCCCTGTGGCAAGGTCTACTCCCGCACCGAGCTGGAGCTGGTCGCCGAACTCGCCGCCCAGCGCGACGCGGTCGTGATCGGCGACGAGGTCTACGAGCACCTGGTCTACGACGGGCGCGAACACGCCACTTTGCTGTCGGTCCCGGCGCTGCGCGAGCGGGCGCTGGTGGTCTCCTCCACGGCCAAGACCTTCTCGATGACAGGCTGGAAGGTGGGCTGGGTCGCGGCCTGCCCGCGGCTGACCCGCGCGGTGCGGATGAGCCACCAGTTCCTGACCTTCTGCACACCCGGCGCGCTGCAAGAGGCGATGGCCGGGGCGCTGGAGTCGGCGGACGGTTACTACGACGAGCTGCTGGCCGACTACGCGGCCAGGCGCGAGCGCCTCTGCGGAGCGCTGGAGGAGCTGGGGCTGGAGGTGCTGCGGCCGGAGGGGACCTACTACTGCTCGGTGGACGTCGGCGGGCTGGGGATCGGCGACGACCTGGAGGCGTGCCGCCACCTCGCGACCGAGGTGGGAGTCGCCGCGATCCCGACCTCGTTCTTTCACGAGGGCCGCCGCGGCGGGCGCAGCCTGATCCGGCTCTGCTTCTGCAAGAGCGACGCGATCCTGGACGAGGCGATCCGCCGCCTGCGCCGCTGGCGGCGGGGTTGAGCCGCCAATTCGTCCCGCCCGGGAGCGTTCGTCAGACCGAGGGGGACAAGGGGCGCTGCAAGCGGCGGCGGATTCCGGTCAGCGCGGAGATCGCCGTGCGCAGCGGATCGGGCCGGCCCGCGGCCATCAACCTGCGGCGCTCGCGGATCAGCACCAGCGCGATCCCCACCGCCAGGGACAGCGCGACCCGCGTCGCGGTCAGCCGCGGCCAGAGCGCGAAGGCGGTGAGCCCTCCCACCAGCAGCACGTGCCTCAGGCCGCTCAGCCAGCGCGGGCGGTTGTCGCGCAGCCAGCCGATCCCCCACGCCATCAGCGTCATCGCCGCGACCAGGGACGCGATCCAGGCCGCCGCCTGCAAGGGCGTCATCCGGTGCGCGTGGGAGCGGAACATGCTCGGCATCGAGAGCCCGCCGTAGACCAGGCCCAGGTGGACGAAGTAGATCGTCAGCGAGTCCTTGCTCAGGATGAACGACAGCTTGCGCAGCACCAGCTTGTAGCGGCCCAGCAGGTACAGGCCGCCTATCGCCAGCATCGCGCAGCCGGCGCGGGCGAAGGTGTTGCCCGGCATGTGCGCCGCCGGGGTCGAGTAGGGGAACAGGCCGCCGTCCACCCAGCTCCGAATCACGTGCTCGAAGAGCAAGAAGAGCGCGCCGCAGCCGGCCAGAGCGGCGATCACGCGGCCCTCGGATCCGCTCCTGCGCAGGGACCAGAACCAGTGGCCGAAAATCGCGCCCAGCAACAGGTAGCCGGTGAACGGCACGACCGGAAAGCGCGAGAGGTGGTAGAGGTTGACCGCCGCGGCCAGCCCGGCCGGCAGCCGGGCGTCCAGCTGGGGATGGTAGGTCAGCGGCGCCAGCAGCAGCACCACGGCCAGCGCGGCCAGCGCCGCTTTCCAGAAGCGCTCGCGCCTGCGCACGACCAGCGCCAGCACGTGCAGCAGGGTCAGGCCGAGGGCGATGTTCTGCAAGACGTCGAAGCGCAAGAAGCGTTCCCAGTTGCCCGGCGAGAACCAGTGCACGCTCTGGGTCAGGGTCGGCGCCCAGAGGTGCAGCACGTAGCCCAGAAGGAAGATCAGGGCGATGCGGCGCACCCGTCCCCAGAGCCGCGGGCTCCAGCGGATGTAGTCCTCCCAGTGGCCGAACGAGGCGACCACGAAGGAGAAGCCCGAGACCATCAGGAACAGCGCCGAGGTGATGCCCCGCACGAACTGGTAGTCCCCGTACAGCTGGCCGGAGCGCCACGGCTCTCCCAGGAAGCGGTCGAGGGAGTGGCCGAACAGCATCATCAGGATCGCCAGGGCGCGCGCCTGGTCGATGAAGACGACCCGGCCCTTTGCGGCCGGCTTGCTCGTGCTGGTTTCGCTCACGGTGATTCCCTGCGGTTCGGGCTCGCCTATACCACGAAGCCCGGACCGGCGGGCAACAAAAAACGACGGTGAATGGGGCGGCGATATCGTTGACCGGCCCGGATCGCGGTGCTAAGATCTGAATGGATAGTCAGGGCCCTTTGTCCAAGAGGCAGGGACGTCGAAATCAGGGAGCTGAAAGCTTGTTATTGCCCGCGTACATCATCGACGAGAAGCTCCGGCAGAAGAAAGAGCGAGAGCGACGGCCGTCCAGCGAGGCCTTCGTCGAGCTGCCGCCCGAGGAGCCGGAGAATCCCGATGCCGAAAAGGACGACGACCGCGGCGATCGCGGCGTCGCGATCATCGATTTCATGGTCGATCCGGGCTGAGGGCTCCCGACTCCGGGTGCGTCTCGGATCACCGATGCGCCTTTTCTTCTGTTACATCGCAACCCTGCTCGCCGTCGGATTGCCGGCCGTCTCGTGCACCAGGTGCGGCTCGTGCGCCTCTGAGCCGGGCGGCCGGGGCGAAGGCTCCGACGGGGAGCGCCCCGCCATCGAGGTACCCGAGTCCGAGGCGGCGGGGGAGCTGCCCCTGGTCTGGGAGTCGATTCCGCTGGGAGCGGACGAGGCGGGCTTTCGCGAGGCGCTGGCCGGGCTGGCCGGGCTGAACGACGCCGGGGCGCGCTCGCGCGTGAGCTGCGCCCCGCTGGCCGCGCTCGACGTGGTGGACCCGGAGCGGAGCCTGATCGAGGAGCGCTCCGCCGGCGGGCGCGAGCTGACCGGCTGCGCCCTGCTCCAGGCCGGCTCGCTCAAGTCGTGGGAGCTGATCGCGGTGCGGGGGGCGCTGCTGGACGGGAAGCTGGTCTCGCTCGGGCTCACTTTCGTGCCCGAAGCGTTCGATGATCTGGAGCGGAGGCTGACCGAGCGCTTCGGCGCCGGGGCCGCGGGCGAGCTGCTGGAGCGCTCGGCCGTGGAGGAGGTCGAGCGGCCTGCGCGGATCTGGAAGGCGAAAGGCGATCTGTGGGCCCTTTTCCGCAACGAGCGAACGATCGGGCTCCTCTGCCAGCGAGCCGAGGCCGCCGCGAAGCTGCCCCGCCCGTTACCCCCGGCGCGCCGGGGAGAGCCGGTCGACCTGGAGGACATAGGCCTGGGAGGCCCGCTGGATCTGTCGGAGGGGGAGCCGTAGCTGCCGTGGGTCTGGGCTTGACAAGGCCGCATGATGTAACCATCATTACATCATGATACGGACTCAAATACAGCTTTCCGAAGCGCAGCACGAGCGTCTCCGCGCGCTGGCGCACGAGCAAAGGATGTCTCTGGCGGCGGTGATTCGTGCGCTGGTGGACGAGAAGCTCGCCGAGGACGAGGGCTCGCGCGCCCGCCTGCTGCGCGAGGCGATGGCCGTGGTCGGCCGGCACGCCGACCCGTCCGGCGCCACCGACGCGGCCGTCCGACACGACCGGAACCTGGCCGAGGCGTACGCCGCAAAGGATGAGCCGTGAGCGTCTTCGTCGACACCTCGGCGCTCTACGCGCTCCTGGTCGGGACCGAGCAGGGCCACGCAGAGGTGGCCGAGGCGTTCGAGCGAGCCGCGGGTCGCGGCAGGAAGCTGCTGACCAGCTCCTACGTGGTGGTGGAGACAACCGCGCTGCTACAGCACCGGATCGGAATGCCGGCCGTGCGCGACCTGCACCTGCGGATCCTGCCCCTGCTCGAGGTGGAGCAGGTCTCGGCCGGGCTGCACCGCAAGGCGGTGGAAAGACTGCTGCGCGAGGACAGACGGCGCCTGAGCCTGGTGGACTGCGCCAGCTTCGAGCTGATGAGCAGCCGCGGAATCGCGGAGGCCTTGACCCTCGACGAGCACTTCCAACAGGCCGGCTTCGAGCGAATTTGACAGATCTTGTTCAGGGTCCCTGACACACTGAACAG
>JAWOBP010000160.1:0-9857 GCA_046484285.1 Polyangia bacterium
CACACCTGCGCGATCCTCGAAGGCGGCGACGTGGTCTGCTGGGGGTGGAACGGTGCGGGCGGTCAGCTCGGCTACGGCAACACGGAGAACGTGGGCGACGACGAGCTGCCGGTCGATGTCGGCACGGTGGACGTCGGCGCCGAGGTCGTCCAGATCTCGGCGGGCGGCGGTTTCACCTGCGCTGTCCTTGCCGGTGGAGGGCTGAAATGCTGGGGCATCTGGTCCTACGAGGCGGGGGAGATGGTCGGTGACGACGAGTCTCCCGCCGACGTCGATCCGATCAGCGTGGGAGGAGCGGTGACCCGGGTCAGCGCCGGCGGCTCCCACATCTGCGCGGTGATGGCCAGCGGCACCCTGAGGTGCTGGGGTAGAAACGACGACGGCCAGCTCGGCTACGGAGACGCGGTGAGCCAGGACGAGTACATCGGCGACGACGAGGTCCCCGCCAGCCTCTGCGAGGTGCCGGTGATGTGAGCGCACCGGCCGCTTCGATCTTGTTGCACCGGCAATCCACCCGTCCATCCCATGGTTGGGGCCGAAAAGGCCGGCAAATCGGTTCGAGTCGGGGTATCGCGATCGACCGCCGGCCGCTGGCCCCCGGCCGGAAACGATCTCCCCACAGCGCGGATTGTTCGAGCCCGCGTCCCGTCGCCGGGAATCGGCTGATCTCGTATTTTGATTTATTTTTTTCAAACAATCCCACCCCTCGGCGGCGACTCATGGCACGATCGGCAAAGAGATCACGCAATACTGGAGGGAAGAGAATGCTTCGCTTCTATTCGAAGAGCTTCGTCTGCGCGGGATTGATCTGCCTGGGCTCGGCTTTCGGTTGCGCGGACAGCGCCAGCACCGAGGACGACGACGACACCGACACCGGCACGGGCAGCGACAGCGGCGGCGACACCGATGTCGACGGCGATTCCGACTCGGACTCGGATTCCGATACCGACACGGACAGCGACGGCGACACCGACTCGGACAGCGACAGCGACGGCGACACCGACTCGGCGACCGAGGGCTACGATTGCGAAAACCCGATCGTGATCCCGAACGAGCCGGCCCTGTTCGAAATGGACGACAACTGGTCGCACTTCCAGACCGACACCTTCGACAGCACGCTGCCCAACTGCTCCGACAGCGGCGGCACCACCGCCTGGTTCGAGCTGAGCGTCCCGGCCGGCCACACGCTGGACGTGGAGAAGACCAACGGCGCCACCGTCGGGATCAACGTGGTGGAAGGCTGCGACGCCGAGCAGTGCCTGGCCTCGGACGTCAACCGCCTGGTGTGGCCCAACATCGGAGACCAGGACGCGCTGTGGATGGTGGCGGTGGAGACGGACTTCGCGATCAGCCAGGCCGCGATGGAGATCAGCTTCGACCGCTACGAGAAGCACGGAGAGACCTGTCTCGACGGCGTGCCGCTCGACGGTCCCTACCCCCACAGCGAATCGCTGACGGCCGCCGATTACGAGCTGGACGAGATGCCGAGCGGGTGCGGCCAGTCCTATTACTACGGCGAGGACGTCTGGTTCGACGTTCCCGTGCCGCCGGCCACCGCGCTGACCTTCGAGGCCGCGGGCGACACCTACTACGGCTACCTGCTGGGCTACTCGCTGGACTGCGCGAGCTGCGAGCTCGGCACCGACAGCTACACGGCGACCAGCTTCGAGTACACCAACACCGGCGAGGAGACGGTTCATGTGCACGCCTTCGTCCAGAACTACCAGGCGGACACCGGCCAGTACACGGGCACGGCCACGCTGACGCCGCTGCCCGACGGCGACACCTGCGGCGGCGCGATCGACGTGGACGAGAGCGCGCTGCCCGCGAGCTGGAGCGACGACAACCCCCTGTTCAACCACACCTGCCCGTCCGGCGTCTGTCCGGGAACCAGCGGTCCCGACGTCTGGCACGAAATCGACGTGCCGGCCGGAGACGTGCTGACCGCGACCAGGCCGGCCGGGCCGGACGCGTTTTTCGCGATCGTCGACAGCTGCGCGGCCACGGACGCTCTCTTCTTCTCGGCCGAACCCCAGCTGGCGGTCTGGCAGAACACCGCCGAGACCGCGCGCACGGTGCTGCTGGTCGCCGGCGCGGTCGGCGCGAGCGCGATCGACACGCTGGAAATCGAGATCGACGTCTACACTCCGGCCGAGGGCGACTTCTGCGGCTCGGCGATTCCGGTCTTTGCCGGAGACACGACCCTCTTCGACGGGCTGTGGGCCGAGATCGGCGACGGCTTCTGGGGCGGTGACGGCTGCGCCGAGGCTGCCGGACCCGAGGCCTGGTACGCGGTGGAGGTCCCCTCGGGGGAAAAGCTGACCGCGACCGAGAGCTCGGCCAGCGACACCACGCTGCACGTGCTGGCGGACTGCGAGGCGGGAGCGTGCGCGGCGAGCAGCGCCGGCGAGGTCGTCGACCACCTCAACATCTCGCCGGCCGACGAGCTGGTCTACGTGGCAGTCGAGGCGGCCGACGCCGATCCGGTCGCGGACGGCTGGGAGGTGTCGTTCTCCTGGCAGATCTCGGTCGAAGGCGATCTGTGCGTCGATCCGATCGAGATCCCCGAGGCCGAGAGCGCCTGGAGCGGCTCATGGGCCGACTACATGGACAGCCAGACGCTGGAGACCGCCGACGGCTGCGGCTGGGCCGCGGGGCGCGACGTCTGGCTCGACGTGACGACCGGCGCCGGCCAGCGGCTGATCGCGGAGCAGATCTCGGCGATCCCGACCGAGATCCAGCTCGTGGAAGGCTGCGCCGACGGGGACGGCTGCCTCTCCCACGGCGAGGACGAGGCGATCTGGTACAACGACAGCGCTGTTTCGGCCCCGGCTCACCTCGCGGTGGAGGCGATCTCCTCGGCCGTGGTGGGCGGCCCGGTCGATCTGGCGTTCTACCGCGAATCGATCCCGGCGGGGGACGCCTGCACGACCGCCTTCGACGTCGACGAGACCGGGCTGCCCGCGCTGGTCGAGGCCGATCTCTGGAACCACGGTCCGGCCTGGCCGTCCTCCTGGTGCGCGCCGGCCGAGGGCGCGGACGCGTGGTGGGTGGTCGACGTCCCGCCGGGCAACGTGGTCTTCCTCGAGGAGACCTCCTCCACCGACAGCGCCGTCTACCTCGCCGCGGATTGCCCGGCGACCGGCTGCGTGGCGAGCGCCGACGAGCCGGAGAGGATCAACTGGTACAACGGCGCGGACTCGACGGTCCCGGTCTGGGCGGTGGTCAAGGCGGTCAGCGCCTGGGACAACGGAGCCTCGGTCAGCGCCGTGATCGACGTGGGCCCGGCCGCGCAGGGCGACTTCTGCTCGACCGCGATCGACTTGAGCGACGAGACGATGCCGCACGACTGGAGCGACGATCTGGGCGACTACACGGACGGCTTCGTCGGCCTGGCGGCCAACGGCTGCGCCGAGACGACCGGCAGCGAGGTCTGGTTCCGGCTCGAGGTGCCCGCCGGAGACTGGCTGACCGCGAGCGACGGCTCGAGCACGCCGGTCACGATCCAGCTCGCCGAGAGCTGCGCCTCGAGCCAGTGCCTGGACAACAGCGCGGGCGGCTCGCTGTTCTGGGAGAACGACTCGGGCGAGAGCGTCACGGTCCACGTCGCAGTGGAGGGCGACGGAGTCTCGGACGGTCCTCTCGAGCTGACGTTCGACGTGATCGACGCGCCGCCCACCCTCTTCGGGCCGGACGCCTACGGGTACTGGGGAGCGACCGACGACGACGTCTCGGTCTGCCCGGACATCTCCCAGGACGGAACGCAGATCGAGATGTACTGGGGAAGCGTGGTGCAGGTCTCGATGGGGACCGAGTTCCAGCTCTACGGCCAGCTCTACAGCGACGCCTACGTCGCCTGGGACGGGCTGGTCTCGTTCGGCCAGGCCAACTCCTACAGCGGCGGCTGGTACCAGATTCCCACCGGCGATCCCTACATCGACATGCCGTTCATTGCGCCCTACTGGAGCGAGATGGAACCGGAGTACTCAACCGACGGGGGCGTCTTCCACCACAGCTGGGACGAAGGCGGTCAGACCCTGTTCGAGGTCCAGTGGCAGGTCCCGGCCTACGGGGGCGCCTCCAGCGACTACGACATCCGCATGGTGCTGGAGGGCGACACCGGCAAGATCCACTTCTGCTACGTGGACACAGACACGGGGGACGCCTACTACAACGACGGAGGCTACGCCACCTCTGGAATCCAGCAGGACAGCTCCCAGGGCTTGCAGTACTCCTACCAGCAGGCGATTCTGACCGAGGGCCTGCACACCTGGTTCGTCTCGCCCGACTGATCGCATCCGGGGTCGCCGCCGGCTTCTACGGGAACCTCACTCCGATCATGAAGTCGAAACCGAAGCCGGCCCCGAAACGCGCCTGCTGGGCGATCGCGGCCTCCATCAACGACTGTCGCTGATCCGAGTCGAACTGGTCGTAGTAGGGATCGTTGAGATCCTGGGGGGCGTCCTCCAGCTCCGCCGGGTCGATGCCCTGCTCCTCGGCGGCCTCCCCGAGCATCTCGTCATATGACTTGGTCTGCTTCAGCCTGAGCCCGGTGGCGCCGTACATCACGCCGATGTCGACCGTCATCGCGAAGCTGTCTCCCCAGTACCAGCTGAAACCGATCGGGACGCGGCCGTAGAGCTCGGCGCCGTAGTCGACCGAGTCGCTGGCCAGGTAGGCGCCGTGGAAGCCGAGGCCGATGTGGGGAAAGAAGTAGCGCCCGGCCGGAATGCGGAAGACCAGGGCCAGCTGGCCGCCGACCGCGACGAAATCGCCGCCCAGACCTCCGCCGACCCCCTGCCCGGTGTCGACGCTCAGGTCGCTGAGCTTCTTTCCCGACCCCTCGATCGCAAAAAGCGGAGCCAGCTCGAACCCGATTCCGTCGCCGCCGAGGTCGAAGTGAAGCTTGCCCACGAACGCCGCGCGTTTCTCGATGGAGAGGTCGACGCCCCTGACCGTGATATCCGCCTGTGGAAAAATCGCGGCGCCCACCTGGGGCGAGAAGGTGAACCAGCCGAAAACGCTCTGTTCCTCGCCTTCCTCCGCGATCTCCCCGTCGCGCTCCTCCCCGACCTCCTCCGCAGCGGCTTCGGCCGGCGGATCACCTTCGTCCGGCGGCGGATGCTGCTGCTCGGGAGGCGCGGGAGGCTCGGCCCACCCGCGCCAGGAGGAGAGGGCGAGCACGGCGAATACGACGAGAGGCGCGCTGGTAAATCCTCGGACGGTTTTCATGTCTCGTTCTACTTCGAAGAAAAACGAAGATGACTCGAACGTTCCTTTTTCATTAGAATAGGAGCCTTGCAGCCGCACCGCAAGAATGCACAGGGAGGATTCGATGAGCGAGGAGCACCTGGTGGTTCTGATCACGGCGCCGGCCGGCGCCGGGGAGGCCGAGCTGGCAGGCGCGCTGGTCCGCGAGAGACTGGCGGCCTGCGTCAACCTGCTGCCGGCGGTCCGATCCTTCTACCGTTGGGAAGGGGCGGTGCACGACGATCCCGAGGTGCTGCTGGTCTGCAAGACCACCTCCGCGCGCTATCCGGAGCTGGAGCGACGCGTCGTCGAGCTGCACCCCTACGACGAGCCCGAGGTGATCGCCCTGCCCGTCGAGCGCGGAGCGGAATCCTACCTGCGGTGGGTCGGCGAAGAGACGCGACCGTAGCCCGAAAGCGCCGGAAGACCTCGGCGCGGCGGTCCAAAAATCAGAAGTGCGAGACGGTCAGCAGCACGAGCACGCTGGCGTAGTCGAATCTCGTGCCGCTGTCCTTCTCCAGGCGCGCCCAGCTTCCCTGGATTCCCAGCCCGACCCCGCCCTCGTCGTCTCCGAACCACTCCTTGCCCAGAGTCAGCGAGACTCCGGGGCCGCCGTACCACTGGTACTTGTCCTCGAAGAAGTCGTCGCACAGCACGCCCGGCTGGTACAGCATCAGGCCGACCAGCCTGGCCCGCGCCGTGGCGAAGAAATCGTGCTCGGTGAAGTAGTAGGTCAGGCCGCCGCCGATCCCCAGCAGGGTGAACCCCATCTCGACCGGGTCCCTGGCGCGCAGCACCATCCGCTCGACCAGCACGCCCAGGTGCAAGGCGAAGCTTCTCAGCCCGCCGCCCAGCGAGAGCGCCAGCGAGAGCGCCGGAGAATGGTGCTCGGGATCGTCGATCCGCCTCAGCCCCTTGGCCGGGCTGAGCGTCCCTCTGCCGAAGATCCAGCTCCAACCGAGCCCGAGGTTCATGCGGAAGAAGAAGCCGCGGTGGTACTCGACCGGCTCCGGCGGCGCCTGGGACGCCTCTCCCGTCTCGGTGTTCTCCTCGACGGCGACCGTCTCCTGCTCGGCTCCGGGAAGCTGCGGGGGCTCGGCGCTCTCGGTTACGACCTGTTCCGGAGCGGATTCCGCTCCCTCGGCCGCCTCCTGCTGGGCCGCCGCGACTCCCGGCGCCGACGACCAGGCCAGCGCGCAGCAGCACGAGAGAACGAGCACAACCGCTCTGTCGGAAACGAGCATCTCAGCGCGCCACGTCGACATCCAGATCGATGTCGATGTCTATGTCCACGTCTATATCCACGCTGCCGCTCTTCTCCTCGGGCGGCAGGCAGGCACCCAGCCTCTTGTCCATCTTGCACGGAACGCACTGGCCGTCCGCGTCGCAGCCGACGCAGCTGGCGTTCTCGGGGTATCCCTCGCTCATCTCGCAGTACATCGCGCCGGTGCTCTCTCCGCAGTAGGCCGCCGCCAGCTCGATCCGGCTGCCCTCCACCCAGCTCAGGTAACAGACGCCCTTGTCCACGGTGAAGCGATCGCCCTTCCACTTCATCAGGATCAACGGTCTGGCGCCCACGCCGTAGGCCTCCTCTACGGCGAGCATCTCGATCTTCTCGCTGGACGCGTCCCAGTCCACGTCGAAGCTGGCCTGCGCCGAAGAGTAGCTCGAAGCCGCCAGATCCGCGTCGATCTCACTGAGCGACAGCCGGGGAATGCGAGCCCAGCCTGCCACGTCGCCGTCGAAGCTCGTCTCGGCAAAACCCGAGATGTCCACCTCGACGGTCAGCTCGTAGACGCCGGAGAGAAAATCGCGAACCCGGCCCAGCCTGATTCGCAAATCGTCGCAACAGCTCGAAGCCGCGAGCGCCGCGGCTAGCAGCAGCGCCACGGCGATGATCCCCCTGGCAGGGTCGACGGTCTTTGGCATCTTCCCGATCATCGCCTCTCTTCGATCCACTCGATCCTCGCGCAGATATCGCCGCGCTCAAGGGTTCGCAGGGGAAAAGCCCGGATCGTTGGTGATCACGACCGTCCCCAGCGCCGGGTGCTCCCAGAGCATATCACCGGTGGACTCGCCGCCCCAGACCGAAAGAGTGTGCTCGCCGTTGGGCAGATCCGCCGCCCACGGATCTCCCAGTTCGTCGCGCAGCGGCTCCCAGACCCACGAGGACTCCGCGGACTGGATCTCCCACTCCACCGGCTCTTGCTCATCCACCGCGTACACGAAAGTGTCGGGCGCGTCGCCCGCGGACCAGACCCAGCTCAGCCCCCACAGGTACCAGGTGTCCTGGCAGGGCAGCGAGAACTCCAGGAAGGCTCCGCCCTCGTAGGCCTGTGTCGTGTAGATGTAGTGCATCCCGGAGATCACCGACGACTCGTCCGCGGTCATCGGCCAGATCACCTCTCCGTCGCTCCAGTCCAGCTCGACCTCGTGCGTCGTCAGGCAGGGCTCCACGATGCTGCCGCCGTAGCACTGGCCCAACGCCGGATCCGAGAGCCAGGCTCCCAGGCCGAAATCGCCGTGCATCGCGGAGTCCGCAGAGTCGACCACCAGGTACCGCCAGCCGTCGTACGGGGCGGTGTGCACCACCATCTGATCTCCGGCGCCGCCCGTAGAGCACTCCTCCAACTCGCTAGACGAGCAGGCTCCGGGTGCCCACGGATCGGAGGGGGCGAAGAGCAGCAACGACAGATTCGTCTCCGGCTCGTGCGGCCCCACCACGACGGTCAACGTCTCGCCGGCGAACAGCCAGACTCGATAGGCGACGTCGCGCCCCGGCTGTCCCTGGGCGTCGCACGCGACATCGATGTCGTCGTCGTAGGGTGATGTGCTCGCGTAGGACCACCACAGGTCCAGGTCGTCGCGCCCGATCGTGATGACCTGCTCTTCCGCGCAGGTCTCGCCCGAGTTCTCCACCGTATCGCAGACATAGGTGTCGCACTGCTCTCCCACCCAGCCCGGCAGGCAGACACAGGTGGGATCCCCCAGCTCCTCGGTGCAGTACTGGTGCTCGTTGCAGTCCTCGGCGATCTCTCCTTGCTGGTCGCAGGAATCGAACCAGTACACATCGCCGTCGGCGCAGGCGGTGTAAGCCTGCGGAAAGCAGGTGCCGGTGTCGGTGTCGGTATCCGTGTCGGTGTCGGTGTCCGTGTCGGTGTCGGTGTCCGTATCAGTATCCGTATCCGCATCCGGGCCGCCGAGGCAGTCTGCTGCCTCGCAGCCGTAGGGGCACTCCGTGTCGTTGGAGCCGTACTCGCACCAGCCGTCTCCCACGCACGCCCCCGGGACCTGGTACTCCACCAGGGTGTCCGCGTCGCAGTGGTCCGCGGGCGGGGTCATGCAGATCACCCCGGCGCACGGGTCGTTCACGCACTCTCCCTCCAGGCAGTCGCCCTCGCAGCTCTGCTCCACCGTGCCGTACTGGCAGACCCCCGCCTCGCAGGTGCCGGGCGCCCCGTCCCAGTGCACGAGCGTGGCGGTGTCCTGGCAGTAGGCCGGCGGCGGGTCGTCGCAGACCACTCCCGCGCACGGGTCGCCCTGGCACTGGCCGTCCAGGCAGCCCCCGTCGCAGAGCACGTCCTCGTGGTCGTAGTGGCAGGCCCCCTGGTCGCAGGTCCCCAGCGCGGCGAACGTCCGCAGCGTGGAGCCGTCCACGCAGTAGCTCGCCGGCTGCTGGTCGCAGGTCACCTCGGCGCAGGGGTCGTCCTCCACGCAGTGGCCGTCCTCGCAGCCCGAGCCGCAGGCCACCTCCTGCTGGCCGTAGAGGCACTCCCCGCCCGAGCAGTGGCCCACCACGTCGAAGACCACCAGCGTCTCGCCGTCGCAGTAGCGCGCCGGCGGGCTCTCGCAGACCACGCCGGCGCAGGGGTTGCCGGAGCACTGACCGTCCTGGCAGGCGCCGTCGCAGCTCACCAGGCTCGAGGCGTAGCTGCACTGCGGCTGCCCTCCCACCGGAGAGCAGTAGCCGACCGGCGCCCAGACGCGCAGATCGTCGCCCTCGCACTCGGGCTCGGGCGGCAGGTTGCAGGTCACGCCCTGGCAGGGGCTCAGCTCGCAGACGCCGCCCGTGCAGTTGCCCGGGTCGCACTGCTCGGAGTGGCTGGAGTAGAAGCACTCCCCCGAATCGCACCAGCCCACGGCGTTGTACACGTTGATGCTGGTACCGTCGGCGCAGTCGTTGTCAGGCGGGTCGTTGCAGACCACGCCCGAGCAGGAGCCGCCGGTGTCCGTGTCGGTATCGGTGTCGGTATCGGTGTCGGTATCGGTGTCGGTATCAGTGTCCGTGTCCGTATCCGTGTCCGTATCGGTATCTGTGTCCGCATCCGTGTCGGCATCCGCATCGGACGCGGTGTCGCCGGGCTGCATGGGGTAGTCCTCGGTGATCAACGTACAGCCGGCGGCAATGGCAAGCAGCGCGACGGCCGCTATGCTATGCGTCCAGATCTCGATATTCATCCCGTGGTGCCTCCCCTGCGTTCAGTTCGCTTCGTATATCGGCACGACATCTGCGTAACGCCGCACCCTGACCCAGTCCCAGTAGGCCTCGACTGCGTAGAACTGACGGTTTGTTCTGACGAATATCGCTCCAAGGGGGACGTCTGGCT
>JAWOBP010000205.1:0-15308 GCA_046484285.1 Polyangia bacterium
GCGACTACCTGGCCGGGGACTACTGGCGCGAGTTTCCGGCGGGCACGTTCAGGCCGCCGATCATCGAGCCCTACAGGCCCAAGCACCGGTACTGGAGCGGGTACGTCTAGCCGGGCTGAATCGGCAGGGGCGAAGGGGGAAGTGACGCCGCCGAACGCGGCGCCGGGCGCCGGGGTGCGCCCGAAGCTCGGTTTCCAGAAGAAAACGGACGAGATCGGGGGGCGAGCCGGGGCGAGAATCGGCCGCCGGCGACCGATTCGGGGCGGGAACAGCCGAGATGTCAGGCGGCAGCCCGGCCGGATATGCTTCGGCCGGCGAATACTGCTGTTGTTTGTTCTTGGTGTCTGACACCCGGGCCTTGGTGTCCGATGCCGGGATACGCAGGCAGGGGCAGCTCTCACCCGAACGGGAGAGGTTGACTCGGCACTAGCTGCGAGCTGATACGGGCTCCGGGCCGCAAGGATGCAAGGACTGGCGGGCTCTGCTCGGTCCGGCCGGCGGGGCTCTTTTCAGCCGCAAATGCCCTCGGGAGTGACGGCCCGCTCACCGAACGCCGCGAGCACCTGCCTGTCCCAGGTGACGAGCCGGCATCTCAGCCGCTCGGCCATGGCCACGAACTCGCAATCGTACGCTGTGCATCCCGAATCGCCGGCGAGCCGGAGCACGTGGCTGTCATCCGGCTCGTCTTCGGCCCGGGAGTCGAGAAGCCCGCGGACGGCCTCGATCGCGCTCAGGCACTGGGCACGGGTCGCCAGCCCTTTTCGAAAGTAGGCCAGCAGCACGTTGCGCAGCTCCGAGAACAGGAGCGGCGGCGCCCGCCAGGCCGGGTCGCATCGCAAGAGTCGCTCGACGATCTCCGTTCTCTCGCCCGGGATCACGAGCGGCACGACCAGGTTGGTGTCGACGACGATCAAGGCCGTCCCTCGGCGATGGCCGCTTCGACTTGCTCGTCGGTCATCCCCGGGCCTCCAATCGCCTCCCGGACGGCCTTCAGCCGCTCGAGCCGTTCCTCGATCTCCTCCTCGTCGGGCCGGGCCTCTGCCACGGCCGACTCGAGGATGTGGAGCAGCTCGCCGTTCAGGCTGCGGTGCGCGGCCGCGGCCCGGCGAGTCAGGCGGCGCTTGAGCGTGCCAGGAACCTTCTTGATGGAGAGAGTAACCGTTTCTCTATGATCCATAATGGCTCCTTTATGGAACCATTATGTCGCACTATCTGGTGTTCCGCAAGCGACGTCATCCGGCGGTATGTTCAAAGGTGATAGATCTCGTCCGCTCAGGCGAGCCCGAGGCGCTCGGCGAGCTTTGCGAGCTTTTCGTCCCGCGTCCACAGTCGCGCTCCGGGCTCGAGAGCGGTCGCGGCCAGCAGGTGGGCGTCCACGTAGCCCACGCCTGCGCCGGCGAGACCGTGCTCGTGGACGAACGCGACGAGCTCGCCGTGGGTCACTGCGCCGGCGCGCGGCAGGCTCTCGAAAAGCGACGGGATCTCGCCGTCGCGCGGCAGGCCGCCGAGCACGAGCTCGCCGACTACCATCTCGTGGACGAGCACCTCGCCACGCTCGAGGAGCCCGGCGAGCGCCGGCTCGCCTCGCCGCAGGAAATCGACCCAGATCGAGGTGTCGGCCAGGATCACGGGACGGTTTCCGACTCGGGGCGCCGGCGAGGGACCTCGCGAAGCTCTGGGAGCGTCCCGCCCAGCCGGGCCAGGCGGCGCGCGTTCTCGCGTTCGACGAGCGCCTCGAGGCCCGCCCGGACGAGCGCGGTCTTCCCCGAGATGCCGGTCAGGGATCGCGCGCGGTCGAGAAGCTCCTCGTCGATGTTCAGGGTGGTTCGCATTGCTCGATATCCAAGATGTACTTTCGCGCTTAAGAATATGCACGAATCATGCATCTGTCAATTGCTCTGTGGAGGTTCCCTGCCTCGCGTCGCGCGTCGCCGCGCCCGAAGACGGCGTCCCAGCGGAGTCGTCGGCGATCACTCCGGCCCGCGCCATCTTCTCGAGGATGTCGGCGTAGCGCACCGGGGCACCCAAGCCGGCGTCCGTGACGATGTGGTTGCCCGCGTCGATCACGGCCTGGATCAGCGTTTGCAGGTTCCGCTCGGCGATGTCGCGATTCTCCCACTCGGCGAGGAACGCTCCCCGACCGCGAGCGCGGATCACGGCGAGACGGCGCAACGCTTCCTCGGCGTGCTCGATCCGAGTGCGGATCACGTCGAGATCAACCATCGCGAGGCTTCCCCTCTCCGAAGGTCCCGTCGGCGACTCGACGGACCAGGGCGGCGTCGTGGGCGCGTATCACGGGCTCGAAGTCGAGCCAGTCGCGCACGGCTTCGAAGCGGAACGCAAAAAGCGCGCGCTCGTCCCGCGTCCACAGGGGAAGGCGGTCTCGAGCGACGCGGTAGCGCAGGGCCAGGGAGGCCTGCTCGATGAGCACGAGGTCTACGCTCTGGACGGGTCCGGCCAGTCGCGCCAGAGTCGCGAGCTTCCAATCGTGAACGTCCTCGACGTTCTCGTTCGCCCGCACCGCGAGGTCGACGTCGCTCATCGGTCCGTGCTCGCCGCGCGCTCTCGAGCCGAAGAGGAGCACGAGGTCGAGCTCGTCCCGCGCGACCATCTCCTCGACCGCGTCGGCCACCGATCGCGGCAGCCGCGCCATGTGCTCTGTGAAGCTCACACATCGATTATAGCCAAGCGCGATCGTCCTGCAAAAAGGGCGTCGCGGTCGAGCGCTCCACCCGACGAGCGGCTACGGCTCCACGTCCCGCGGCTCGGTCAAGAGGCGGACTCCGTCCAGGATGCGGCGCACCGTCTCGAAAGAGAGGGTGCCGATCTTCTCCACCAGCTCTCGCCTGTCCACGGTGAAGATCTGCGAGACGTCGACCGCGCAGCTCTTGGGCAGGTTGGCCGTCTTCTTCTTCAGCGGCACGTTTCCCGGCGAGGCGGCGAGCCTCCTGTTGGTGGTCAGGGCGCAGACCACCACTGTTCTGATCTCGCTTTTGTTGAACAGATCGTTCTGAATCACGACGTGAGGATGCCTGTAGCCCGGACCCGATCCGGACGGACAACCGAGGTCGATCCAGAAGATATCCCCCTGCCTGGCTACCATTGATCCCGCACCAGGGAGCGGTGCTTGTCGCGCATCGCGTCGCGGATCCGCTCCTCGCCGGCCCCTCTTCCGCCGTCGGCGTGGGCTGCGTTGATCTCCTCGAGCAATCGGCGGTTCTCCAACAGGCGGGCCAGCCTCTCCACCGCCAGCGCGAAGACGCGGCTGCGGGAGATCCCCAGCTCTTCGGCGAGCAGGTCGGCCTGCTCGAAGACCTCTCGAGGCACGGAAATCGCTGTCTTGACGCTCGCCATCGTTATACCATAGTTTCTACCAAGAGTATTACCCACGCTCATCTGCCTGTCAACTCCCGCTCGCGGTCTGCTCCGATAGCTCTCGTGGCGCTGATTGCGATCCGGTCGCCGTCGCTGGTGGCGCGGATCGCTCCCTGGCGATCGGTGCGGAACAGAGAGATGGTCCGCTCTGCGAGCGCGAGGCGGACCCTGCGGTGCGGCATTCCGTGGCGGTTCCAGGGGCCGCAGCTGGCGACCGCCACCGCCGGTGAGACCGCTTCGAGAAGCTCCGGGGTCGAGGAGCTGCGGCTGCCGTGGTGGCCCAGCTTCAGCACGTCTGCCCGCAGGCGGGCGTCGTTCTCGAGCAGGATCCGCTCGCCGGCCGCGCTGAGGTCGCCGGTCAGCAGGAACGATGTTCGACCGTAGTCGATGCGCATCGCGATCGAGTTGTCGTTGAACTCCAGGGTGGGATCGTAGCCGACCCGGTCGTGGCAGGGGTGCAAGACCTCGAGGGTCGCCTCGCCGACCCGGTGCTCGCCGCAGATCTCGCGCGTGCGACGCACCCGGATGCTCTCTTGCTCGGCGATGTCCAGAAGCTCGGCGTAGGCCGGGTGGGCGCCCTCGTCCGCGCCCTGGCCGTTGTCCCAGATGCGACCCACCTCGAAGCCGCGCGCGATCGCGGGCAGGCCGGCGACGTGATCCGGGTCCGGGTGGGTCAGCACCACCGTCTCCAGTCGCTCCACGCCCAGCCGTTCCAGCACGGGAGCCACCACGTCTGCGCCGGGATCGCGGCCGGCGGTTCCGCCGCAGTCGATCAGCCAGTGCTCGCCGCACGGAAAGGTGACCAGCGAGGAGTCCCCCTGGCCGACGTCGAGGAAGTCGACCGCGAGGCGATCGCGGGGGATCTTCGGAGCGTCGAGCGCGATCGCCGCCGAGACCAGCAGCGCAAAGGCGGCGCCCGGTATCGCCGCGGTCCTGGGCTTTCCCGCGAGCAGCAGCAGCACCGCGACGGCGAGCGCGAACACCCCGGCCACGACCAGCGGTGAGGGGTCGGAGATCACGCACGGCAGCTCGGCCAGGGAGCGCAGCGAGTTTTCGAGGGACGCCAGCAGCGGCCCCACCGCCCGCGCCGCGATCGAGGCGGCCGCCGGAGAGAAGACAGCGACCAGCTCGGTGACCAGCACCGCGGGCAGCACCAGCAGGCTGACCGCCGGGACGGCCAGCAGGTTGGCCGGCACGCCGACCACCGAGGCGCGATCGAAGTGCAGCAGCACCAGCGGCACGGTCGCGGCCGAGGCGGCGAGGGTGGAGCGCAGCAGGCGGGCAAACCAGCCGGCCGCGGATCGCAGCCCGGATCGCAGCTTTCCCTTCTCGGCGTCGTCCCCGCCGGGCAGGGTCGCGAGCTTTTTCTCCCCGGCGCCGGGACGCAGCACCAGCAGAAAGGCGAGCACCGCCGCGAAGCTGAGCTGGAAGCCGGGCTCGGCCAGCGAGGTCGGGTCCGCGGCCAGCAGCGCCGCGCCGGCCAGCGCGAGGGATTCCAGCGCGCGTCCCCGCTGCGCGAGAGCCCGCCCGGAGAGCATGAATACCGCCATCGCGCAGGCCCTGATTGTCGGAGTACGGGCTCCGGTCAGCAGGGTGAAGGCGACCGCGACCGGGATGGTCGCCGCCGCGGCGATCCGGGCCGAATCCAGGCGCCTGGCCAACGGGGGCACGCGCAGCAGCGCGAGGCGCAGCAGCCAGAAGACCGCCAGCACGACCAGGCCCAGGTGCAGGCCGCTGATCGCCAGCAGGTGGGCGGTGCCGGTCCGCCGGAAGGCCTCGCGCTGCTCGCCGGAGAGCGCGGCGGACTGGCCCAGGCCCAGGGCGCGCGCCAGGCGCGAGGGAGCCTCGTCGAGCGCTTCGGTCCAGAATCTCGCCAACCCGGAGCGGAGTCGATCCACTCGCTCGGCGGTCGGTCGCGAGCGCGCTTCCTCCAGCGCGATTGCCCCGCTGTGGGGGACCACAGCCGAAAGAGAGAGACTCTCTTCGGCTCGTTTTCCGCCGGGCGGGTTGGCCGGGCGCCGCCATGGCCGAGCCGTGCTCCGCAGGCGCACCAGATCGCCCTGCCGCAGACGAGGTCGCGCACCCTCCAGGGCGATGACGTAGAGCCGTCCGCCGCAGCGGCGCCATCCCGAGACGCGCGGCTCGCTCAGGCAGCCCGTGCAGGCGTCGAGGTCGATCGCGAGCCGGTGGCGTCCCTCGACCGTCAGCACCGGCCGCGCCAGCGTCCCTCGCAGCGCGCGCTGGCACGGTTCCCGCGGCGCCGGCGCGCGCGGCAGATCCTCGGGCGGCGGCGCGCGCAGCCAACCGAGAGCCAGCGCGAGCGCGGCCGCCACCGGCAGCAGGCCTGTCCCGGCTCGCCTCGCCAGTGAGAATCCAGTGGCTCCGATCGCCGCCGCCGCGATCGCTCCGATCGCCGTGGTAGGAGCCAGCAGGCCCAGGCCGGCTCCGGCGGCGAACGAGGCGGCAATCGCGGGCAGAGGAGACATGCCGGAGTCGACCAGCAAGCACCGTGCCGCAAGCGGCCGAGAGTCGAAAACCAGCCGGCGCGCGGTCCGCCCGTGTCTCGGTCGAGATCGGAAACGGCGGCGAAAGCGGCGAGGCGGCGATCTGGGGCGATTCGCCGCCGTTCGTTGACTTTCCGGTCAATACGGATAATCATTATCAAGGGAAGGTCTTTGGAGGGCGCCGAGGGTGCCAAGGAGGGTGTGGAAGTGAAACAGTCGGCACGAACTGTACTTTTGGTCGTCGATGACGAGAGCACGGTCTGTCGCGTACTGCGCCGCATGCTGTCCCCGCTGGTCGACGAGCTGCTGACGGCCGAGAACGTCGCCGACGCCGAGGCGATCCTGGAGGCGAGATCCGTGACCCACCTCCTGTGCGATCACCTGCTCGGCCCCCATCAGCCCAAGGGGATGGACGCCGCCTCCAGGTGGCGCGAGCGCTATCCTTCCATTTCCACTGCGGTGATCCTGACCGGCGCCAGAATGGACGAGCTGGAGCCCTCGGCCGGGATAGACGCGGTGATTTCCAAGGTCGTGGACGCCGAGCAGCTTGCCGGGGCGCTGGGGCTGGGCGGCGGATAGATCAGAGCAGCAACGGCTGGACCTGCTCCGCAGAGACCGGAACCGCCACGGCCCGCCCGAGAAAGGAGACCTCGACCACCAGGCGCGGCCGGCGTCCCTCGACGACGGAGAGCACACCCGAGGCGCCGGCGAACGGGCCGTCCGTGACCCGCACGCGCTGGCCGGCCCGCACCAGCGGATGCGGGCGCACCTCGTCCTGCCCGCGTCCCACCAGGATCATCAGGCTCTCCACCACCTCGTCGTCGACCGGGGTGGGTGCGTCGCCGAAACCGACGATCCGCACCGTGCCAGGGGCCTTGAGCACCTCGATCCTCTCCGGCGAGCGCGGATCCACGCGCGCGAACAGGTAGCCGGTGAACAGCGGGCGGACCAGCTCCACGCGTCGATCGCGGCGGCTGGAGACGGTGCGGTAGGTCGGCAGAAAGACCTCGACCGCGCGTCCCTCCAAAAAGCGGGTCGTGGTGCGCTCCTGGTTGGACTTGACGTGCACCGCGTACCAGCGACGCCGGCTTTTCCGGCCCTCTTCGTCAGCCATCGCCCTCGAGATCATCCGTCGACGCGCGCCAACGTCACCGAGCCGCTCGCCACGTCGGTGCGTCGAGTGTAGGCACGCACGCGAAACGCGATCAACGCTCCGAAGGCTCTTTGCAGTTTCGCCTCCAGCTCCAGCGTGTCGCCGGGCTCGACCGGCGCGGTCCACTTCATGTCGGCGCGGGCCAGGTAGAAGATGCGCCCCCCGGGACGCTCTTTTCGCTGCTCGGCGGACAGGGCGATCAACAGCCCCGCAGTCTGCGCCAGCGCCTCGGTGACCAGCACGCCCGGCATGATCGGGCGTCCCGGGAAGTGACCGGCGAACTGCGGCTCGTTTGCGCGCAGCTCGCGCTCGGCCAGGATCTCGCGGTCGACATCCAACCGGAGCACGCGGTCGACGAACAGGAACGGCTCGCGGTGGGGCAGCAGCTCCTCGATTTCTTCTCGTCCGACTTGCAGGTCTTTCATCTCGTCCTTTCCGGCGGATCCAGCTCGGCCAGCTGGTCTGCCAGCAGCTTGCGCGCTCGACGGCCGAGATCCGCAGGCCTGTCCCGCGGATCCGGGGTCGATTCCTCCAGGACACGGATTCTCCACGTGGCGCGGCGCCTCGGCAACCAGCTGCCAGGTCCGGGCGCGAGGTACGGCTCGTCGGAGTGCAGCACCACCGGCACGATCGGGGCTCCCGTCTCGATCGCCACGCGGAAAAAGACGTCCGAGAAGGGCAGCGGGCGCCGCCCGGCGGCGCGCCGTCCCTCGGGAAAGGCGAACAGGGAATCACCCTCCTCCAGCGCTCGCCGGGCGCGGCCGATTCCTTCCAGCGCCGAGGCCGCGCTCGCGGTGTCGACCGGGATCGATCCGCTCCAGCGGATCAGGGTTCCCAGCAGCGGCACCCGCAGGTAGCCCGCGCCGACCGGCACGCGCACGCCGGGAAACAGAGCCAGCGCCAGCAGCGCGTCGATCCAGGAGCGGTGGTTGGCCACGTAGAGTCGGGGCCTCGCGTCGCCGGTCGACTCCGGATCCGGCAGCTCGGCGAAGCGCAGCAGGCGCACCGCGCTCAGGTAACGGACGAAGAACAGGCGCAGAAACCACGAGCCGAAACGGCGCAGGGCGATCGCTCCGCGACGACGGCCGATCAATGCGACCAGCGCCAGCAGGGGCAAGGCCGCGAGCAACAACAGGTTGGCCGCCGCCCAGCCGCCGAAGCTGGCGACGCCGACCGTCAGCCAGCGGAAGAGGGAGGCGCCGTTTTTCTGCTGCGATTCGTCGGGAGGCATCGGGGACGGCGGGCGAGCGGGGACCTACTCTTCCTCGCCCTCCTCCTCCTCCTGGCCGTCTTCCTCGTCGTCCTTGCCCTGTGCGGCGCGGATCGCGCCGTCGATGTCCAGGCTGAGACCGAAGGTGATAACCGTCTCGCGGTTGAAGAACGGCTTGCGGTACTGGCCGCTCGGCGCGAGCTGGTTGGAGGCGGTGACCGCGCCGAGGTTGAGGCTGAGCATCTGCACGGGCTCGGGCAGGCCGTAGCTCAGCATGTAAGAGAAGCTCTGGCTGTAGATCCCGCGCTCGTTGTGACCCGTGTCGCGAGGATCGTCGCAGCCCTGCGGATCCGTGCAGAACCCGTCTTCCGTCCCGCCGATGTCGCTGGGGTCGTACTTGTAAATGTAATTGTGGGTGTAGGCAAAGCTGAACGACAGGGTGGAGACCAGACCGATATTGAGGCTCAGCGTGTTTGCCACGCTGAACGTGGGGTTGATCGCGTAGGCGTCGTAGGCCAGCGCCTGGTAGCGCGTCGAGGTGGCCCGCTCGGTGTCCGGAATCGGGGTCTCGTCCAGCGGGTTGGCGTCCGGCCTGGGAGTCACCGACTCGTGGAAGTACTTGGTGAAGCTGGGCCTCCAGCCCAAGGACAACCCTTCGAGCACGTTGGGGAACGAGAAGGTGGCCTGGGTGCCCAGCTTGAGCGAGGTGTACATCGTGGTGTAGCGGGACATCCGCGAGGTGGGCAGCACCGCTCCGCCGTTGAGCCCGGTGCGGAACTTGACGTCGTCGTTCACGTCGAAGCTGTGCGTGTAACCCAGGTTGATAGGAATGTCGCGGAAGAACGTCTCGCGCTTCTTGTTGGAAAAGTCGCTGTTTGTCAGCTCGGTGTCGAACCCGATCGAGGTGGACAGGCTCACCTCGTCGGAGATGTTCCACACCGGAGCGAGGCCGAAGCCCATCGTGTAGTTGGGGTTGTAGGAGTACTGGTAGCTCTTGTCGAGCGAGCGGGCCGTGAAGGAGTTGTCCCAGCTGAGAGAGGTGCCGGCGAACGTGCGGCGGAACGGCTTTTCGCCCTCTTCCTCTTCGCCTTCTTCCTCTTCACCTTCCTCCTCGGCGGCGGGCTCCTCCTCCTCCTCGGCGGCGGGCTCCTCCTCCTCCTCGGCGGCGGGCTCCTCCTCCTCGGCGGCGGGCTCCTCCTCCTCGGCGGCGGGCTCCTCCTCCTCGGCGGCGGGCTCCTCCTCCTCGGCCGTGGCGTAAGGGTCATCCAGGGCCGAAGCCTCCGGTTCCTCCTCGTCGCCCTCCTGGGCCGCGGCGAGGCCGGTCGAGGTCAACAGAGCTGTCGTCCACAGAATGATAACCAGACGTTTTTGCACGGTACGGGTTCCTTTCAGCAAGGCGTCCCCATTCTCCGTTCATGGGGACGTCACCGCCACGGGGAGAACGGTGAGATGCATTCAAACGGCTTTGTTCAACGATGTCAACACGTCTTGCGCCATTCTCCCTGGGTCTTTCCAACCCCATCTCGAGAACAAGCTAGCAATAATCCTGCCATCTTCGGAGAATCGCCTGCGCGCGGGGACGGCGAAACAGGGCGTTGTCGGTGGATTCTTTTGAAGAGGGAAGGGAAACCAGCGGCCTTTCCCGGTGCGCGGAGGGGGACTCGAACCCCCATGAGGGAAACCCTCACTAGGCCCTCAACCTAGCGCGTCTACCAAATTCCGCCATCCGCGCCGGCATCGAGTTAGCTTTTATCCATTCGAGGGGCGCTCCTGTCAAGCCGCTGTTCGATTCCCGGCTCGTCCGGACCTGTGGATTTGACCGTCTCGGCGGGCGGCATTAGTATCGATTTATTATCTTGGGGGCATCTCCCGAGGAGGTCGAGAGGAATGGATATCTCGAAAGTGGTCGAAAGAATCGCGTCCTACCGCGACGCAGTCATCGAGCTGGAGCGCGAGCTGGTGGCGATCCCGGCGCTGAGCCCCGAGTACGATCCGCCGCCCGAGCAGGCCGGCGAGTCGCGCAAGGTCGCCTTTCTGGAGAAGTACCTCCGCGAGCTCGGGATCGAGGATCTGGAACGGATCGAGGCACCGGACGACCGGGTCCCCGAAGGCGTCAGGCCGAGCCTGATCGCCAGGATTCCGGGCCGCTCGAGCGAAAGGACCACCTGGATGATGGTCCACACCGACGTGGTGCCGCCCGGGGACCGCGGCGAGTGGAAGACCGACCCGTGGAAGCTCGAGGTCGACGGCGACACGCTCTACGGGCGCGGGGTGGAGGACAACCACCAGGGGCTGGTCGCCTCCGTGATGGTCGCCAAGGCGATCAAGGAGTGCGAGGCCGAGCTTCCCCACGACTACGCGATCCTGTTCGTCGCCGACGAAGAGTGCGGATCCAAGCTCGGGATCGGGTACGTGCTCGAGCAGCGCAATCCGTTCGGCGAGGACGACATCATCATCGTTCCGGACGGGGGCGCGGCGGACGGTAGCGAGATCGAGGTCGCCGAAAAGGCGATCATGTGGGCCCGCTTCCGTCTCGCGGGCAAGAGCTGCCACGCCTCGATGCCCGAGAAGGGAACCAACGCGATGCGCGCCGGGGCCCACCTGGTGGTGCGGCTGGAGAAGCTGGCCGAGGTGTTCGGCGACAGCGACGACGTTTTCGATCCGCCGCAAAGCACGTTCACCCCGACCAAGAAGGAGGCCAACGTCGGCGCGGTCAACATCATGCCCGGCGAGGACGTCTTCCATCTCGACTGCCGCGTGCTGCCGCGCTACCCGCTGGAGAACGTGGAGGCCGAGATGGGCAGAATCCTGGCCGGCGTGGAGAAGGACTTCGGCGTCGAGGGGGAGATCACCTTCACCCAGCGCGAGGATGCGGCGCCACCCACCCCGGTCGACGCGCCGGTGGTCGGCCTGCTCCAGTCCGCGATCGAGGAGGTCTACGGGGTCGAGGCGGGACCAATCGGGATCGGCGGCGGGACCGTGGCCGCCTTCCTGAGACGCAAGGGACTGCCGTGCGTGGTCTGGTCGCGGATGGAGGAGACGATGCACACCCCCAACGAGAACGCGAGCCTGAGCAACATCCTCGGCGACGCTCAGGTCATCGCGCGGGTGGCGCTCGCCGAGTAGGGCGAAGAGGCCGGATGGATTTCGACGACATCGCACAGCAACCCGTAAAGCTCGACAGGGCGTTTTTCGAGAAGCTGCCCAAGGTGGATCTGCACGTGCATCTCGACGGATCGCTGCGGCCGCGGACGATGCTGGAGTTGGCCGAGCAGGACCACGTCTCGCTAGGCGCCGACGACGAGGAGAGCCTCTCGAGGCAGCTGCGGCCCGGGGCGCGTCACAGCTCGCTCAACGAGTACTTGCAGAGCTTCGAGACCACGCTCAAGGTGCTGCAGACCGACCGCGCGCTGTACCGCGCCGCCTACGAGCTGGCCGAGGACGCGGCGGCCGAGAACATCGAGTACATGGAGGTGCGCTACTCGCCCATCTTGCACACGCGTCGCAGGCTGTCCACGGCGGCGATCCTGGAGTCCGTGCTGTCCGGGCTGCGCGACGCCGAAACCGACCACGGAATCCGCAGCGGTGTGATCGTCAGCGGTATTCGCAACATCTCTCCCGAAGTCAGCCTGCGGCTCGCCGAGCTGGCGGTGGCGTTCAAGAACCGCGGCGTGGTCGGCTTCGACCTGGCCGGCAGCGAGTACAACTACCCGGCCAAGGATCACCTCCAGGCGTTCACGTTGATTCTTTCCAACAACGTCAACGTCACCATTCACGCCGGCGAGGCATACGGACCGGACAGCATCCACCAGGCGCTGCACTACTGCGGCGCGCACCGGATCGGACACGGCACGCGCCTGCGCGAGGACGGCGACCTGCTCAACTACGTCAACGACCACCGCATTCCGCTCGAGATCTGCATCTCGAGCAACGTGCAGACCGGCGCGGTCGAGGATTTCTCCACCCATCCGTTCCGCTTCTACATGGACATGGGGCTGCGCGTGACGATCAACACGGACAACCGGCTGATCACCGACACCACGATGACCGACGAGTTCTACCGCGTCTATCGCGAGTACGATCTCTACCCGGCCGACGTGCTGGACCTGGTGATGGCGGGCGTCAAGTCGGCGTTCATCCCTTACGAGTACAAGCGGGAGATGATCAGGCGGACCAAGAGCCGGACCAAGCAGATGCTGGTCGAACAGGCCGCCGCGTCTTCCGCTTCCGAGCGCGCCGAAGACGAGTCAGGGGGCTCCCATGCCTGAGAAAGACGCTCAACGTTACGCAGGTCGCTACGAGCGCATCGCCGAGCAGCTCGAGGATCTGTTCACTCCCGAGCTGGACATCAACGCGCGGATGGCGACCGCGGCGGCGCTGTTGCACGCCAAGCTGCCGCATTTCGTCTGGACCGGTTTCTACCGCTTGGTGGGCGAGGATCTGCTCGTCGGTCCCTACCAGGGAGCGTTGGCCTGCGCGATCCTCGAGCCGCGGGGCAGCGGCGTGTGCTGGTCCAGCGTCCAGCGCGGCGAGACGATCATCGTACCGGACGTTCACGAGTTCGATGGGCACATCGTCTGCGACGCGCGCTCGCGCAGCGAGATCGCGATCCCGGTGCGCGGTACCGACGGCGTTGTCGTGGGCGTGCTCGACGTGGATTCCAACGAGCTAGACGCCTTCTTGGAGGCCGATCGGGTCGGCCTGGAGCGAATCGCCGCGATGGTCGGCGAGTAGGGAGAACGACGCTCAGAGGTCGGCGATCGCGGCGCGCCCGTCCGACTTCAAGTTCCGGTTCGTGCACGCCTCCGACAGCGGCTACCCCACCTACGGCGGTCACGTCGACAACGTGCGCGTCGAGCCCGGGACGTTCTACAAGGGCGCCCGCTGGTACTCGGGCGACGCCGGCGAGAGCTGCGCCGACGTGTGCGAGGGCCGCGGCGGCTACGACGAGGCGACGCGCACCGTGGCCGGCAGCGACGGCGGCAACGTCGACTGCCGCCTGCTGCTCGGCACCCTCGGGTCGGGGTACCCCTACGCCGGCGGCGTGGGCTGCGTCTACGTCACCGATCTCTCCATGCGCTACCGCGACGTGGCGCCCACCACCTCGAGCGCCAGCTGCCCCACCTGCCGCCGCGCCTGCGCCTGCGGGGGGTGAGGCGGCCTCGCCTTGGGCGGGCTGCACTTCATCGTGCCCCACGCGCCGCGCGGTCCGCTGGCGACCTCGTCAGCGGCTACCTCATCGACGTCCTGCTCCCGGCCGTTCTGGTGCTCATCGTCTCGCTCGTGCCTCTCTCGGTGCTGCGGCGTCGCTCGGTGCTCTTCGTCCTCGTCGCCGGTTTCGGCGCGGTCGTCGAGACGCTCCAGGGCATGGGCGTCGCCGTACTCGGGCGCACCTTCGATCCCTGGGACTACGCGGCCTACGCGCTCGGCGCGGCGGTCGGGCTGGCGCTCGATCACGCCATCCGGCGGCGCGACCGGCGCGGAGAAGCCCCCCCTCAGCCCCCGGCCGGCGGCTCCTCGACGGCGTCGCTGTCCGGCCGAGTGGGCGCCGATTCGGTGGGTTGAGGTGGTGCGGCCGGCTGAGCCGGCTCAGGCGCTAGCGGGGGGTGGCCTGTTGCGCTGTTGCGCGGCCCATCCGCGCCAGGGCCTCGGATAGCACCTCGATTTCGCGGAGCTCGTCGTTGTGGATTGCCAGGAACGGGCAGACCAGCATCGGCACGCCCAGCCACCACGTCGACGCGCAGCCGACGGTGACGGGCTTCTCCTCGGCGATGTCCACAGCCACGACGCGCATCGTCTCGACGTCCACGAGCACTGTCTTCGCGAGGTAGTCGCGGATGTTGTAGGTCTTCACGAACACGATGGCCAAGTAGTCGAGGTGCATCTCGCGGAAGTGGCCCTGCAGCGACGTGAGCAGACTGGACTTGTCTCCCACCTCCGGGTCGCCGACGAGCTCGGTGACGTCGAGGTCGTTGAGCGCCACGGTGGCGAAATCCGCCTGCCAGAATGCCTGGTAGAGGTGCGCCTTGGCGAACGTGGATCCCGGTTCGTTGGTCCCGGAGAGGGCGCCGCCGCTGTAGTCGGCAACGAAGACGCCGACCGTCGCCGTGTTTGCGATCGGCGCTACCTGGGCGTGCTGCCGGCGAGCGCATCCTGTCGCCGCCAGGGTGGCGCAGATCGCTGCGATGAGTGCAAGGTACAAAGTGCGTTCATGAATCATGTTTGTAGCCCCCTTGATTTTTTTGCTTCGAGTGTCAGTCGAGAAAATGTAGGACGGATGAAGCACCTCTCGAGCCTCCTCGCGGTAGCCCTCGAACACTCGCCGAACACAAGATCCACCCCCTCGGCAGCCGCCGATCGCGGCTGATCAGGCTCTCGCCGGCCGCTTTGAGCCGTAACCGGCGCTCGCGTGGGTTCGATTCTAACCGAAAAAGTCCGGCGAGCGTGTGAGAAACGCGGTCGAGGGCGAACCTGGGCGTCGACCCGCGTGACCGAGGGCTGGGGGAGCGGTCAGTAGTCGTAGACTTCTTGGTCGACATCGTCGGTGAAGTCGTCGTCGAAGTCGGCGTCGTCGAAGTCGAGCTCGGCCTGCGGCGGGGCGCGGGCGGGGGCCAGGGTTGGAACCCGTTGCTGTAGCTGTGCGAAGCGAAGCGGACGACGTCCGCGAAGCTGCACAGGTACAGCCGGGTCGACGAGGACGGCCAAAGGCCGCCCGCAGTCAACCTCGGCGGACTGGCCGGTCCCCTCCAGATAGCGGCGGATGGAAGCCGCCTCGGCCGGGTCGGCGAGCACGCGCCTGACGAGCTTGCCGGCGCGGTCGCCGGTGGCCACCAGGCCGCGCACCGAGGCCGCGGTCATCCCGGCCAGGACGGGGGAGTCGTCGGTGAGCGGATCCTCCTCCCAGCCGTCGAGGATCCCGCGGCGCTCCAGCATCCGCAGCACGCGGCGCGCCGTGGTCTCGACGATGCGCTTCACGTCCGCGTCCTGCAGCTCCGGGGCCGGGACGAAGAGCGGCGAGTCGGCGCTCTCGGCGTGGACGTAGGTCCCGTCGAGCTGGAGCTTGTGG
>JAWOBP010000021.1:0-7666 GCA_046484285.1 Polyangia bacterium
TTGAGCCGCTCGATCTCGGACCTGACCTGGGCCAGCCGCTCGGCACCGATCTCGTCCCCGCCCTCGGCCAGGTAGCGAGTGTAGGCCCGAAGCGCCGCGGCGAAGTGCCCCAGGTCGTTCTCCACCTGGGCGATGTTGAACATGATGCGGTAGGTGGGCTTGAGCTCGTAGGCCCGCTCGAAGGCGACCGAGGCCTGCTCCAGCTTCCCCGCCTCGTACAGCTCCACCCCGTTGTTGAACTGCCGCCGAGCCGCCTCCTTTACATCCTCGGCCCGGGCCCCAGAGGCCGCCAGCAGCAGGGCCGCAGCCAGCCCGCCGATCACCGCCTCGCGCGTAGTCATGGAAATGCTCCTTCCCTTGCTTCGGCGGGAGTGTACCACGAAACGAGGAGCTGTTTAGGTAGACGGAACGCGAGATGCGCCGGATGTCGACCGAGACCGACCGCAAGCTCGAGGAGCTTGGCGGGCAGCTCGGCGGGCCGGCAACGAGACCGGGTTCTTCGTCCAGGAGCTGGTCAGGCCCGGCCTGGTGCGCCTGCTCAGGGAGCGAGGAATCGAGGTTGATCGCACCTGCGGCAACCCGGAGGTCTCGCGCAGGAAGCCGGGCGGCGCGATGGAGATCGATCTGCTCGCCTGCAACGGAGAGCCGGAAAGGCTTCCGCGTAGACCCAAGAGCCCGAAGCCTCGCCATAGCCCACTCGAAACCACGCAGATACCCCATCGTTGCAGACCGGACCCAGCGCGGAAACCTCACCAAACTGTTTCGATGGAGGAGGCCACGATCTTGGCATCGCGACTCACCAGGGGAAAGTCGGACCACATCTCACGGCGGACGATGCCGCGATCTTCAACTCCCCCGGATTCCAGCCGCGGCGGTGGTAGGCCGTGCCCGCCTTGCGGCCCAGAGCAGCGCGGCTCCTGCGTAGGGCATCAGCAGCGGCATGACCGCGGTCATGTAGCGCGGGTGGCAGACGGTCCAGAGGTGGAGCGGGACCAGCGTCAGCACCGCGACCAGCCACAGCCAGCGCGCGCCGGGCCTCCTCCACAGCACCAGCAGCCCCAAGAACGACAGCAGCCAGAAGCCGCGCGAGATCCAGCGCATCACCGGCCAGACGTCGCGATCGTAGCGCGGCGGGTAGACGGGGAAGATCGAGATGCGGAACGAGCTGAACAGACCCAGCGCCCGCGCGGGCATCGCGGCCAGCACCCGCCGCTCGTTGCCCTCCAGCCAGCGCTCGAACCACTCGCGGTTGCGCCGCTCCAGCTCCAGGAGCCGCTGCGGTCCGTAGCGCAGTTTCCAGTGCAGAAAGTAGAGGCGGTTGACGCGCGGCTGGCGAAAACGCCCCTCGTCGCACAGCACGTCCTTGTAGCGCTTGATGTCCAGGACACGGCTGGCGTAGAGCCCCACCGGCGCCGGAGAGAAGCTCAGCCCCAGCGAGTGGTTGCGTGCCGACCAGCCCAGCACCGGCGCGCCCAGCGCGACGCACAGCGCAGCCGCGGTCAGCCAACGGCGCGGCTCGCGCGGACCGCGGCGCAGCACCGAGAGCCCGGCCCAGCCCGCCGCGATCAGCACCGCCGGCGTGAAGTTGGCCCGGTTGAGCACCAGCGAGGCCAGCAGCAGTCCGAGCAGCGCGGCGCGCCACGGAGCCGAGCGCCGCTCGCGGTCCCGCGCCCAGCGCAGCAGCAGCCACGCGCCCAGCGCGACCTGGAGCATCGCGGCCGGCTCGGTCAGGATGTTGTTCGCCACGCCGGCGACGAACGGGCACAGCACCGCGACCGCGCCTCCGACCGCCGCGACCCGCCTGTCCGCGGTCAGCTCCAGCATCGCGCGCCAGCCCGCGACCACTGCCAGGGCGACCAGCACGGCCTGCAACCACAGCACCGCCTCGGGGTGGCGGCCGGTCAAGGTGTAAAGCGCGGCGATCATCGCCGGGACGAACGGCGTGCGCGTGATCTCCGGGCGGTACGGCGGCTCTTCGTCGAAGGAGAAACCGTTGCCCGCGGCCAGGTTGGCCCCGATACCCTCGTAGAGCGTGGGGTCGGGCAGCGGCTCTTGGGGGTTGAGCACGATCCAGGTAGCGGCCAGCAAGAAAGCGGCGGTGCCCAGCGCGACCGGAACGACCGCGCGCTTCGGGCGAAAACTCACGAGGCCTCCCCGCTGCGGCGCAGGCGGCGCAGCAGCCCGGGCACCGCCGTGATCGCGGCCCCGCCGTACGGCATCAACAGCGGCAGAAGCGGCGTCAGGTAGCGCGGGTTGCAGGCGGTGAAGGCGTGGAACAACACCAGCGGGCCGAGACTGCCCAGCCAGATCCAGCGCGCCGGCCGGCGGCGCCGGACCGCGACCAGCCCCAGCGCCGAGAGCAGCCACAGGCCGCGCGACAGCCAGTGGATCCTGGGAAACCAGACGTCGTCTAGCTCGTTGGGCCACAGCTGGTCGTAGACGAAGATCGCGCGGTTGCCGAACAGCGCCGCCACCCGCGCCGGAATCGAGGCGACAAGGCGCGGCCAGCGCTCTGCCAGCAGCGCGCAGAACCACTCCATGTTGCAGCGATCCAACTCGCGCATCCGCCGCGGGGATATCGGCTGGCGGTAGTGGGTCCAGAAGCGCCGGTTGCAGCCGGGGATCCGCTCGTCCGGCTCGAGCAGCAGATCCCGGTAGCGTTTCACCTCGAAGACGTATCCCGCCCCGCCTCCCGCGGCCACCGGAGAGAAGGAAAAGCCGAGCGAGGCGTTGCGCGCCGACCAGCCCAGCACCGGCGCGCCGAGGAAAACCGCCAGCAGCGCCACCGACAACAGCGCGCGCGGCCGCCGCCATCCACTGCGCAGCGCGCCGAGGCACAGCCAGCCGGCCGCGACCAGCACCGGCGGCGTGAAGTTGGCGCGGTTGAGCACCAGCGAGGCCAACAGCAGGCCGATCGCCGCGGCCGCCAAAGGAGCGCTCGGGCGATCGCGCCAGTCGCGCCAGCGCAACAGCAGCCAGGCCGCGAGCGTCACCTGGAGCATCGCGCCGGCCTCTGTCAGAAAGGCAGTGGCCGAGGCGGTCACCTGCGGCGCCAGGCAGGCGATCCAGGCGCCGACGAACGCCGCGCGCCCGTCTCCCAGCGCCTCGCGGGCCGCGAGAAAGCCCAGCGCCACGGCCAGCGCGACCAGCACCGCCTGCAGCCACAGGACGGCCTCGCGGTCGTGGCCGCAGATCACGAAAACGCCCGCGGCCAGCACCGGGAGGAACGGAGAGCGCGTGACCTCGGGACGGTAGGGGGGCTCCAGGTCCGCGGAGTAGCCGTTGCCGCTCGCCAGGTTGTGAGCGATTCGCTCGAAGAGGATCGCGTCCGGCCGTTTGGAGGCAACATCCTGCGGGTTGATCGTCAGCCACAGCGCGCAAAGCGCAAGCGCGACGACGAACAGGCTGGAGAGCTGGATCGCGGTCCTCTTCATCGATTGCGGTGAATGTAACCCGATTTCTCCGTCGATGCCCAGCCGCGGACGTTCGAGCCATCCGCGCTGTGGGGAAAACGTTTCGGGCCGGGGGCCTGGAGGTGCGTCAGGCCCGGGTGTCAGACACCAAGAACAGACAGCGGCGGTATTCGCCGGCCGAAGCATATCCGGCCGGGCTGCTGCCTTACATCTCGGCTGTCCGCGCCCCGAATCGGTCGCCGGCGGCCGGTTCTCGCCCCGGCTCGCCCCCCGATCTCGTCCGTTTTCACCTGGAAATCGTGTCCTGGACGCACCCCCGTGCCCGGCGCCGCGCCCGGCGGCGTCGCTCCCCCCTTCGATCCTGCCGAATCAGCCCGGCTACACGTACCCGCTCCAGTACCGGTCCTTGGGCCTGTAGGGCTCGATGATCGGCGGCCTGAACGTCCCCGCCGGAAACTCGCGCCAGTAGTCCCCGGCCAGGTAGTCACGCGACGCCTCCCGGTGCTCCCGCTCTGTCTCCCTGATCCGCTCCTCGCGAAGCCGCTTCATCTCCGGGTCGGAGCCCAGCACCCGCGGGGTGGGACCGTTCTTCTCCCGCGGCTTGCTCGGGCGGTCCCGCGGGTCCAGCGCGTACAGCGCGGGCACGCCCCGGGCCGGCCGGCCCTCCCTGCGCCGCTCGGCGGCGAAACCCTCCTCCATCTCGCGCACGTTGACCCGCACCCACGTCCGGCGCCTGTCCTCGCTCCACTCCCGCTGCCAGGGCAGAGGAGAGATCTCCAGCTCCTCCCAGCGGATGTAGTCCTTGACCCGGTGCCGCTTCGACCTCGCTCCGCCGGCCAGGTAGTAGGCCTCCCAGTCGATGTGCCAGTACTTCAGCTCCTCGCCCTCGGCCAGCGCGGGCCAGCAGCTGAAGAACGGAGAGCGCCTCACGCTCTCCACCAGCCCGTCCTTGACCACGTTGGTCAGCGAGTAGCCGGTCGAGCTCGTGATCCTGAGCTACCTCGTGCCCCAGGCGGTGGGCAGCGGCCTCACCTGGGAGCTGCTCGTGGGCGAGGGCATCGCCGGGCTGTCCCCGTACGCCACCGGGATCGTGGTCTCGACGGTGTCGGTCTCCGGGATCGTGATCATCGGTGGGATGCGGGGCACGACCTGGAACCAGGCGCTGCAGTTCGGGTTCCTGCTGGCCGTGGTCGTCTGGCTGGCCGCGCTGCTGTGGGCGGGCGGGTTCTCCTACCCGCAGGCGGTCGAGCAGGCGAGCGCGGCCCCCCTGCAGGCGGTCGTGGGCGACGAGGTCGTCGAGGTGGTCGATCGGCTCGACGGTGGTGTGGCGACCTTCGGCGAACCCGGGGCCCGCTACGGCCCCTTCGGCCAGCTCACGCTGCTCGTCACCCTGGTCCTCGGCACCGCAGGACTACCGCACGTGATGAACCGCTACTTCACGACCGCCTCCGGCGCTGCCGCCCGCACCACGACCGTGTGGGTGATCGGGCTGGCGGGCTCGTTCTACGCGCTCGCCGTGATGCTCGGCAGCGCGACGCGGGTGCTCGTGGCGGAGCGCGCCGACGAGCCGTGGCTCGCCGAGCTGACCGTCGACGGCGTGCTGCGCGTCCCCGAGCACGCTCTGCTGGTGCTCGGACGTCTGCTCGCGGACACCCCCGGCATGGCCATCGTGGCGGCCGCCGCGTTCGCGGCCATGGTGTCGACGATCGGTGGGCTGCTGCTCGCGGCGTCGGCCTCGTTCGGGCACGACGTGGTGGCCCGGATCCTGCGACCGCACGGCGGCCCCCGAGAGCCGGTCCGCGCCGGGCAGGCGGCCGTGCTCGTAGTGAGCGTGGTGGCCGCCGTCGTGGCCCTGGTGGTCGAGCCGTCGCGGCTGCTGGCCACCTTCCCGTCGTTGATCGCCACGATGGTGACCTGGGCGTTCGCGCTCGCCGGCTCCGCGCTCACCCCCGTGCTCCTGCTCGGGATCTGGTGGCCGCGCGCGACGGCGCGCGGCGCCGTCGCCGGTGTCTGGACTGGTTGCACCGTGGCCGTCGGTGCCCTCCTCGTGGGGCTCGTGACCGGCGCCGATCCCTCGGAAGGGATCGGGGCTGTCCTGCTCGCACCGGCCCTGATCGCCGCCCCCGTCTCGGCGGTCACGATCGTGCTGGTCTCGCGGCTGGATCCCGCGCCCGGGGTCAGCGTGGCGGTGTGGACGCGTATGCACGGCACCGCCCACGACCGCCAGAAGGAACGGCTGGCCCGGGTGACGCTGCGAGGCGGGCGGTGATGCGCGGGACCGGCCCGCTGTTGGCCGCGGTTACGGGGTTGTGGGCGGTCATCGTGCTGGTCAGCCGGGGCCTGGCGGAACCGCCGCTGTCGCCCGTGGCCACCATCCTGGTCGGGGTGCTGATCACCGACCTGCTGATCGTCGGCTACGGGTCCAGCCTGCGAGGGCCTCGCCAGAGCCGCCGGCCACGCCGACCACGCCCGCCACGCCGACCGCGCCCGGGAGACGAAGAACCCGGGGCGCAGGCGCGGCCGGAGGGGCTCACCGACGAGGTGGTGGACCAGGCGGTGGCACTGTTGCTGCCGCTCCTCGACGGGGATGCCGTGTCGATCACCGACCGGCACCGGATGCTGGCGTTCGCCGGTCCGGGCCACGATCACCATGCACGCGACAGCCCCCTCTACGCCCGCACACGGGATTCCGTGCTGCACACCGGTCGGACCGGGGTGGTCTGGGGGCGCGGGGAGGACCTCATCGGCTGCCCCCGGCCCGATTGCCCGCTGCGCTCCGCCGCGATCGCGGCGCTCTCGATCGGTGACGAGATCATCGGCTCGGTGACGGTCTACCGCACCACCGACGACCCGCCACGCGCCGAGCTGGTGGAGGCCGCGGCCGGCATCCTGTCCCTGCACCTCGAGGTCGCCGAGCTCGAGTCGCGCCAGCGGTTGGCCGCCGACGCCGAGCTGGATGCGTTGCGGGCCCAGATCAACCCCCACTTCCTGTTCAACACCCTGAACACGATCGCGAGCCGCATCCGGACCGACCCGGAGGACGCCAGGCAGCTGCTCGTACGGCTGGCCGACTTCTTCCGCTTCGCGATCCGTCAGCGGGGCCAGTTCGTCGGCTTCTCGCAGGAGTACGCGTTCGTGCGCACCTACGTCACGCTCGAGCAGGCACGCTTCGGCGACCGGCTGCACGTCGAGTACGACATCGACCCCGCCGTGCTCAGCGTCGACGTCCCGGTGCTGATGATCCAGCCGCTGGTGGAGAACGCGATCAAGCACGGCGCCAGCGACAACGTCGGCCGCACGACCGTGCGGCTGCGGGCCCGGGTGGACCCCCTGGCGCGGATGCTCGACGTCACCGTCCGTGACGACGGCGTCGGCATGGACGAGCCGACCCTGGCCGCCATCACCGTGGGAGAGCGGCTGCAGGAGCCGAGCAGCATCGGGCTCACCAACATCCGCCAGCGGCTGGAGTTGCTGTTCGGCGCGCACCACGAGTTCGATGTCAGGTCGACCGTGGGCGAGGGCACGACCGTGCACCTGCGTCTGCCGATGGGATGATGCCACCATGCTTCGAGAGAGGGAGCCCGTGCCAGCCCGCTGCCTGATCATCGACGACGAGTCACCGGCCCGCGAGGAACTGCGCCACCTCCTCGGCGGGTTCGACGACGTCGTCGTGGTGGGCGAGGCCACCACCGCCGAGGAGGCGCAGGTGCTGATCGCCTCGGTCGCCTACGACCTGGTGCTACTCGACATCCGCATGCCGGGTATGGGAGGGCTCGAACTCGCGCGCTCGTTGGCCGACACGGCGTCCGGTCCAGCCGTGATCTTCACCACGGCCTACCCCGACCACGCGGTGGAGGCGTTCGACCTCCAAGCCGCCGACTACCTCGTGAAACCGTTCGATGCCGAGCGGCTGCGCCGGGCGGTCGACCGAGCGCTCGAGCAGCACGCCGGACGCGCCGAGCAGCAGCCCGAGGAGCCCCCGGACCTGGCGCCACAGGCGCCGACCGACGCCGGTGATCCCGTCGCTCGGATACCCGTCCACAAGGGTGGCCGTATCCTGCTGGTCGGGGAACCGCGTATCGCCTTCGCCGAGGCTGCCCGGGGGTACGCCTACCTGAAGCTCATCACGCCGAACGTCGGGCAGGTGCAGCTCGCCGACGATCGGCTGCTGACGAGCTACACCCTGCACGACCTCGAGGAACGCTTCTCGGGTGGGTTCGTGCGCACGCACCGCTCCTACCTCGTCAACCTCC
>JAWOBP010000084.1:0-7391 GCA_046484285.1 Polyangia bacterium
GATGTTGGAGATCATCGAGTAGACGATCCCCGGCTGATAGATTCTGATTGGATGTCCCATGCTCCTTACATCGGACGCTGGCCCCGCTCGGTTGCAAAAAAGTTTGGCCCTGCGCGAAAAACCGCCGGGAACGGAACTTTCCAATCAACTGATTATCTACCCCCGCCGCGCTTCAGCGTGTCTGACACCCGCGCTTCAGGGTCTTCAGTTTGTAGACGCACGGATCAAGCTGCGTAGGCTCTACCCGATCTTGGAGGCCTGACGTGCTACTAGTGCCGAGTCAATCGAAAACGTTCGGGTAGAGCGAGCAACTGTCCGCGAGGCCAAGGAAGGACGACGAAGGCGTGGCAGCGCCACGTCGAGGAGGAGTGACGCCGGGATACGCAGGCAGGGGCCGCTCTCACCCGAACGGGAGAGGTTGACTCGGCACTAGTGCCTCGTCAACCCGACGATTTCGGGTACGGGGCGAGAGATCATCGGCGAGGCCAAGGAACGACGACGAAGGACTGGCGGTGCCAATTCGAGGAGGAGTGACGCAGGGATCGTCGATGAGGGCCGGCCCGACCCGGCATTGTGGGGTTGACGAGGCACTAGGATCACGGCCAGTCGACGACCGCGTCGCTCGCGACCTGGAGCAGCCAGCCGTGGCTGCCCTGGAACCAGAATGCCCAGCCGATCAGCGCCAGCCAGACCAGGCCCATCACCAGCCGCTGGCGGTTCCAGTACCGGTCGGTGCGCTCGCGGTCGAATGGGATCAGCGGGGCGACCAGCAGCGCCAGGCCGATCCAGCGGTGCAGCAGCAGCACCGAGTAGGCGGCGCTGACCAGCATGAAGAAGACCAACAGCGCGCGGGTGGCCGGGACTCCCATCCGCACCGCGGTGGTCCGCACGCCGCTGGCGACGTCCTCGTCGTGATCCCTGATCACCTGAATCGACTCGAAGCACGCCGAGAACAGCGCCAGCTGGCCGACCAGCGCCCAGCCCAACGTGCTGTCCAGTGGAAAGCCGACCATCGGCATCGCGACGCCCCAGAGGATCATCGACACCACATCGATGTAGGGGTATCGCTTCAGCTTCCAGGAGTAGATCCAGCAGATTCCGCCGCCCAGCACCAGCGGTACCAGCAGCCCCGGGCTCCAGGCCAACGCCACGCCCACCAGCAGCAGGGCCAGGACGATCTGCGCGGCGGCGGCCTGCTTCATGTGGCCGGCCAGGTACTCGGACTTGCGGCGATCCTTGTTCGGCGAGGCCAGGTCCTGCTCGACGTCGTAATAGTCGTTGGTCAGGTAGGCCAGCAGGTTGAGCAGCAGCCCGAAGCCGATCCGCACCACGGCGTCCGCCCAGGAGAGCCGCAGCGCGAACATGATCGCCACCGCGGCGAACATGTTGGCCATCTCCAGCTTCCCGAGCCGGTAGACGGCAACGTCGAACACAACCTTCAGCGCTGCGAACACGTTTTCGAGCATGACACTCCGATCGGCCCGACTCAACCCATCGGTGCACCAATTCGCCCGAACGGACGTGCTCAACGCGATTCTATCTCCACCAAAAGCAGCGGGTCGAGCCGGGTGGTGGGCGGCACCTGCACGAGCAGCACTCGTTCGGTCTGGGCCAGATCGGGCACCCAGGGCGGGATCTCGGCCTGCACGCGCTTGGAGGCCGCGTCTCCGGCGAGCTCGCAGCTCGCGGCCAGCTGGGCGGCGTCCGGCAGCACCTCGCCGCCTGCGTCGCAGGCAAAAAGAGCGAAGTGAAAGTTTTCCAGGGCGGATTGCGGGCCGCCGCTCAACCGGATCGACTCGATCCGCAACGGATCGTCGCCCTGGTTGCGCAGCAGGTAGGCCGCCTGTCTCCAGCCGCCGGCCGAGCCCCGGCAGATGCGGGGTTCTTCCTCGAAGGCGGGCGGCGCCGCCGACAGGTCGAGCGTCGTTCCGCCGGCGTACCACGGCGGATCGAGCACCAGCAGATCCGAGACGTGACCCGCGCCGGGGTTGCAGCTGATCGGCTCGTCGGCCGCGGGCAGCTGCGGACTCCAGCCCTGCGCGTTTCGCACCTGGAAGCCGACCTCCAGGCCTTCTTCCCGCGGGGCGGGCGTCTGCACGTGGAGGTAGAGGGGATCCGACAGATCGACGGAGCGCTTCGCCAGCCACGGTCGATAGCCGCACTCGAGCTGCCCGGCGCCGGGGCGCTCGCCGCAGCGATCACCGAAGGCGGCCAGCGACGCGCCCGAGAGAAACGGTCCCGCCTGCTCGTCATCGGGCTCCACCCAGGCCAACAGATCGAAAACGCCGCCGTCCGGAAGATCGGCGTCGATCCGCAGCGCGCCGAGGGAGAGCCCGGCCGGTGTGCACCCGCGCGAGGTTGCTATCTCGGCGCTGATCGCCTCGGCCGTGCCGCTGCACCCGGCACCGTCGTAGTGGCAGGATGCGAACTCCAGCGGCACATCCGGACAGCCCGCGTCCGAGCCCGCGTCCTCGGAGTCGTCGGCGAAGTCGAAGTGCGCTCCGCTGCAGCCGACGCCGATCGCCAACGCCGCCGCGGCGATCCGGAGAAGCGACGCGTTCAATGTTCGAGGGCCGAGCGCGCCCGGTCGGCGTGGCGGCCTTGCGGATGGCGGACCAGATAGCTCTCCAGAGCCTCGCGTCCGGTTTGCGTGCGTCCAAAGCGGAGCAGGCCGTAGGCGCTGTAGAACTCGGCGTCGTCGTTCATCGCCGCGGATCCGCGCTCCGTGGAGAGAAATTCCTCGTAGGCCCGGACCGCCTCCTCCCAGCGACGCTCCAGGCGCAGGCCGGTGCCGCGCACGAAGTGCGCATCGCCGACGTGCGCGCCGCTGGGAAAGCGATCGAGGTAGACGCCGGCGGCCGCGGCCGCGGCCGAGTACCTTCCCATCCCGGTCAGCGCGCTCAGCTTGACGCCCCAGGCGTGATCGGCGTTGGGACCGCCCGCCTCGATCGCCCGCTCGGCGAGCTCCAGGCTGCGGTCGAAGTCGACGGTCCGGCGGAAGGCGTCGGCCGACAGGTAGAGCGCCTCGCCCTTTCTGGCGGAATCCAGCGCGGCGACGCGCTCGAAGCAGATCGCCGCCTCGCGCCAGTGATGCAACCGGGCCAGCGCTCGGGCGCGGGTGTAGAGCAGCTCGGCGTCGCTTTTCACCTCTTCGGTGAGATCGATCACCCGCGCGTAGCGTCCGCCGCTCCAGTGCTCTTCGACGCGCTCGCCCAGCGAGGTCGGTCGCCGGTGAGCGACGGCCCGCCTCGTTCCCGACGCGCCTTCGTCGCCGTCCCCGTCGCTGTCCGCTCCGGCTCGATCCTCGATTTCGGGCCCGGCGGCCGGGGCGTCGCTCGCAAGCGGGATCGGCGCCTCGTCGTTTTCGGCTTTTCGGCTCTCTTTCGCGAAAATAAGGCGCGCTCCAAGACGATCGGAATCGCTCTCGACCAGGCGAGCCAGCTCCTGCAGCTCCTCGCCGGCGAAGCGCTCGTCGGGGTCGAGGGCGCCCATCGAGACCAGGCCCCCTTCGTCGACCACGACCCGATGCCCGGGGCGCATGGTCACGGTTCGATCGCGACACGCCAGGCGTACCTCTCCCTCGAAGAGGCGCACCGCGGTTCCGTCCGGCTCGCCGACCTCCACGGAGAAGATCGTCCCGTGCACGACCACCTCGGCGTCGGGCGTCAGCACCCGGAGGCGGCGCTCCCGCGGCCGGGGCACGACGCGGACCAGCAGGCGTCCCCTGTCGACCCGGATCGCGGAGCCGTCGGCCGACTGCACGGACATGCGCGTCCCGCCCGCGGCTCGGATCCCGGTACCGTCCGGCAGCAGCAGCACCGCGCGCTCGTCCTCGGGCACGATCACCGCGGTGCCGCGCGCGATCGCGTCGCCGCTCGACAGGTGCCAGGTGCCGGAGAGGCGCACCGCTCGCTCGGCACCCGGCAAGGATGGATCCAGCAGCAGGAAGATCGCCGCGACCGCCGCGGCCACGGCCCCGGCGCCCAGCAGCCCGCCGGCGATCGCGCCCCGCCACGATCGCGCAAGGCGCCTCTCCTCGCAAGCGAGCCGCGCCAGCAGGCGACGCTTTTCGAACTCCAGCCGCGCCGGACCGGGATCCTGGTACTCGCGCTGGCGCAGGGCCCGCACCAGGTGTCCTTCGCTTCGCTCGTCAGCTCTCGGTGTCATCTTCTTCCAGCTCTTCCAACAGCTGCGCCAGGTACGCGTCCCGGGCAGCCTTTCTCCTCAGCTCGCGCCGCGCGAACCAGATCCGGGACTTGACCGTCGGCACCGGTGCCCCGACCATCCTGGCCACCTCGTTCACGGAGTGACCGCGAACGGCGAACAGGATGAAGGCCACGCGCTTCTTGGGCTTGATCGAGTCCAGGATCGCGCGGAGGCGCCGCAGGGTCTCGCGGCCGTGCAAACGCTCGTGCGGGCTCTCGCCCGGCGGGCTCTCCAGCGAGGAGAACCGTTCCGGCAAGGTCGGTATCAAGCGCCGCCGCGGCCGCCTGAGGTGGTTGTAGGCGGCGTAGACCGTCACCTGGTGCAGCCAGGTCGAGAACTTCGAGTCGCCGCGAAAACCCGGAAGCGAGCGATGCACCTGGATGAAGACCTCCTGGACCAGGTCGTCCAGCTCGTCGCAGGGTCCGATCACGCTGGCCAGCAGGCGTCGCACCGCCGGCGCGTGCCGCACGAACAGCTCCCCCAGCGCCTCCCGGTCGCCGCGCGCCGCCCGCCCCACGAGTGGCCGGTCTTCGTCCTGGCGCGCCTCGACGGGTCTTTTTGACATCGATGCTCTCACTCCGACTCGGTGGCCGCGCACGTCGTTCCGGTTGAGAAAAACGACTTCGTACAATGATCGATCCAATTTTCCTGCAGGCGCCCGCTCGCTGTCAACGTGCCGGGGAAACAGGTTGCTTTTAGTATGTTAATGCGAATTACATGTTTGGGCGGTATGATTATGGTTGTTGTGTGAAGGGAAAAAAGTGATGCGCGAGGTTTTTTGGGCAGCGGCTCTGCTGGTTGCGGCGACCGGCTGCGAGGAGAGAGAGCACGCTCCTTACGGCAGCGGGCTCGGAGGAGGCTTCGCCGGAGGGGGCGGCTTCGAAGAGGAAGACGAAAGCCAGACGGAAAACGGGGATACCGACAGCGAGCCCGCCGAGCCGGCGGATACGGCCCACGATACGGCCCCGCCGGCCAGCCAGTGCGCCCTGGCAGGAGGTTACTGCCCGATCAACCCCTACTCCGGCTGCACGATGGGTTATTTCCCCACCCAGTCGCTGTCGGGCTGCCAGTGGTCCTGGTGCTGCTCGCCCGCCCCGATCGGGCTCGATCACTGCGACACCTTCGGGGGCATCTGCGTGGCCGGCCCCTGCCCGAGCCACTACCAGCCCACCGGCCTGTGGTGCGGCGCGCTCGACTTGCAGTGCTGCAACCTGTTCCCGCCGGACACCGATCCCGACTACTGATCGCTCCCGGGCGCGGGTCTTCTCCTCGGAGCTCACCCGCCCAGCAGCGCGGTGGAGAGGTCGATCCCGGCGGTGGGGCGCCAGCGGGCGCGGCCGAAATGCCCCTCGCCGCCGATGCCGAAGCTGGCCGGCGCCGGCACGAACGTCACCCCGGCGTGAAGGCGGACGTCCAGCCCGGCGCGCGGGTGCCAGACCAGGCCCACGGCTCCGTGCAGCCGACCGGTCAGCCGGGCCGCGCTCTGGCTGCTTCCGCTGGCCAAAAACGCCTCGCAGCGCGTGCGCACCGCTCCGCCTCCCAGCTCCAGCTCCAGGTCGACGCGCGAGCGCCGCAGCGGCACCCAGCCGATCGCCCCGCTCAGCTCGAAGCTCGATATCTCGAGCCAGGTTCTGCCCGGATCGCCGATTCGAGCCGGCAGCATCACGGCCCAGATCGCGCGCAGCACCAGACGCTCCGGCAGCTGCCAGGCCGGCAGGTGGAAGGCCGGGCCGTGCTGCGACCACGGCGTCGAGTCGGGGTGGAGGCGGACCAAATAGCCGATCCCCAGCCGCGGGCCGGGAGCCGGGCCGCGGTAACGCTTCGGCGGTGACCAACCCGGGGGCCGCGGGCGCGTGACCGGAAGCTGCGGCGGCAGCGGCTCGGGGACGAGCTCGCTCGGCGCGGTGACCAGCAGCTCCGCGCCCGGCGATCGACCCTCCAGCCGGGAGCGCAGCAGCTCGCGCAGGTAGACCGCCTTCTCGTCGAGAGATCCGGGCTCGGCGCTGAGCCGCTCCGGTCCCTCCGCGCCGGCGAGCAGGACTTGCAGCTCTCCGCCCGAGTCGTTCCAGGCGGCGGCCAGCGCCCTGTGCACGGCCAGGCTCTCCAGCGCGTCGTCCTCGTCCGGAACGTCTCCGGATACGCGCTCCACCACGATCGTCAACCCCAGCTCACCGAGCGGGCGCAGTGCGGAACGGATTGCCCGCGGGCCGAAATCGTCCGGCCCGAAGAGCCACACGACCGTCCCGCCACCCGGGTCGCCGGCAGCACCCGCGGCCTCGCCGGCCGCCTCGACGCGCCCCGCCGCCAGCGCGACCAGCGCCATGATCTCCACAGCCCTTCTCATGACTCGCGCCGATCATACCCGAAAAGGCGGCGCGCTTCCCGTCGAGTCGCAGGTAAAAAAAAACCGGCCTCGCGAAAGGCCGGTTTCCTTGCGAAAGGGGGGACTCGAACCCCCACACCCTTGCGGGCACAGGCACCTGAAGCCTGCGCGTCTACCAATTCCGCCACTTTCGCGCAGGGCGATTGTGAATGACACGGGCAAGGCTCGATGTCAACCGGGATCCCGTTCGAGCACTCCGCGCTGTGGGGAAAGCGTTTCGGGCCGGGGGTCCGGTGGGCGGCGCTCGATCGCGATACCCCGACTCGAAAACCAGGATAGCGCACGTGTGCTGCATGCCGGCCGAGATGCTGGCCGCCTGACCTCCGAGATCGACCGTGCCCACATCGGCCGGCAGCTCGTTGTCGCCCACGTTCTCGGTGTTGCCGTAGCCGAGCTGACCGCCAGCACCGTTCCAGCCCCAACAGACCACGTCGCCGGCTTCGAGGATCGCGCAGGTGTGATCGCCGCCGGCCGCGACCTGCACCGCCGGCTCACCCAACTCCACCGGCCCGACCTCGTCCGGCACCTGGCCGGCGGCCACGAAGTCGGTGTGGCCGTAGCCGAGCTGGCCCTGCTCGTTGAAGCCACAGCAGTAGACGTCGCCCCCCTCAACCAGCACGCAGTGATGGTCTTCCCCGGTCGAGATCTGCACCGCGGCACCGCCGAAATCTATGAGGCGGTTGTCCGGGGTGACCTCGCTCAACGACTGCTGCGGCTGGTAGGCGCAGCCCCAGGTCCGCACGTTTCCAGATGACTTCAAGGCCGATGTGTGACAGTCGGTCGCCGAGATCGCCGCAATCGA
>JAWOBP010000091.1:0-3709 GCA_046484285.1 Polyangia bacterium
CCCTCCAAACCGCAGCGTCGACAACGGACGCGAGAGAAGGAGGAGGAGAAGATGCCGAGGACTGGAAGAGTAAAAGCATCGGAGGGGGGTATCACCTCTTCGTAGGAACCTGGAGCCGGTGACGTACAACGCGCTGCTGTATGGCCTCGATTTCCCCACCGACGACGGCGCGCCGTTCGTCCTGCCCCACGGCGGGCTGGGGTACGCCGGTCAACCTCAGCCCTCCACGGACTCCCCGGACTACCGGGTGGAGGTCTTCACCCGCGGGATGGGGCTCTGGTGGTGAGGCTCGGTCCCGCTGTCGCGCTGCTGGCGGCGCTGCCGGCCTTCGGCTGCGGCGGCGCGGGCGGCGGCGACCCGGACGGCGGGTCGAGCGACGCCGACGCCGGTCCCGATATTGCAGCTCTCGTTAGTGCGGGCTTCAAGCACATGTGCGCCTTGACTTCAGAAGGAGGTATAAAGTGCTGGGGAGGGAATTGGAGCGGACTCCCTCGTGGTCCTCGCCGCCGAACATGAACAGCCGCGAGCGCTCGTGGTCGTATACCAGCAGCGCGTTCTTGCGCGGCGGAGGAGAGATGTCCCCCGGGGGCACGCGCTCCCACTCCACGCGGTGAAAACCGCTCTCGTCGCGGGGGAAGAACGAGCCGAGCCACAGCTCGCTCGACAGGTTTCCGGCCGCGTCCTCGCCGCCGAACAGCGCGATGCGCGGAACCAGGCGGAGATTGGACGCCACCTCGACCGCCGGTGATCACCCGTGGAACCGGTCCCGCGACCCGTGCAACCGGTCCAAAACGGCCGTTTTTTGACATTTTGTCAAAATCCGAAGGCGCGGAGACTGTTCATTTGTTATGGAGCAAAAAGACATTCCAGGCCGCTGGAGTGGCATTGCCTCCAACCCCCCGACAAGCAAAACCTACCGCGCGCAGCGGGCGCCCAGGTTGACGAGCTGCACTCCAGTGTAGCGGCCGTCTCTGCGATGAGCGTCTAGATCTTCCGCGTAGTAGTCGAAGCTTCCCCCTCTCCTCATCCGTCCAGTCGGGGGAACGTCCCCGCACCACGGCTCCCCGTCGCTCGGCGCGCCGTCGTAGTCCGCGTGGAAGCAGTCCGCGGTCCACTCCCAGACGTTGCCCAGCATGTCGCACAGCCCCTGGGACGTGTTGCCCGCCGGGCGGCTGCAGACCGGCTGCGTGCCATCCGCGCCGCAGCCGGTTTCCGTCCGGGAGCTCCAGGTAGTATCCCAGCCCGGCCGGTCCGGGGGCCCGCGAGGCTCGATCATTCTCCTGGCGAATGCAGTCGATCGCCTATCTCGCGGATCTTGCGAACCAGGGATTCGAGAGGGAAACACGCTTCGCCCGGAGTCCCGCCGACTGCTCCGTCGGTCGCCATGCGCGGGGCTGCGAGCTCGCGCGTGGCGCAGCGCTCGCCTGTCGCGGCTACGGTCTCGATCGAAAAGCGTCCCTGCGCCATCCCGGTAACGCGCAGCTCGCCGGTCGAGCCCGGAACAGGCTCCAGGAACAGCAGCGACTCCTCTCCCTCGGGCAGCTCGGCCTCGCCCGGGACCCAGGTGCCGGCACCTTCCAGCTCTCCGCCGAGCAGAGTTACCGTCAAGTTGTCGTCGACCTCGCCGATCACGCGCCGCTCCACCGCGAACGGAACCCTCCGCACGATCCGGCCGCGCGCGTCCCTGCCGGCGACCGGAGCGCCGGGAACGCCGATCACCACCGCGCTCGAAGCCCGCACCAGCTCCTCCAGGCTCAGCGCGCGAACGACGGACGCCCCTCCGGCGCGCGGCAGCAAAGCCGCGGCGGCGGCTATCGCGACGAGGCAGGCGAGCGGCTGCGCTCGAGAGGCCACCGGCGCTCCGCCGGGGTCGCGCCTGTTGCGATACGTGGTCGATCCGTCGCCCATCTGTCGAAACAATATCAGATCATCCGGCGCACCGCGAAGGATCCGGGATTTGCCGCGCTGGTTCTGGTAGGATTGCGCCACGGGGCACCTGGGGAGGCGTGTCGATGGCGAACAGATTCGTAGCGCTGCTGGCGGTCGCCGCCCTGTCGCTGGGAAGCCCGGCGGCGCTGGCCTGGGAGCAGACCCTTTCCTCGAGCGGGAAGCCGCTGCGCTGGGAGACGTCCTGCTACCACTGGTCGCTCAACGAGAGCGGCTCCGCCGACGTCCCGGCCGACGAGCTCGAGGCGCTGCTGCGCGAGGCCTACTGCGCCTGGGAGGCGCCGGCTTGCAGCTACTTCGGGTTCGTCGAGACAGAGCGGGCGGCGGTGGACGAGCAGGCGTTCCACCCCGACAAGGGCAACGTCAACCTGCTGGTCTTCCGAGACGAGCCGGGCTCCTGGCCGTACAGCCACTCCGTCGAGGCGCTGACCTCTGTCCACTACGACCCGGCCAGCGGCGAGATCCTGGACGTGGACATCGAGCTCAACGGCGAGCACTACGACTTCGCGGCGCTGGACGAGTACCCGCCCGAAACGACGCTGATCGACCTGCGCTCGGTGGCGACGCACGAGATCGGCCACACGTTGGGCCTGGACCACAGCGCCGAGCCCGAGGCCGTGATGTACCCCTACGACCAGGCCGGCGACACCTCCAAGCGAAAGCTGCACCAGGACGACCGGGACGGTCTGTGCGCGCTCTACCCGTCCGAAGAGAACCCGGAAGTCTGCGAGGAGCCCCACTGCGGCCTCGACCTCGACGGCACCTCCGAGGGCTGCGCGACGCTCGACGCCGCCGCAGGCTGCGGCTGCGCCGCCGCGGGAAGGGGCGGCTCGGCCGGAGCTTCTCCGTTGGTGGTCGCGTTCTTCCTGTCGTTGGCTCCAGGCCTGGCGGCCGCCCGGCGTGGCCGTGATCAGTAGGCCGAGCCCGCCGCCTCGTTCGTGTCGGTATCGGTGGACGAGTCGGTGTCGGTGTAAGGATCGGGCGGCTCGTCGATAAGCACAATCGCCGAGCCTGCAACATAGTCCTTATGTTCGGAGCAATTGTTGCATTTGAACCATTTGTATTCGAGCTCCAGGTCGGTATCGGCGAGCAGCTCTCCAGACGAGCTGACTTGAATGTGAATGCTATCCGGTTTCTCGGCTGAAATCAAAGGGCCGATCCCCAAAACGAGTTGTTCGTCTTCGGTAATCCATGACTCGACATCGTAGCTGGAGGAATACGGGTCGTCCAAGTCCGTGTAGGAGACGGACATATCTACCTCCCCGTTGTGGAGATCAATTTCAAAGTGCGTTTCTAGTATCTCTCCTTTTTTTGATTTCAGCTCCACGTGATAGAGCGCTTCTTCAGTGGGCTCATTCTCTTCTTGAACCAAGTATCAAGTATATGGAAAACGAATTATCGCACCCTGCCAAGGTGCAGCTCTGTCCGCAGGAAAAACAGGCAATCGACATGGCCAGAGCCGAAGAAAAAATAATAATCTCTCGACAAACCCTCATCACAGCCCAACCGCCGAGAGCTCCTGCACGAACAGGGCGAAGAGCGGCTCGTTGGGGACGCGCTTGAAGAAGAACACCTTGCCGCCGGCGATGAGCGGCCCTGTCTCTGCGCCGTCCAGAGTTGTAATCTGGTGGTCCTCGCCGGTGGCCAGATCGTGCATCCAGATGTCCACCTGAGAAAAGTCCTCCACGTTGTTCGGCTGGTCGCAGGCGCGGTAGTCCTGCCAGACGACCCGGTCGCCCGAGATGTCGGGCATGTACTTCAC
>JAWOBP010000101.1:0-4899 GCA_046484285.1 Polyangia bacterium
GACCGAGGCAAGGACGAAGAGCGCAGGCGAGCCGAAAAGCGGACGCCCGGCGCACCGCTGCGTCTTTTCGAGCGATCATTGTCGGAAAAGCGGCAGGCGGGGCGGCGCGGCGAGCCGAATCCCGGACGATTCCCGGCCGAAAAGGTCGAACGAAGCCGGCTGTTCCGGTTTGGCTGCCGAGCGCGCACTGCAGAAACAGAAAACCGTCGAGAAAGGTCAGAGCCAACTCCAGAATCAACAATGATTACAATTCGATCCGTATAGCCCCAAACCTGGTTGGGTCAAATTTCCCCATCGTCTCCTCCTATCGAACACGACGCCCACCCATTCGGGTGCCGAGAACGACCGGATCGGATATCTCGTCGAAAATCGCTGCAAGGTTGTTGGGAAACTCGAGCGGACCTCGAACCCCCGCGAAGCGGGTTAGTTCAACATCGAGATGAAACAGCCAAAGCACGCCATCCGCTGCCCGCTTTTCGACAAACACTTCAACGACACGTCACGACCGGTAAAAACAGGGCGAACGGGTTTTCTAATGAATGTGCTTGTTCTAGTCTGTTTGGTGATAGTCGCAGCGAGGTGGGGAGCATGACAAAGCGGTTCGCCGGCCGGATCCCCGATCGTGTGGACGCTCTCGTTGCCGGCGCTGGCCCGGCGGGGCTATCGGCCGCGCTCCATCTGGCGCGGGTCGGAGCTTCGGTTCTGCTTGTGGACGTGCGGCTGCGCATCGGGCACCCCGCCCGCTGCGGCGAGATAACGGGGAAAAATTTCTTCGAGCTTCTCGGCCTGGAGCGAAGGCAGGAGTGGGTGCGCTTGGAGATCGCCAGGCGACCTCGGTCCTCCAAGAGAGTTCTTGTCCTCGATCGGCCGCGCTGCGAGGAGGGGCTCGCTGCGGTCGTCGCCGGGATGGGAGGCTGGGTGCGGGCTGGAACGACAGTTGTGGGTGTGGGCGAGTTCGATGGGCGCGAGCGAATCGTGACCCTGGCCCGCGGTCGGGAGCGGCACGCAGTCCGAGCGGGCGTCGTCGTGGCCGCGGACGGGGCCTCGTCCACAGTCGGACGGATGGCCGGCCTCGACACGCGTCTGCCGTTGTCCGGGGTTGCGCCGGGGTTGGCCTTCCGCGTCGACGGGTGCGAACTCGCCCACCCCGAGGCGATGATCATACAGCCGCTGCCTCCACCCTATCCGCCGGTGCCGTACTACTTCTGGGTAATACCCAACGGGCCGGATTCGGCCAACGTCGGCCTCGGGCTGTCGGGGCGGGAGGGTCCGCGGGCGCCGGAACTCCTGCGGCGGCTCCTCGCCGCGTCGCCCGACGTGCGCGGCGGACGGGTGGTGGAGACACTCGCCGGCGTGATTCCGGACGTTCGCCCGCTCCAACGGCCAGTTCGCGACGGCTTGGTCGTCGTCGGCGGCGCAGCGCGGCTCATCAATCCGCTCAACGGTGGCGGTATCCGGCTCGCCATCAGGAGCGGCGGGGCCGCGGCGCGCGCCATCGAGAAGCGCGCCGCCGTAGGCCCGTTCACGGAGCAAGCTCTCTGGCCCGAATACGAGCAACTCGTGCGGCACCAAGTGGAAAAGCTGGAGAAGCAGTGGAAGGAGCGGGAGCGGCTCGAGAGTCGCGTGCGCTCGAAGGGTGGCCTGCAATCGAGGGGTCGGCGATGAGCGACGACGCCGACCGCCGTGATTTCCTCCTAGATCGGCGACGGCTGCTCGGGGCCGGCGCGTTGCTCGCCGCGGGCGGGTTCGTGGCATGGCGCGGCATGGCCGGCAAGGATCGGCCGAGGGGGCGGATTGAGGTGCTACCCACTTGCGTCGGCTGCACGGGCTGCGCTGCGGTCTGCCCCACGCTGGCCATCACCGTCGTACCCGGCTCGGCAAAGATCATTGACGATCTTTGCGTGCGCTGCGGTTACTGCGTGGTCGCCTGTCCGGTGGACGCCCTGCGCGTCACGCGGGAGGACGGCGATGGCTAGGAAGGGGAGGGGCAGGGCAGTGATCGTCCGCCGCGTCGTCCAGGCGATTTCGTGCGTCGCCTTCGCCCTCTACGTGGCCTGGCCGCTAATCTTCGGCCCCGGCGAGCTAATCTACCGCGCGGACGCCATTGCCGCCGTCCCTGCGGCTCTCGGTGCTCGGGCGGCCTTCGCCGGACTCGTTTTCACCTTGGTGCTGCTCGCCTCGGCCTACGTGTTTGGCCGCGCCTTTTGCGGCTGGGTTTGTCCCCTGGGCTCGGCCGTAGACGCGGTCGACCTAGTCTTAGGGCAGCCCCTGCGTGGGCGACGGCTCGCCGGCGTCAAGATCCACCTGCTACTCGTCCTGTTCGGTCTGGCGGCGTGCGGGGTGACGGTCGCATGGTGGATCGCTCCCATGGGCTGGGCCGCCCGGCTGTTTTCCGCAGCCGCGCCGGTGCGTCTCGATCTCGTAGCGGTGGTGGCGGCGGCCCTCGTCGTCGCGATTTCCGCCGCGGCGCTCGGGCGACGGGGCTTCTGCCGAGTGCTGTGCCCGCTGGGCGCCGGCCTCGGGGTGATCGCGCGCCTGTCACCTCTGGAGCGACAAGTGGGCGAGGGCTGCGTCGAGTGCGGCCTGTGCACCGAGCATTGTCGGGCGGGTGCTCTCGGTCGCGGTCCGCGGGATTGGGACCGGGCCGAGTGCATCCACTGCCGGATATGCGAGGCGGTCTGCCCCGAGGGCGCCGTGTCGTTCAGCTACCCCGGGCGCATCGCCCCGGTGCGTCCCGATCTTCCGGGTCGGCGCTACCTCATCTCCGCGGGCGGGGCGATCGTGGCGGGTGTCGCCATAGTCGCGGCGCATGAGCCCAAGGCGTCGCCCTTGAGGGCGCCCGGCACCGTGCCCGACGACGAGCTAGCCGCTCGCTGCATCCGCTGCGGGGCGTGTACGCGCGCCTGCCCCACCGGGGGGCTCGTACCGGATCGGTCGACGCGTGACCCGCTGCTGTTCGAGACGCCCCGGCTGAGCGCGCGGGACGGCGGGTGCGCGTTCGAGTGCAACGCCTGCGGCCGAGCCTGTCCCACCGGTGCAATCGCCCACCTGCCCCTCCCGCGCAAGCAGAGGGTCGTGCTCGGACGCGCCCAAATCCGGCGCGAGGCTTGCCGCGTCTACGCCCGCGGCGAGGCCTGCCTCGTGTGTTACGCTGCCTGCCCGGTCCACGCCGTGCGCTTCCGGACTGACGGACGGCTCAACAGGTGGGGAGAGCCGCTGCTTCTTCCTTGGATCGTTCAGGAGCGGTGCATTGGCTGCGGACTGTGCGAAGCGCGTTGCCCCGTCGCTGGAAAAGGCGCGATTCTCACCGATCCTGTAGCCTGCAATACTACGAAATTGGATCGGATTGGAGGCTTCGAGGCGGATGTCGTTCCTTCCAATTCTGCCTAGTGCCGAGTCAATCGAAAACGTTCGGGTAGAGCGAGCAACTGTCCGCGAGGCCAAGGAAGGACGACGAAGGAGTGGCAGCGCCACGTCGAGGAGGAGTGACGCCGGGATCGTGGGCAGGGGCCGCTCTCACCCGAACGGGAGAGGTTGACTCGGCACTAGCACGGCGCGAGGCAAGGAAACGCGGTCAGGAGGATGAGTCTCGCGGGCTGGGAGCGCGGCTCTATCCGCCGAAGCGGTCGAAGTGGACGATCTCGTCCAGCTCGCGCCTGGGCGGGCCGCTTTTGGGGACCTCGGCGGGCCTGCCCAGCGGCAGCAGCTCCACGGCCTGCACGTCGTCGGGCAGCTCCAGCAGCTCGGCCGCGGCGGCGTGATCGAACATCCCGACGTGGACCGTGCCGTAGCCCAGGGCGTGGGCGGCGTGGGTGAAGTTGCTCAAGAAGAGCGCCACGTCGAACAGCATCCAGTCGCCCAGCTCGGTGGCCTGCCCGCCCTTCTTGAAGCCGGAGACGTTCTTGCGCGCGCAGGCCAGGATCAGCACCGGCGCCGCCCCGCAGGCCGCGTACGACGGGTTGCGCTCGGAGACGCAGCCTTGCAGCGCCTTGCGCTTGTCGGCGTCGCGCACCACCACGATCTCCCAGCACTGGGTGTTGGCCCACGAGGCCGAGGCGCGACCCGCCTCCAGCATGCGCCGCAGGTCCTCCTCGGGAACCTCCTCGGAGCCGTACTCGCGCACGGAGCGCCGCTCGAACATCGCATCGAAAACGTCCATCGCTCTCCTCCTCGCTCGCTGTCGAGTCGCAGATGATGCCACGAACCACCGCGGATTCAACAGCTCGCGGCTGAGGGCTCGATTCTGACCGAAAGGTCAGGGGAAAGGCCCAATGCACTAGTGCCTCGTCAACCCCACGATTTCGGGTACGGGGCGAGAGATCATCGGCGAGGCCAAGGAACGACGACGAAGGACTGGCGGTGCCAATTCGAGGAGGAGTGACGCAGGGATCGTCGATGAGGGCCGGCCCGACCCGGCATTGTGGGGTTGACGAGGCACTAGTAGCACGTCCACGCTTCAAGATCGGGTCTCAAGCTCGGGTGTCAGACACCAAGAACAAACAGCGGCGGTGTTCGCCGGCCGAAGCACTTCCGGCCGGGTTGCTGCCTGACATCTCGGCTGTTCCCGCCCCGAATCGGTCGCCGGCGGCCGGTTCTCGCCCCGGCTCGCCCCCCGATCTCGTCCGTTTTCGCCTGGAAATCGTGTCCTGGACGCACCCCCGCGCCCGGCGCCGCTCCCGGCGGCGTCACTTCCCCCTTCGCCCCTGCAGAATCAGCCCGGCCCGGCTAGACGTACCCGCTCCAGTACCGGTGCTTGGGCCTGTAGGGCTCGATGATCGGCGGCCTGAACGTCCCCACCGGAAACTCGCGCCAGTAGTCCCCGGCCAGGTAGTCGCGCGACGCCTCCCGGTGCTCCCGCTCTGTCTCCCTGATCCGCTCCTCGCGCAGCTTCTTCAGCTC
>JAWOBP010000112.1:0-11135 GCA_046484285.1 Polyangia bacterium
AGATCGTGGACCGCGCGACCGGCGAGGTGTGGGAGGCGCCGCTCTTCGTGGGGGTGCCGGCGGCGACGGTGCCGGACAACGAGAAGACGGCCGTGACCGCCCCGTGTCTGTACGAGCCGGACGCAAATCCCACCTACGAGGAAACACGAACGAACGGATCGATTGACAGCCGGGATTCTTCCTGGCACGAATAAAAGGTCAGCGTCGCTTCGCTCCGATTGTTAGCGCAGTGGCTCCCCGGATCAGTGCTCATGCAACCGTGCTCTCAGCCGATCCAGAAAATCGGGAACTACTCTCACGCTTGTAAGTGCTGATATTGATTGATGTTGCGAATGGTCATCGGTTCGCAACGAAATTCTGGGGTCCGGTCGCGACCTCAGTTTTCGTTTCGCGCTTGGACCCTAAGCCAGTGCTCTCGGCGCGCCCTTGGACTCTCCGGTTGACGGCTGCGCTGGATGATCAGCTCGAGCAGGCCGCCGGCCAGGATCTCGATCGCTTCTTCGCGCGGGGTGGGCGGCTCTGGGACGGGCAGATGGATCAGGCCGGCTACCCGCTGACGGTTCATGGATGTTCGTGATTGCTTCAAGGTTCACCTCCTCGGCCCGGGGAAAGGGCGGGCCACGGTGACCACACCGGCGTTGTCGCGCGAGGAAGGCAAGGCTCTTTGTCTCTTTGATTGAATCGACCCCAGGAAATAGTGGCTGCCTACCGCCGGTCTGCTCCCGTGAGGGCGGCCTCCCAAGCATCAGCACGCCAGGCCACCTCCTCGACCAACCGCCGGCGCGCGTTCTCCGATAGCTCGCCATGGAGCACGTGGTTTCCGAACACCAGGCCGTCCCGTTCGTGGACGTCGAGGTAGCCGAGAGCGAGGTCGTTGGTGGTGTCCAACGCCCAGTCTCGGACATGCGCGGCCGTGGGTTCCCCGCCCCATTCGCCGCGATGCTCGAGTTCGTCAAGCTTCGCAACCACGCTGACTACGCGCACTCCGCCGTCGTAGGCGTAGAGGGTGATGCCTTGCATGCGGTCACCTCTGGGAATGACGGCGCGGGCTTTGTGGTCGGAGACCCTCTCGACCCCACCGTTTGCCAGCGAGGCCAATGGCCTCCCCCAGAGCGATTGGGCGTTGGTGTCCACCTGCGGGGGCTGACCTTCAATCGCCGACACCAGACGCGTGATCGACGCGCCGTCTGTTCCCTCGTCAGGTGTCGGAACCAGCAGCCGAACAAACGATTCAACTCTGCGGCTCCGTCCTACGAGTCGCCTTCGCATGCCACCACTGAAACTGGCATCGTTTTCCCACGGTGTGTTCGAGAGCGTGAGCACGTAGCGGCCAAGCGCGGCATCAAACGTCCACTCGATGTCATGTTGCCGGGCCTCTCCATACCGGGCCTCTCCATAGAGGGTTGCGACGCGCACGGGATGGTGGTCATCCGGCGAAATACGCCATCCATGCCCGGCCACCGCCTCGGTGAGGCTGCGGTACCAGCGTTCGTAGTGGTCGGCGCAGGCGCGCGCTTCCTGCTCAGATACCACCACGACGTTTCGTCCCTTCGCTGAAGAGTGGACCGGGCGGTACGGTTCCAGAATGCGCTCCTGCTCTCGCGGTATACTGGAGCCGACCACCATTTCCTTGCCCTCGTGTCGAGCGCCCGCCAGCGGTGAGTCCATGAGCAATTCTGTCCGCTTCTGACGCTCGATCACTCGCTCGACCTGACTTCGTTCAAGGGAGGCCACCACGTGTGGGTAGCCGACGTGAAGCTCAACGTCAGGAGGAGCACCTTCAGCGTGCAGACGCCGCTCGATCAGCGAGAAAAAGCGGTCGACGCGCCCCACACGTTGCTCGAGATCTCCCGATGTCCACGCGACCCCGTAGTGGAGAACACGGTCACAGAACAGGTGCAGGTCAACGCCCTCCTTGAGCGTGTCCGTACAGACGATCACCCTCGGGAGGGATGGTGTTCGGAACTGCCGCGTTGCTGTCCGATGGGCGCCCGATCCGCCCGTGACGCCGAGCACCGGCATGGGGTTGTAGAGCTGAGGCCAACTCTCTTCACGGGCGAGCTCGCGCCAGGCTCGCCCCGCACCATCGAGGCAACCGTCGACTATGAGTCGGAGATAAGCAACCCATTGGGTGCAGTCATGTCGAAGTTGGCGGGCACCAGCGTCGTCGGACGACAGCCAATCGAGAAAGCGCCTGGGGAAGGCTTCTGCATCGTGCTCGGTCTGCTCGTCGGCGAAGTAGAGGTCGAGCAGGGTGTCCGTAAGCCGAAAGGTCTGTCCGAGCAGCGTGCGGGCGACCTGCCGGCGACACAACGACTCGCTGTCGGGAGGCGGTGCATCACGCAACAGAGGGGCAGGAAGCGCCAACGGCCCCTCGGGAAAATGCTCATCCCAGGTTGTCCACAAGGTCGGATGTGAGAACAGCTCCGGCGCACGATGCGGCTCTTCGTCTGGCGCTGCCTGATCGAGGTGCTCGTGCAGAGCAGCCTCGTAGGCTGTTCTCCACGGCGCCGCTTGCTTGGCGGTGAGTCCGAATATCTCCGGGACTCGTCGTACAGCCTGCACAGCGAGGTATCGTAGTCTGTTGGCCCGGTATTGTTGACGACGTGCTCCAGCAGACCGCGACGCGTGAGTCCAACTCTCTGCCCACAAGACATCAGGTAACGCCTTCGCAGCCTCGGTGGGATCGACACCGCCGGCAACGCATAGATGTAGGAGCCAACCGTCCTCGAAAAACAGGGCGTTTCTGCCGCTGGCACGGAAGGTCTGTCGATACCGAAAAAGCCAACCCTTCTTGGACATCGCCTCTCGAAACGGACTCTCACCCGGCTCTGTGTCGAAGCCCTCGGGATCCTCATTGTCGTCGGACTCTTCGATACGGACGCTCTTCCCGCCCCAATCGAGTTCGACACCCCAACAGCGCCGCATCCGAGCTTCGACGGCCTGCTGGTGCCACAGAAGAAGTCGGTCCTGAAGCGTGTCAACGGTACTGACACGGCGGGTGAAGATCAGGAACTTCTGCCCCCCTTCCTCGGTGGCGGTGCCGAATGCCAGTGGTGCGACGCGATCCACGACCGAGTCGACCTTGGGATGTGGCAACGGCATGCTGAACTGGTCTTCGAAGTCCGCAGCGAGTCGGCCTATGAAGTTGGTGTCAGGCGCCTCGGCTTCCGTAACGCCATCCGCCTGGTCACGATGCCAATCACCGGTTTCCTGCTCATCCTGCGTATCACCATCCGAGGTGGGAGCTTGGAGTGTGCGGCCAATTGAAGATTGCAGACTCTCAAAGGACGACAGGAAACCGATTCGATAGCGATTGCTCCTGCCCTGGAGCACATCGACCAGCCCCTTTTGGACCAGGCCCATTGCGAGGGTGCCGAGGGCGCTCATCGCATCGTCGCGAACTCCCCATCCTTCCGGGTCATGGTTTCGGTACTTGTCCTTGCCCACCATGGTGGGTGCAGGGGTCGTGCGATACTGCCGCTGGCGCCGCACGAGAAAGGCCTGGAGAGCCTCCTGCATGGCGGGCAGATTCTCGACCTGGGCAAGGTCGGGATCTAGGACTTCGCCGCACTCCGGGTAGTGGTTGAGGATCGTCGGAAGATCGGACGGACCGCCGTGAGCGGGTGTGGCGCTCATGAAGAGCCACCGGCCTACTTGCCCCTTCAACGCAGCGAACAGCACCTGGTTTGTCTGGTTCCAAGGATTGCGCAGGCACTGCGCCTCGTCCACGATCGCGAGATCGAAGTAGGGCTGGCCCCCGGCCTCCTCGGACAGTTTTGCGTTGAGCGCGTCAGCAAAGGCGAGGTTGAGCTGCTCCGATGCCTTGTCGGCAGACAGGCCCCGGGGACGCTTCGCTTCGAACAATCCCCAGCTTCGTAGCTGCTGGTTGGTGCGGCTCCAAAGTGCATCCATGTCCCCAAGGTCCCTGGAAGTCAGATAGACAGGACGCGTGAAGCTGGTGTGGCGGATAAACGGCGCTATCCGTTCGGGCATCCCGATGGCGGGTGTCCAGCTGCGCAAGTTGTGGAACAGCACCGGACGATGTAGGGGCTGACTGAAAAGCACCGACGCTGCGCGATCGTCTCCGAGTCCCTGGCCGCGTCGGTAGTTGGAGGCAAAGAACCGCAGGTAGTCGTCGTACCATTTCACCTGGAGATTCTGGCGTGGGCTGATGAACAGGATCCGAGCACCTGGCTTCTCATTCCAGACCAGCGCGGCGAGCCCCATCGCCTGATACGTCTTGCCCATTCCGACTTCGTCAGCGAGGTACGCGAAGCGGCGGCCGCACAAGATGTTGTAGATCGCCGCAATGCCATCGAGTTGTATGTCGGCCATCGACCGGGTATCTGGATCGCCGGCCACCGTCAGGTCGATGAGTTCCCCTACGTCGCCGGGTCGGACGGGTTTCGTGAAAGGCTTCATGCCTTCACCTCACGATCAAGTCCGGCGAGTGCCTGCTCGAACCAATCGAGCACCTTCTCGGCCTTCGAACCCTCTGCCTCGAGTTCCTTCTGCAACTCAGCGCTGGTGCGAGTACGAGCCTTGTCCGCCATCTCCTTGGCTCGTACAACGAGGTCGTCGTCAAGTAGGCTCGCCCAGTCCGAGACGACCCCGCAGAGCTCTCTGAGTACGAGGTAGCGCACGATCGGCGCCTCGGCATCGCGATCGGCCAGGTGTGCAAGGGCCATGACGCTGTCGGGTCGACCCACGAGGTAAGCCCGTTGAATGTCCGGATGCTGTTCGAGTCCTGCCAGCTTGGCCCGCAGGGCACGCATGGCTCGGTAGAGATCATAGAGGTTCACGGCGTCGAAGGCCGCCGGCGCATTAGCCTCTACGTCTTCTCCGTCGTCGTCGGAATCGCCGTTGCCGCCACCGCCCCCCAGATCCCATGTGGGAGCACGGCCACGCCAACTTTCGAGGATCTCGTTTGCAGTAAGGGGCCGCCCGTACGTGCGTGAGCTGTGGTCAAGATTTAGCTCGACGATCTGCCCCTGCCATTGCTGCTCTCCCTGGTCCGTGCGGTAGGTGACGGTGAAGAGCGCGCCTCGGGCTGGCGGCTTTCCCGGCTTGGTATGGGTGCCTGACTTGATTCGAAATGCAGCGAGGCCGGGTAAGTGAAGCGAGAAATCGTGCTGCCTAGGACCCTCGTCCAGCCACCATCGCCACAAATGGGCTCGCCAGTCCCACGCTACCACGATGGCCACCGGGGCTGGCTCGGGGGCTTCCTCTTCGGCCTGGGCCTCAGTGGCAAGCTCCTCGGTTTCGACCTCCCGGCCTTCTGGTAGCCATTCGGGGTCGGCATCGAATACGAGCATTGCTTCGACGTTGCCCTCCGCACCGGCCAAACCGGCTTGTGTGAAGTTGCAGCTTCCAACGGCGGTGCGGATCGAGTTCCCGTGCTCAATCCAATACGCTTTCATGTGCCAGAACCGAGTTCCTACATCGCCCTCGTTCTGCAAGATCTCCGTGTGCTCGTCGAGTTCTGCAGCCTGCTCCTGCGAGAGACCAAGCGCCGCACCATCCATCCGCCGCGCCGGTACCAGGACCGTCTTGCGAGCGTTGAAGGTTTCCACTTGCTCGGTGACATCGCTCCAGTAGGGGCTGTATGCCCAAACCTCGGATGCTCGACGGCTGCGATTGCCCTGGAGGAATGCCTGCAGGCCATCCTTATGCACGACCGACGCATAGAACTTGGCGTAGAGCGTCCCAGACCACGGCTCCGTGCCGCTGTCGATGAAGCGTTTTCGCTCTGGCATCCGCGCCAATGCTGCACGGACTCGGGAAACCGCATCGGAGTCGGTCTGGTTCTCACCCAACGGGCTGTGAGCACTGAGCCAGGACAGCAAGCTATCGAGAGCCTGCCAGCTTTGCTGCCGCGGCGTATGGATCCATGTCTCGCCGAACGATTCCGCGTTGCGCCCCCATCCCGAGAGGGTGAGGTTGGCCGAAGAGACTGCCAAGTAGACCCAGGTCGTTTCATCCTCTGAGCGGCCAGCAAGAACCACGAGCTTGGGGTGAAAGAAGCGCCCACGGACGGGCACGGGCCGCGCGACGTATCGATACTTCCCGGAGATCCGCGGCGGGGACGTTGGGTCGTAGAAGACGGTGCAGGGTGTAGCCCCGAGCCGTTGGTGAAGCTCCGCGCGTCGTGCTGCTGCCGTCTTGGCCTCGACACCGAGGACAGTGGGCAATGCGTGGTCCTCAAGGAAGGCCGCGCTGAGGTTGAACGTCGTGAGCACCACGCCGTCCAGTTCGTGGAAGTACTCCGTCGCGCGCTCAACGCGTTCTCGCAAGGTGCCAAGTGTGCTCATTTGCGCGCCTCGGAAAGCTGCTTGGCGATGCCTCGGAGCGGCTCAAGATAGTAGTCGTTGCGCCAGGCCAGGCCGACCTGTAGGGCGGTATCCGCCGGACGATCAACATCCACGTCGCTGAACAGAACCCCCTGGTCTTCCCAAACCCATGGCGCCCGCTTTCGCTCCTCGCTTACCTGCTCGTGGAGCATCAACACCGAGCGCAGCAGCGCCACATGGCTTGAGGTGTCGAGCTGCTCATGGAAACGGTTGTAGCGAGCGAGCGCCGTTTCGCCGCGGTATGTGCCGGAATGCCCGAAGGCGATTCGGGCAGCGGCAAGTGCATCGAGGTCGACCGGGAGGTCTTTGGCGACGACCTCGACCGTCTTGCCCTTGCTCGAACACAGCCAAAGGAAGACTGCCTCAACCACGGCGAGTAGGTCTTCACAACGAATGACGTCTTGGATGGTCGCCTGATGGTCGGGACGCTGTTGCGCCTCTGCTGCAAGGAATGTCCGGTGATCCAATTCCTCGATGTCGAGCAGACGTTCCGCCAGACGCTTCGTCAGATCATGACTCTCAATCAGCCGTGCGTGCAGATGGTCGGCGAGCGGGAGATCCCAGAACGTGGTGTACAGATCTCCGGTGAGCTTGTTGTTCAAGTTCGTCGGCAACGCGACGGTCTGCCCGTCCATCGCGCTTTCCACCAGGGTGAACAGGCGAGACTGGGCTGCAGGCTTGATCCCGGCGTGCAGCGTTGCCTGTTCCATCGTCTCGCCGGAGAGTCTCGTCATGTCGTCCAACAACAGGCCGGCTCGACGCGATGCTCCCCGATATAGCCCCCAGAGACCGTTGGCCTTCTGCCCGCCGAGCAGATGCCAGTCCAAGTCCTGGAGCGAGATATGGGGTTCTTCTGAAGAACGCGCTCGCACTCGACGAGCGCCAGGCAAGGTCCAGTCCTTGTCGCGCCGGCCCACTGTACGGGCAAAAGCCTGCTCGATGAGTAGGAAGAAATCATCGAGACGTCCGGCGTGCTGGGGATGGGCAGGTTCGTAGAACTCCCATAACCGGAATGCCTCTACGAGGATCTGGAAGCCGCGAACGCTGGTGGTCTGCTCCGTGAGGTGGGGAACAAGATCGCGCCCGCGAACAGACCATACGGCGAGGACGCCCATCGCATCGGAGCGGTTGGACACGCCGAGCAGATCATCATCCTTGGCGGTGACCATGAGTGGTGAAATGTTCACGGCTCGTCCTCCTCCGTGGCCTCGGACCAAGACCAGGACTCGGAGCGCCAGCTCGCAGCGTTGCGGGCGAGCACGGGGTCCAGGAAGGATTGGACGGCTGCTGTGACTTCGACGAGCGTGCGCCACTGGAGCCCGTCGTTTTCGGCGATCCGCTCATAGACTGGCGCCCAAGATGAAGGCGGATCGGGCACTGACATTGGCACGGGGTGCGTCGCACGGTGGTTAAATGTCCGGTCTATGGCGGCGCGCAGTGCAGCGCCTTCGATGTCTCGTGTGGAAGCAAGGAGCGCGATGTCCGGAAGGTCTTTGACCCGTGAGTTGGGGCGCGTGCGTGGCAGCGTGTATGCGTGGAGCTTTTCGGCCACGTGCGTTTCCAAAGGGTAGATACGGAAGCGACCGGGCTCGACGCCGGCAAAGTCGAGGAAGGAGCTTCCCTCAACCTCCTCTGGTAAACCGTGCATGGGCTCGGCAAAGGCAACATCGATTCCGAAGGGCACGCCGTAGATCTTGGCTGCGAGCTGTGCTTCCGCTTTGTACCGTAGGCCCTGATATGCCATTCCCTCCGCGTCGATCTCTGGGTGTCTGGGATCTGCGGTGACCTCGAACTGTAGGAAGTCGCCAAGGTCGAGGCGACCTGCTTCTTGTAGATTGGCGAGTACGTCGTCGGGATTTCCGATCATGCGAAGGTCTATGTCTTTCGTTGTCCGCGCCCGTTCGAGGCGTAGCTCGATCACCAGCCCGCCCTTCAAGACCACCGCATCATCGAGGATGCGGAACAGGCGTGCGAGAAAGCGATCGAAGACGAAGAGCTGACGCCTGCGCTGCAGGTCCATTCCCGAGGCCTCGGCCTCGTTGCGAAGCCGCTGCTCGACAGCTGTCTTGAATGCGAGCGGTGTGGCGTAACTTCGAGGCATTACGATTCCTCCGCATCGAACGGCCGCAGGTGCTTCGACGCCGATTCGACCATCGCAGACGTGAATAGCCCTCGTTGAATGCCCTCGTCGATCGCCTGTTGCACGAGCTCCGGCGATACCCCCGCCTCTGCGCAGTCGTTTACCGTCCGTGCAGGCGTCGTGACCTGGACCGACCCCACCCAGGTCCGGTCAATGTCCGGGAGGTCGGAGAAGTGAAGGATGACGCCGGCCGGTACTTGAAGGCGTCGCGACTTCCACGAGCTCGGGAGCATCAGATGAGCCTTCGCGGGCAGCGCGTCCGAGAGCTGGTGCATTGCTAGCGCCGTCTCGTGGCAGAAGACGCCGGCGCGTTCGGACCATAGCCAGATGACGACGAGATCTTCGTGGTCACCGGGGGGGAAATGCACCAGCCGGTAGACACCGCGGCGCACACGGATGATCCGACCGTTCTTGAGGTACTTCGTGAGAAGCTGGGGGTAGTACCCAGCCTCCGCCGCCTGGGCGGTCGTGAATAGCCCTTCCTGGGCCGAAGCGGTCTCGTAGAGCTGGCTCCAACGAGGCCCGTCGCTTCTTTCGGTTTTGTCAGCCATGGCGAACAAGATTATAAACCCAGGGTTTAGTTTACTGCAAGGGCGCAATACAAGAAACTAAACCCTGGGTGGAGGAACGTGCACATGCATGTGTCCCCATCCCCGCCCTTCGACGCTTTGCCCTCCTGGGAGACCCATCTCCCGAGGAGGTGCATGCCCATGTCCGAGATCATCACTTGCCCGTCGGGATTGAGCGGGCGCATTCGTGGGATGAAGGTCCGCGAGGAGCGCGTCCTCGCCGACCGCAAGCTGGCCAAGAACGGCGGGCAGGTCGACGAGCTGCTCGGTGCCTGCTGGGAGGAGACGCTCGACCCCGGGCCCTACGACTTCGGGGACAAGGTCATCGACTGGGGACAGGTGCTCCAGGGCGACCGCTTCTTCGCGCTGCTGCAGATCCGAGCCCTGACCTACGGGCCCGAGTATGCCTTCGCCGTCAACTGCCAGAGCGAGGGCTGCCGGGCGCGCATCGAGTGGGAGCTCGACCTGCGCGAGCTGCCGTGCCGTCCCCTCTCCGAGGAGAGCCGGACCGCGTTCACCGACGGTAACCGCTTCGAGACCGTGCTGCCCGACGCGGGCAAGCGGGTCTGGTTCCGGCTGCTCACCGGCGCCGACGAGCGGCGGCTGCCCCAACTTCGGCGCAGCGCCGGGGACAAGCTGCTGTCGGCCATGCTCGCCTTCCGGGTGAGCGAGGTCGAGGGCGTCGAGGCTCGCGAGCGGCGCAAGTTCATCGAGGAGCTGACCATGCGCGACGCGGACTTCCTGGTCGACGAGTTGCGGCCTCGCTTTGCGAGTGCCGTCCTTCGGACTCGCCCTTCGGGCTCGCGCCCCGTTTCCTCGCTCCGCTCGGAAGCCGTGGTCGACCGGGTGGACTGCGGCGTGGACACGGCCATCGAGATCGAGTGCCCCGAGTGCTTTGCCACCCAGGAGATCGACCTCCCTTTCGAGCGGACCTTCTTCATGCCCGGGAGGGAGAGAGCGGCGAGACGCCGGGACCGCGGCAGCTCTTTCCTCGGCTAGACCTCGATGCCTGGCGCGAGGGTCTGTTCCAGGTGTGCTGGCGACAGCACGGCGGCTCGGGGCTGGGCGTGACCCTGGACGAGGTCCTGGAGCTGCCCACCTCGGACCGCGACTGGCTCATCGAGCGGATCGGCCAGCAGCGCGGACGGGAGGCCAAGGAGATCGAGAAGGCAGGAAAACGGAGGTAGCAGGTGGCGCTCAACAACCTCGGACTGGGATTCGTCTTCACCGCGCGGGACCTCGCGTCGGCGAAGATGCAGCGCCTCGAGCGGCGTTTCACCAGTCTGGACGAGCGCGTTACCGGCGGCACCGACCGGATGACCTCGGCCTTTCGCCAGCTAGGCGTGGGGCTGGCCATCTTCACAGCAGGTGCCGCGGCAGTCGGAGGAGCCCTGGCCCTGGCCAACGCGGCCGGTCGCTTCGAGCAGGGGCTCGCGGCCGTGGGCGCAGCGATCCCGGTCGACGCCGCGCCCAAGCCCGCCCCGAAGAACCGGGGCAAGGCCAGGCCGGACGAGGAGACCGACGCGGCCACCGGCGACAGCGAGGTCAAGCTCACGAAGCTCAGCGTCGAGGAGCTGCGGGCCCGCTACGCGGAGGTCATTCAAAGGGAGACTTCTTCGAGCAATCGCGCGTACCTGATCTGGAAGCTGCGCCAGGCCGAGAAGGGCCGCATCCGGGTCGGGCCGGCGCAGCGCCGCCACGGCGACGGGCCGCCGCCCGACTTCAAGGTGCTGCCCCTGCGCATGGAGGCCGACCTGGTCACCCAGCTCGACGAGGCCCGCGAGCGCCTGGGGCTGACCTCCCGCATGGAGCTGCTGCGCCGCTCTCTGCACGCCTTCCTGCTCGAGGCCGGCGAGGTCCGGGTCGCCAAGCTCTTCGCCCCGCCCGCCGAGTAGCCGCCCCGCCTGTCCCGCCCCGCCGGCAACCCGGCTCTACTCCCATAGAGGCCCCGCGGACGAAGCCCGCCCGCGGCGCTTCTCTCAGGCGACCAGGAGCGCGGGACCATGGCCAGGGCACGCACTAAGACCACCCCCTTCGACTTCGACAGCGCCGCACCGGGCAGCCCGGGCCCGA
>JAWOBP010000113.1:0-12009 GCA_046484285.1 Polyangia bacterium
CCGTGCGGTCCTGCCTCGAGCCCACGAGCCTGCGCCGCTGGAGCAATCGACAGCAGAAGAGCATGGATCTCCACGGCACGCAGGGAGACGTGACCTGGAGCGGCCCGGCCGTGAAGGAGCTGTGGCCCTTCATCGAGGCCGGAGAGCTGCTGCACGTGGGCAAGGGGACTGTTTGGGGGATGGGGAGGTACGAGCTGGTTTCTTCTACCGGTGGAAGGAAATCCAATGGGTAGCACTGAATGGAGAAAAATGGCGATCGCCTTTCTGCACGATCCGCCGGACAAGGCGCTGGACATCCGATCCCACGAGCGGCGAGCGCTCGAGTGGATCCAAGCGACAGGATTCGACGCCAACGAGACTGACCTCACACAAGCGAAGAACGAGGACATCAAGGCCTCGACCGAGGACCGCCTGCCGTTGCCCGATGCCGGGAAGAAGCCGAACTTCAAGCTGGAGCGCTCGGTCAGCTTCACCGACGAGGCCGCGCCGAACGAGCGGCTCCTCGTGAGACACCCGCTCTCGGGGCAATGTCGCACGCTCGACGATGCGGACGGTTACGGTGACTGGCTCGAATCAGAGCCCGTGGATGGGTTGTTATCGATGGTCCGCGAGCTCGACAGCGACGAGGCCCGGCTCATGGCGCTGTGGCGATTTCTGCCCGAGCGCCTGGCCGAGATCGATCCGCAGCTCGAGCACCTGCCAGCGGATACGCGCACGCCGGATCACACAATCTGCAACCACCTCGACCTGTCTGCCGCTTTCCAGATGGCCCTCGCGGACGGGCGCGGGGGCGCGCTGCTCGCGTTCTCCCTGGGGCCGGTCCAGGGGTTCATCGCCCAGGCGAAGTCGTTGCGGGACCTGTGGAGCGGGAGCTACATCCTCTCGTGGCTCGCCTTCGCAGCGATGAAGCCGATCCTCGAGCGGTGCGGCCCCGCGGCGCTCGTCTTCCCCGGGCTCAGGGCGAACCCCCTTTGCGATCGGTGGTTGAAGCAGCGCTATCCCGGGCCACCCTTCGATGACCTGCTGTCCGGCGACGACGAGCGCAAGGCGCTGCTCCAGGGGGCGTTGCCCAACACGTTCGTGGCCCTCGTCCCGGCGGGCGAGGTCGAGGATCTCAACGCGGCGTGCAAGGAGTCGTGCCGCAAGGCCTGGAGAGAGATCGCGCGCGCCGTGCACGGGGAGCTCCACGCCGCCTGGCAGGGCAAGGTCGACCTGGAGTGGGACACCGGCTGGGAGGAGCAGATCGAAGGCTTCTGGGACCTGCGGGCGGCGTCGGCGCCGCTCAGGCCCGGCGGCCAGTCCTCCAAGAAGAGGCTCCAGGGATACTTCGGGGAGTTTTTGTGGGGGGAATGCTGGCCCTCGAAGGCGACCGACGATCTCCAGGCGACCCTGAAGAAGGCGGGCCAGGCCTACCGGGAGCGCGACGACATGCCCCCGGGGTCTTGGGCGATGCACAACGAGCTGCTCGGTCGGTTGATGGCGGCGACCAAGGCGATCCGGCACGTTCCGCCTCACAGCGGCGCGGGCGGCGACCGGCCCAAGTGCACGATGATGGGGAGCCTGGAGCAGATGGGTCCCGGGGGGGCTCAGAAGCAGCAGGCCGACTTCTGGAAGATCGTCGCGAACGAGGAAAACAGCATCCGCGGTACGCACGTCCGGCGCAGCGAGCGGCTCTCGGCCGTGGCGCTCGTCAAGCGGTTCGCCTGGTCCTGCTTCTTCGCAAAGGAGCTGGGCTTCGAGGCCACGGAGCTGCGCTACTCGGACACGGCCACCGTGGCAGCGAGGAAGTGGTTTAAAGAGGCTGTGAAAGAGGCGCCCATCGACCCCGACGAGATCCGGGAAAAACACGGGGACTGGAGCGGCCAGTGGCTGTTCCAGGATCCGCGCTCCTGGGACAGGGAGGCGGACGCGGACGATCCGGACCGCGATCCTCCTCCTCCGAAAACCGTTCGCAAGACACTCGCCTCGGCAATACTCAGCAAGGACACTGAGCGCCCACGACCCTACTACGCGGTCTTCGCCCTGGACGGGGACGAGATGGGGAAGTGGCTTCGCGGCGACAAGGCCCCCACCTTGAGGGAGACCTATCACCCGAAGATGGTGCGGCACCTCGAGTCGCTCGAGGGCGGCCGGGCCGCGATGGAAGGCAGACGCCCGCTGAGCCCGGCCCAGCACGCCGCAATGACCGCGGCCCTGGGACACTTCGCGCGGGAGCTCGTGCCGCGGATCGTGGACCGTCACCAGGGAGAGCTGGTCTACGCCGGCGGCGACGACGCCCTGGCCGTGCTGCCCACCGACGAGGCGATCGGCTGCCTGCGGGAGCTGCGGGCAGCCTACTCGGGACGGGGAGCAGGCGACGAGAGGATGCCCGAGGGCTGGGAGCTCGCGGGGGACGGGCGTCGCATCCTGACGATGATGGGAGACAGGGCGAGCGCGAGCGCGGGGTTGGCCGTCGCCCACTTCAAGACCGACCTGCGGGAGGTGCTCGACGCGGCGCGCGCCGCCGAGAAGCTGCTGGCCAAGGAGCACGGCCGCGACGCGCTCGGGATCAAGGTCTTGAAGCGCTCGGGGGAGCGGATGGATCTGCTGTGCCCTTGGGGTTTCGCCGAGACGTTCGAGCAACTCGTGGGCGCCTTCGCGTGCGGCGCGTCCGATCGCTGGGCCTACCGGCTGCGCCAGGAGGAGGAGACTCTGAACGCTCTCCCGGTCGATGCGGCCAGGAGCGCCCTCAAGCGCGCCGTGGACCACGGCGACCAGGAGTCGCGAAAGGCGATCGCCGACGCCCTCGGAATCGAGAAGTCCAAGGAGGCCGGGGACGGCGTCGCCAAGCGGTTCGAGCGGTTCAGGGAGCTGCTCGATGAACGGGGGCTAGGCCAGGACGCCTTCTCGCGGTTCGTCAAGCTCGTGCAGGCGGCGTCGTTCCTGGCCCGCGGGAGGGATGACCGATGACGAAGACACGATTGGGGCTCAGGTTGCAGCCGCTCGACGTGCTGTTCTTCCGTGACGGAAGGCCGTTCGAGGCGGGGATGCGCGCCAGCGGCGGTCTGCCCCGGCCGCAGACTCTCGCCGGGGCCCTGCGATCACACCTGTGGCGCGAGCTGGGCATCGACTTCGGCGAAATGCGCAACGCGCTGAAGAAGAGCGACGGCGACGTGCCCGCCGCGGCGGAGTCGCTGCTCGGCGAGAACGCCTGGGCCGCGGGGATCCGCACCGCCGGCCCGTGGCTGTGGAGCGACGGCAGCAAGAAAGGTATCCCTCCAGAAGGCCCGCTGGTGCCCGCGCCCGCTGACCTGCTGTCGCTCAAGAACGAGGAGAAGTCGCTCATCCGAGCGGCGCCCAGGAAGAAGTCGCCCGACGGGTGGGCTCCGGCATCGGCCGGCATGTTGCCCCTGTGGCACGGCGAGCAGGGGAGCATCGAGGCCGCCAACGGCTTCTTGACCTCCCAGGGGCTCGAAACCTATCTCGCCGGAGGAACACCCGACTCGAAAGACCTGATCGGCGAGGAAGCGCTCTACACCTGGGAGGACCGCACCGGCGTCGGAATCGACGCGGACCGGAGGCGGGCCGAGGACCACATGCTCTACTCGGTGCGCTTCCTCCGTCTGCGCGAGGGGGTCTCCCTCTACGCCGAGATCGAGATCCCCAGCGAGAGGAGCGACGAAGCCCGTTCTTTGCTTAACCGGGCGATCCTGCCGTTCGGCGGCGAGGGCAGGCGGGTCGAGCTGGTCGTGGAGGACGAGCCGTTCGCCTGGCCGTCCCCCGGGGGCGCGGGAGACGGCGCCCTGGCCCTGCTCGTGACGCCCGGGATCTTCCTCGGTGAAGAGCGATGGAGACCCGACGCGCGAGAGCTGCCCGGGATCGTGAGCGCGGCCGTGCCCGGGAGCGAAGCGATATCGGGCTGGGACATGGCCCGCAAAAGACCCAAGCCCACGCGGCACGCGGTGCGCGCCGGCTCGGTCTATTTTTTCGAAAAAGATTGCTGTCAGAACCAGGGGGCGTTCGTGCGTCTTTGTGGCCACGAGGAGAGCGACGCGCTCGGCTACGGCCTCGCCCTGAAAGGAGTGTGGAAGTCATGAGCGAGAAGAAGGACGTATTGTTCATCCATGCCCTGACCGGGCTCCACCCCGGCTCCGGCGCGGCCCTAGGCGTGGTCGACCTCCCGGTGCAGCGAGAGCGTCACACCCAGTGGCCCGTCATCCCGGGCAGCGCGATCAAGGGCGTCGTGCGCGACGCCTGCCGCGAGAAGGTGGCCGCCGCGAACGGTGGCGACAGGAGGAAGGCCAACGAGGAGCACCCCGAGCTCGTCGCGGCGTTCGGGCCGGGGAAGATCGGCGCGGGCGACGACACCCACGCCGGGGCCGTGAGCTTCACCGACGCGCGCATCCTCGCCTACCCGGTGCGCAGCTTGAAGGGCGTGTTCGCCTGGGTGACCTGCCCGGCGGTGCTCTCCCGTCTCAAGCGCGACCTGGAGCTCGTGCTCGGGGGCGACGACAACACCTACAAGAGGCTGATGTGGCCCACGCCCGACAAGGACAAGGCCGCCGTGAGCGCGGCCTTGCAGGTGGAAGGCAGCGCCGTGCTCGAGGAGTTCGACTTTCGGGCCGTCGACGACGACAACTCAAAAAGGCTCGTGGCGCTCGGCGAGTGGCTGTCCGAGAACGTCGGCGCCGACGAGCACACCAATCAACGTCTCAAGACGCACACCGTGGTGCTCCACGACGACGACTTCACCCACTTCGTGCGTCACGCCACCGAGGTCGTGGCCCGAGTGGGCCTCGATTACGAGAGGAAGACCGTCAAGGACGGCGCGCTCTTCTACCAGGAGTTCCTCCCGCCGGAGACGCTCTTCTACTCCCTGGCCCTGGCCTCGGACAGCCGCAAGGACGGCCACGGCGCCAAGGCAGCAGACATGCTCGGCTTCGTGGCGGGCAGCCTGCCCAAGGTGCTCCAGGTCGGCGCGGACGAGACCATCGGCAAGGGGCTGTGCGCGGTGCGCTTCATGAACGGAGGGAAGTGACATGCCACAGACACTCGACCAGAGAAGAGCCAAGCACGCCTGGGAAGCGGTGAAGCGGGCGAAGGGTTGGGGGAACAGCCAACACGGCAAGGAATACGGTGGTCACGCGAAGAAGCTGCCCATGCGCATACGCAGCGCTGGCCTTGGCCAAGCATTGGCGTTCCTCATGGCCAAAGCAGGGAAACCCAAGTCGAAGGAATACAAGAAGCACATCGCGCAGCTGCATGACGATGTCACCGACTGGGTGCTCAAGCATCGAGGCGTCAAGGGCAAGCAGCCGGGCAGCCTGCTGAAGAGCATCATCGAGGGCGACTCTGACTTCCTTCGCTTGGCCACTGACGAGGCCATGGCCTACCTCCAGTGGCTGAACCGCTTCGGCGAGGCAGAGGGGCTCAAGGACGACGGGAGCAACTGATGGACGTACTGGCAATCCCGAAGAGCGTCAGAGATCTGGTCGCATCCGCCGGAGCTCCCAGCGGCGTGAACCCGGGGCTACAGCTCGACAAGCTCAGCCGCGTCGGGCACGGCAAGCAGGAAGACCAGAAGCGCGCCATCGAGTCCGTCGCAAGGCTTCGAGGCGACCCCGACCTGCTCGCCGAGCTGTCGAAGCGGCGCGAGGCAGCTCTGGAGCACGCCGCCCGTTTCCAGGCGAAGACAGCGGGGCCGCTCACGCTGCACCTCTCTCGCGCCTCGTCGCTGGAGAACGCCGGCATCTGCCTCCACCCGATCTACGGCTTCGCCTACCTGCCCGGCTCCGGGTTGAAGGGAATGGCGCGCGCCTATGCGGAGACGATCTGGCTGGCCGGGCAACAGGACAAGGCCGCCGCTTGGCAGAGGATCGAGCAGGTGTTCGGATGGGCTCCGGGCTCAGACATTCTCGAGAAGGGGAAGAAAAAACCGTGGAAGCCCGAGGAAGCTATCGACCACGGCAAGGACGATCGCGCATCCGCCGGCAACATCGTCTTCCACGACGCCTGGCCAACCTCCTGGCCCAAGCTCCACGTGGACATCGTGAACAACCACCACGGCAAGTACTACCAGGGCGACGACGCTCCCGGCGACTGGGAGGATCCGGTGCCGGTCTACTTCCTGGCCGTGAACAAGGGCACCGAGTTCGATTTTGCCGTGACGAAGCGGCGTTTCGACGTCGACGACTCGCTGCTGGCGCTCGCACGCGAGTGGCTGACCGGTGCGCTCGTGCACCTGGGTGCCGGGGCGAAGACTGCCTCCGGGTATGGGTACTTCAAAACCGAAAACTCGACGAGCCTGCTTCCGATTGCCCATTCCTTTGAAGCAAAGATTATGATCACTTCGCCTTGCTTCCTTGGTGGTGCCGACAACAGCCACCTCGACCCATCTTGCGCGTTGAAACCAGCATCTCTCAAGGGATCGCTGCGGTTCTGGTGGCGAGCTATTCACGGGGACCTCGGCCTCGGCGACCTGAAGAAGAGAGAGGGAGAAGTTTTCGGAAGTACAACTACCGGACAAGGGCTGCAGTTGCAGGTACTATCGTCCGATTCGAGGACTGTTTCTGCTGGCCAAGATAGTGGCAAAGGCGGGTCCCCACTGGGATATCTTGGTTATGGTCCTATTACCTACAACAAGCAGCAGAAGAAAAACACTAGCAACAGGGAGTGTATCGGTCCTGGCAGCAGCTTTTTTGTTCGATTGACGCATCGTAACAGAAACGATCTCCACGAGGCTGTAAGGGCGTTGTGGGTTCTCGGAGCGCTCGGCGGCTTGGGAGCCCGGATGCGACGTGGCTGGGGGAGCGTTTTGGTTGAACCAGAGGCTTGCCAGTGGCCCGATTCGTTACCCTCACTTTCTGGCGTGAAAAGTGCGGAAGACGTAGCACAACGCATCGAGAAGGGGCTGGAAATCACTGTGCCTGCTGCACGGAGGAAGAGCGCAAACCTGGACTATTGCGAACTCGAGTGGACGGCTGTTGGTAAAAACACAGTTGTCGAGGTTGGAAATGAGCCATTCCCCGATTGGGAGGCTGCTTTGAACGACATCGGCAGCAGATTCCAAAGGTTCCGGCATGCCTACGGACAGAACAAGTACGGGGGAAATAACAAAGATCCCGGACCCGATTATCACCTCACCGCCGAAGTCATCAGAGGAGACGTTCAGCGATTCTCGCGAGCTCCAGAAAGAGCGGCCTTCGGCCTGCCTTACGCCCAGGAATACCGGTCATTGAAGACGAGGGTTGAGTTTACACCAAACTTGGCCGGCTCAGAACGACGCGCCTCTCCTCTGTTTCTCAAGGTCTTCAAACTGCAGGCCGGCCAGTGTGTCTGGGTCGCCGCGCTTCTACCTTCTCGTTTTCTCCCGAGGAAATCGGAGATCGTCGCAGAAAAGACAAAGCCCACACCGAAGAACAACTGCGGAACCGTTGACGGCCCAACTCCGGTAGGCTTCCCTGGAGGGAAGGCAGGGCACTGCTCAAGATCAAGATCGACCGTGCCAAAAGATTCGAGTCTTGTACTGGAGTTCATGAAGTCACTTCGATCCTATAAACACACTGAGAAGCCAGCCGGAGGAGGAGGTGGTGGTGGCTCGAATAAAGGAAGGGTCCGCCATGTAGGCGGCCGCCAAGTCCAGCAGCAGCGACCCACGTCTGCTGGACTGCAGGCGAAGCAGATCGTAGCCGTCGTTCTCCTTGAGGAAAAGACCAAGAAAGGCGGATGGAAGGCCAAGCACGAGAAGACTGATCTGGTCGGACCTATCCAGAACTCGGCAGAAGTCCCTGGAGACAAGAAGGCTGGCGATCAGGTAGATGTACTTGTCATGTCGGTGTCCTCCAGCGGAAAAACAGCCGACTTCAGGTACAAACAGAAATAGCGTAAAAAGGAGAAACCATGCCGACCCGTCTCGTTTCGTTCCTTGGCCTCGGCCCCAAGGCCGAGCCGCCGCACTACTCGCCCACGCGGTACGAGCTCGATGGGCGTTCATCGACGGAGACGCCGTTGATGGAGCGGGCGCTGTGCGACCTGCTCGACGTGGGCTCCATCGTCGTTCTCGGTACGAGCGCGGTGAACACGCGCTGGTTCGACTCCGGGCTGTTCGCGCAGCTCATGAGCGAGGGTGAAAAGGGACGGCCGGCGCCCGAGGCGCTCTTCAAGCTGCTCGAACCCGGGAAGTCGAAGCAAGAGCTGTGGAGCATCTTCGAGTGTCTCACCGAGGCACTCACGGCTGCCATGATCGAGGAGGCGGGCGAGCGGGAACCCCCGACAGAGATCGTTCTCGACGTGACCCACGGGTTTCGCATCCAGCCGCTGTTCGGCATGGCCGCGCTCGACTTCGTGCTCTCCGAGTGGGCGCGCGACCGCGAGAACGTGCCCAGGCCTCCGTCGATCCGCGTGGTCTACGGCGCGTGGGAGGCGAGGAACCAGCAGGAGAACCTCGCTCCGATCTGGGACCTCACCGAGTTCGTCACCGCCTCGCGCTGGAACGCGGCCATCGACGCGCTCATGCGCTACGGTCGCGCGGACGACTTCGAGCAGCTCGCGATGGTAGACAGCAAACAGCGCGTGGAGCGGGCCCAGCAAAGAGGCGTCTCGGGCAAGGAGCTCGGCGCCGAGGGCTTTGCCAAGCACATCGGCAAGGCGGCGCGGGCGTTTGCCGACGACCTGGCGACGGTGCGACTGAGGGACACGCTCACGAAGTCGTCGGTGAAGCTCCACCAGGTGCTGTCCGATCCCGCCGCGGAGAGGTTCGCCGAGCAGCTGCCGCAGATCAAGCCCGCGCTCGAGCGGCTGCGCGCGTGGGTAGAGCCACTCTGCTCGGAGCGCACCTTGGACAGGAGCGGCCTGCGGGCGACGGCCCACCTGGCGAGCCTGCTCGGTCGGCTCCAGCAGTTCGCGGCGCAGGCGGCCGTCGTCCGCGAAGGACTCGTCACCCACTTCGACCTGGAGTCGGGCAACGATCCGCTCCCCGAGCCGGGCGGCGGTTTTCCAGAGAACCAACGCGCCGAGGCGGACACGCGCTGGGGCGATGCCGGGACGAGCTACAAAGGCGGCAATCGCCATTTCCCGCCGAAGCTGCTCGAGAACGCCGAGCTTTCCCAGCTCGCGTTCAACGCCCGCAACGACATCGAGCACGGGGGGCTCAGGAGCAATCCCTCCGACGCGGCGTCGCTCCGCGAGCAGCTGGGAAAAATGAAAGACGCGTTCGAACGCCTGGTGCTGTCTGATGACTGATCCAGATCGAAAGAGAGTCGCGCCCGTCTTCCTCAACCTCTCCAACCACCCGCTCTCCACCTGGACTCCCGAACAACTCGAGGCCGCCCGCGAGCTGGGGCTCGGCGAGCCTACCGATCTCGAAGGCGGGATGCCGCTCGTTCCGGCGGAGGCCGGCGCGGACGAGGTTGCCGAGCTCGCTCGCGAGATCGCCGACCGCGCGATCGGCCAGGGCGCGGCGGCGGCGCACGTGGCCACCGAGCACAACCTCACCGTCGCCCTCGTGCGCGAGCTCCAGGCTCGCGGCGTGCGCTGCTTCGCGGCGACCACCGAGCGCGAGGTGGAGGAGCGCGGAATGCCTAACGGCGAGATGGAGAAGAGAGCCGTGTTCCGTTTCAGGCGCTGGAGGGAGTACGTATGAGAGAACAAAGCGAACACATTGCAGAAGCTCGAGGTGACGACATGCCGGAAGAAAGCCCGTGCAGTCTCTGGAAGCGCCAGGATCCGGGTATGAAAAGAAGGATACTCTCTTCTTACGTGGACATGGCGGAAAGCCACGGCGTTCCTCCCGACGTCGTCAAGCTAATCGCGCTGAACCTGCGGTTTCGGCTCAACACCGTCAGGAGCGCGCGAGGGAAGCAGCTCGGGAGGCTGCTGTCCAAAGCAATAGCCAAGGACGAGCATCTGGTGGTAATAGAAAACGGGGTAGACGGTTAGCTCCTCCTGCCACAATATGTTGTGGTGAGCACCTCATCCAGAACGCCCGAGCTAGCGTCGGCGCTGGCCGCGACTACCCGCGCACCTACAGGGAATTCGTCGTGATGTTTCCGGACGACCAGGCCTGCGCGGCCTACCTGGAGCGTCTGCGTTGGCCGGATGGGTTCGCTTGTCCTGCATGCGGGACGCTCTCACAACCATGGCGGCAGACACGAGGGCGACTGGTGTGCCGCTCTTGCCGGCATCAGGGTTCTGTGACGTCGGGCACGATTCTCGACAAGACGCGAACGCCTCTCACGGTCTGGTTCGAGGCTGCGTGGCACCTGACCACGGCCAAGAGCGGGCTGTCGGCGAAGACCCTGGAGCGCACGATCGGTACCAGGTATCGAGTGGCGTGGACCATGCTTCAGCGGTTCAGGGTCGCCATGGTGCGATCGGAGCGCGAGCGGCTTTCGGGCGATGTTGAGGTTGACGAAGCCTTGGTCGGCGGCATCGAGCACGGCGGGAAGCGCGGCCGAGGGACCGCAAAATCGGTCGTGGCGATCGCCGTCGAGGTTCGCGAGCCCAAAGGTTTCGGGCGGATCAGGATGCGACACGTTCCAGACGCGTCGGGGGCGAGCCTCGTCCCGTTTGTTCGCGATATGGTTGAGCCTGGCTCGACGGTGCACACCGACGGTTGGGCCAGCTACGACGGCCTGCCGAAGCACGGATACGTCCATGTCAGGAATAAACTCTCGTCGTCGGACGACCCCGCGCACGTCACCATGCCGGGCGTGCATCGCGTTGCGAGCCTGCTCAAGCGTTGGATACTCGGCACGCACCAGGGTTCGGTCACGCCCGACCATCTCCAGTCCTACTTGGAGGAGTTCACCTTTCGCTTCAACCGCCGCTCGTCTCGAAGTCGCGGCCTCGTCTTCCGAAGGCTCCTCGAACAGGCTGTCGCCACCGGACCGATCACGGAAGCTGATGTCACGCACGGGTACAACTGGTGAACCACAAGATGTTGGGGGTGGAGGAGCTAACCGACCACCCCCTTAATAGAAATTCTCTTCAACTTCTTCTCCAACGAGCGCAGCGACATTCTCGAAAGCGTCTACGACTCGTTGGGAATAGATCACGAAGACACCGAGCTCGTGGAAGGCGCTGCCGAGACCGCCATCGTGCTGGAAGCGGTGGCCGACGCCGTCGACGCGGCCAGGCTGGATCAGACCGGCCTGACGAAACTTTGCCTCGAGTCGCTCTCCTGCTGGTGCCCACAGGCCTGGGTCCCCGCGTTGGTCGAAGCGCTGCAACGACTCAGGGAAACCGGGCCGCCTCCGAATGTCGGCGCGGTGGAAGGTGTAGCGACCGAACCGGGGAAAGACGATATTTCCCCGGGTGCGGCCTCCGATACCACCGGTTTGGCGGCGGTGTCCGACCCCGCGAAGGACGAAGCCGAAAAAGACGAGCCCACACTCGATGCGCCCCAGTTCACGACCCTCGACAGGCTGCTGATCCGCGCGGTCGTCAGCGCGCTCAATGATGTCCACCGCGCTCTAGACGAGGACGAGCTCGACGATCTCGTGCAGGAGGTGCTGGAGCTCAACGACGCTCGGGCCCAGAGCTTCTTCCACCGCGGGTTCGTCGACTCGCTGCTGGATCGACCACTCCAGCCGATGGGGCCCGGCCAGAACAACGAGCGCCGCGCCTGGTACCTGGCTGGGTACGTCCAAGGGGTGATGCGCCGCGGGGGTCCCCGAGCAGGGGTGGAGCTGCTCAGAGATCTCCCGTCTTCGGACGACGAGATCCTTCTCGGCTCTTCGGAGCGACCGGTCGAAGCCGGGGCGTTCCTTTTACCGTCGATCATGGGCCCCCTGCTCGATCAGGGAGAATACGACCTGGCGCTGCGCTGGCTCGAGCGCCACATGTATCGCAGCGACCCGGAGGTGATGAAGCGCCTGATCCGCTGGGCGCGCATGGCCTTTCTCGATACAGACCCAGCAATCGTTGCCAGGATACTCGAGGCGTGCAGGTCGAGAATCGACCGAGATCCGCGGACACGGCTGGATTCGAAGCCGGACCTGGCCCATCGACTGGAACGGAGGCTGGCCATTG
>JAWOBP010000131.1:0-38462 GCA_046484285.1 Polyangia bacterium
CTACTACAAGCCCACCGCCCGCTGCGACCTGCGCTGCAAGATCTGCAGCCGCTGGAAGGACGACTCTCCGAGCGAAGAGGAGCTGTCCCTCGACCAGATCGAGAGCTTCCTGTCCACGTTCAGAAAGAACGGCGCGCAGATCCTCGTGCTGTGGGGCGGCGAGCCCACGCTGCGCAAGGATCTGCCCGAGATCCTGGCGCTGGCCAAGCGGCTCGGTTACCGCATCTCGATGTGCACCAACATGAACTCGCTGGCCAAGAAGGCCGAGCGGCTTTTGTACAACCTCGACACGCTGCTGTGCTCCCTCGACGGTTACGGCGCGCAGCACGACGAGGCGCGCGGGCTGGAGGGCCTGTTCGACCGGGCGGTGCGCGGGATCGAAAGGGCGACCGAGTACGACCACCTGCGGATCAAGATCTGGACCGCGCTGAGCCGGAGCAACACCGACTCGATCGAGTCGCTGGCCAGGCTGGCGCGCGACCTCGGCATCTGGATCGAGTTCTTTCCCGTCTCGTTGATCGAGGGCTACAACGAAGACTTGGTTCTCGAAGGAGAGCAACTGCGCGATGTCTTCGACCGCATCGAGCGATTGAAGCGCGAGGGTTATCCGATCTGGAACATGACCCACGTGCTGCGCAAGATGGGCGACGGGCGCGATATCCGTTGCAACTTCGGGAGCGTCGGGATGCACGTCGACCACCGCGGCGAGGTCTCGTGCTGCGAGGATCCGGAGGGCAATCCGCTCCACTCGTGGGGCAACCTGTCTAATATCGATCTCGATGCGTTGATCCGCTCGCCGGAGCGGCGCCGGGCGGGACAGGAGCTGCGCGCCTGCCAGAAGTGCCGCTTTCCCTGCGCTACCGAGCTGGGCGACAGCCTGCTGGTCGCCTACGCCGGGATGTTCTGGCAGTCGGTGACGTAGACCCCGGGCAGAGATCCAGCGCGTGGGAATCGACGCGCTCCAACGTTCGGACTGGTACGCAAGACTATCGAGGATTCGGTTCGCGGGCGGGCCGGACCGGCCGGCCCCTGGGAACCAGCACCTCCAGCGTGGTGTTGCGCCAGACCGGACGGTAGGTCTCGGCCAGGGCGTCCTCGAAGCGGCGCACGTGCTCGAGCGGCTGGTCATCGAACGAAGGCAGCGCCCAGCGGAAGTTCCAGACGATCCAGGGCTCGGGGTCGATCACCCGCACCACCGCGGCCGGCTCGAGCTCGCGGACTCGGCGCGTCAGCTCGGGAAGGGTCGTCATCAGCATTTTTTCGGCGCGCGCGCCGTCCTGCGGCGCCATCGCCGCGAAGGTTCCCATCTCGGTGCCGGGCAGCACGTCTCGGCCGCTCTCCACCGCGACGATTCCGACCGGGGTGAGCAGCGGCCCGGGCGGGACCTCGTGCTCGATGAAGGCGGCGACCTCCTCGACCTCGGTCACCACGCCCTCGCCGACCTCGGGCGGCGTGACGGTCAGCAGCGCCAGGCCGGGCAGCAGCAGGATCGCGTGGCGGTGGGGATTGCCCTCCGCCTTGCCGGCGGCCCACAGCGCGCAGACGCCGGCGGCCGCCGCGAGCGGCACCCCGGCCGCGACGTAGACGCCCCAGGCGCTGGCGGGAATCATCGGCACGGTTGCGCCGACCAGCCCGGCGGCCAGCAGCACCAGCGCCCAACGCGAGCGGCGGCGGATCAGGCTGGGGACTCCGAACAGCCCGGTCGCCAGCAGCAGGTTCGCGGCCGGAGAGATGTTCCACCACTGCCTGGCCTGAGCCGGAAAGTTGCGCTCGATGCCCGACTCCACGTGGTACCGCCAGATGTTGAACCAGAAACGCTCCGGCGCGGCGGCGACGAACGGGGCGAAAAGCGCGAGGCCCACCCCCATGCACGCGGCCAGCACCAGCCCGGCGCGCCTGGGTGACCCGGCGTCGAGCAACAGCGGCAGCGCGAGCACGGCCACGGTCGGGGCACAGGACAGCCGGCAACCGATCGCGACGGTTCCGCACAGGGCGAACGGCAGCAGCCTCCGGCGCAGCGAGCCCGGGTGCAGCGCGGCCAGCAGCGCGCCCGCCTGGAAGGCTCCCGCCGGTCCGCACCAGACGCCCATCGCCTGCAGCGAGACCCAGCGCGGCGAGGCCGCGAGCACGAAGCCGGTGACCAGCGCCGGCTCCCAGCGCCCCGAGCGGATACGGATCGCAGCGATCAGCAGCGCCAGCCCCAGCCCGCCCCAGACCGCGTTGATCGTGCGGTGGGCGTCCATCCCGAAGCCGACGGCGTGCAGCAACGCGCCGTTGATGTAGGGCAGAAGCGGAGTCTGAGAGTAGGCGAAGTCGCGGTAGGGGAGCTTCCCCTCGTAGACCAGGCGCGAGGCCAGCGTGTAGAAGCTCTCGTCCGGCGCCATCATCGACCCGTGACGGTAGTGGTCCGCCACCAGCGCGTAGGTGGCGAGCACGGCGACGAGACCGGCGGCGACGCTCAGGGGCTTGGCGATGCGGCGCGGCTCGAGGTGCACGGCGTCAGCCCGTTCTCCGGCGGCGCAGCCGGACGATGATCAGCCCCAGGCCGGCGGCTGCGACGGCGAGCCAGCCGAGCGCGCTGGTCCAGCCGGCCAGCCGTTCCCACCAGGGGCGCTCGTAGCGCAGCTCGACGACCCCGTCGCTGGCGTCGACCGCCATCAGGATCTGACGCACGTGGGGCAGCACTCCGTGGCGATCCAGCGGAACCTCCCGGCCGTCGTCGTAGGCGACCCAGGGGTAGAAGAAGGCCACGGGGAACAGCAGGCGGCTCTCCGGCCCGGCGCCGGAGACGCGGACCGTGATCCTCTCGTCCTCGAAGCGCTCCACCTCGATCTCGCCCGGCCCCCGGATCCGCACCGGCGGCTCGCGACCGGGGGCGGCCTCGTACACGATCACGTCGCCGAAACGGCGCACCTCCTCGATGTCGTGACGGGGTGGCCACGCGGCGAGCGAGACGATCCAGCGCACGTGGATCGACTCCAGCGCTCCTGGTCTGGTCAGCAGCTCCTGGATCAGGCCGGCGTCCTGAGGCCAGCGGTGCTCGAGGGGCACGTTGCGGAAGATCGCGGTCGCCTCGTAGCCGAACTTGAGCTTGGGCAGATCGGTGCGCACCGGACCGGAGGCGAAGATGTGGCGGTGGTAGACCTCGTTGCATTTCGGCGAGCGCAGGTTGCCGCGGACGCAGAGCTCGCCCGGCTGGTAGAGTACGCGGTCGAGCGGACCGCGAGGCTGCTCGGCGAGCCAGCGCTCGGCGCGTACGATGTCCTCCCAGAGATCTCCGCCGAGATAGCCGATCTTCAGCACGCTCTCCACGTGTCCCGACCAGCTGACCGCCAGAAAAACGGCGGTCAGGCCCAGCCCGAAGGCCGGCTCGGCCAGGCGCGAGATCCATTTCCTGGCGGCGGCGCGCAGACGCTCGAAGGGCCTTTTCAGCAGCCAGGCCAGGCCGGCTCCCAGCCGATCGAACGTCAGCCCGGCCAGCACGAACCACAACAGCTTCATGAAGGCCGCGATGCGCTCCACCTGGACCTTGCGCGCCAGGAGGCCGTCTCCGATCGCGTTGGCCAGGCCGGCGAAGACGAACAGGAGAACCAGCATCGTCGCGACCCACAGCGGCCAGCGACGGCGCGAGACAATCGCTAGCACGATCCCGATACCGCCGCTGGCCCAGGCGATCAGGTTGAACGAATAGAACAGCTTGTTCTTGACCAGCGCTTCCAGCATCTTGGGCAGCGAGAGCCACATTCCGCCGAACCCGACCGCGGGCCAGCCCAGGGTCCAGCGCTCGCCGGTGGTGATCCACGGCACGATCCAGAAGGCGACCAGCAGCAGCGCCAGCGCGGCCGCGACCGCCGAACGTCCGATCACGTTCCAGGGTCCGCTCCTGGGGCGTTCGGCCACGGCTAGGAACAGCACGTAGACCGGAGCTGAGAGTCCCAGGAAGAAGGCCGACATCGGGTGGGCCAGCGCCGCCAGCGCCAGCACCGTGACGAACGCCAAAAAACGGCCGGGGCGCTCCCGGATCGGTCTCAGCACGGCCGCGTCGCAGATCAGCAAGGCCAGCATGCTCAAAGACAGAGAGAGGATGAACGGCCACACGGCCCAGTGCACGGTCGAGATGTGGCCGCCCTGCGGCCAGCCGCCGACGTCCACCGCGCACATCACCCCGGCGAGCAGCGCTCCGGCGCGACCGGTGAAACGCCGGGCGATCAGGTACGGCACGACCGGGATCCAGACCACCAGTGCGAAGAACATCACGGCGTAGGTGCGCTCCCATGTCAGCAGCCCCAGCGTGATCCAGCGAGTGAGAGTGATCAGCAGGTCGCCGAGGATCGGGTAGTAGACCCCGGCCGGATAACCGGCGAACGCCATGTGGCTCCAGCCCGCGACCCGCCCGGAGGGAAGCAGGTGCTCCGCCATCAACCAGCCCTTGTACATGTGGATCATGTGATCGCCGGTGGCCGGCACGGCGGATACGAGCAGGTCCCAGTACAGGCCGGTCGCCAGACCGAGCAGGGCCAGGATCGCCCAGTGCGAGGTTAAAAAGCGTCCGACAGAGATGAGCGCCCGCTTCATGATTTGAACAGATTCGACCAGCGGAACCGATCCGTCAAGATAGCCATCGGTTGAAAGCCGAAGACGGGGCTGGCGCGCTCCACCAGGCCGTCCTTGACCGGGTTGCTCACGAAGCGTGGATCAGGCGCTCCTCGAGGCGCTCCTCGTCGACGACCGGCTCGCAGCGGGTGCGGCCGGCCCAGACCGCTCCCTCGCGCTCCCAGCGCTTGCTGACCGGTCTCCAGCATCGGACCCGGCTGCCCATGTACCCTGCATCGGACGGTCGGCCCGAAGAGTTGAAAAAAAGCTCACCAGCGCCGGCAACCGAACTGTCTTCGGCTCCGAGCGGATGTAAGGGCTCGCGCAAGAATAACTTCGGCATTCGGCCGCCGATCCGTTCCGGCCCGCGGCGTCGCTCGTCGGTTGAATACGTCAATGTATTCGCCCTCCTCGCTCCTTGCGGCCCGGGCGCCTCGGCAGCCTCGGTGCGTCGAACCTATTCTTGCGCGAGCCCTAAGGAGCGGCTGCCTGAGCCGCGGCGAGCTTCACGGCACCGTTGCGCGGGACGGTCGCGAGGCATATAACCCGGTCTCAGGAGGTGCGGCGACGAGATGTCTTCTACAGTGATTCGAAACCGCAGCGGCCAGGTCGTCAGCCAGCTGCACTACGCTCGCCGCGGCGAGCTGACCGCCGAGATGGCGCGCGTGGCCGAGCGCGAGCGGCTCGAGCCCGAGACCGTGCTCGACGAGGTGGCGCGCGGCAGGCTGGTGATTCCGTCCAACATCCACCACGACGAGCTGGATCCGCAGGGGATCGGGATCGCCTCGCGCTGCAAGATCAACACCAACATCGGGGGCTCGTCGCTGACCTCGGACGCAGACAAGGAGCTGCACAAGCTGCGGCTGGCGCTGGCGCTGGGCTCGGACGCGGTGATGGATCTCTCGGTGGGGCCGTACATCACCGAGATCCGGCGCGCGCTGCTCGACAACTGTCCGGCGCCGCTGGGCACTGTGCCGATCTACGAGGCGGTGGAACGCGTCGAGAGCGTCGAGGAGATGAGCGTCGACGGCCTGTTCCGAGTTCTCGAGGAGCAGGCCGAGCAGGGCGTCGATTTCTTCACCGTCCACTGCGGGCTGCTGCGCGAGCACCTGCCGGCCGCCACGAGCCGGCTGGCCGGGATCGTCAGCCGCGGCGGATCGCTGATCGCCAACTGGATGGTGCACCACGACCGCCAGAACCCGCTCTACGAGGAGTTCGATCGCCTGCTCGGGATCTGCCGCCGCCACGACATCACGCTCAGCCTGGGCGACGGCCTGCGGCCGGGCTGCGTGGCGGACGCCAGCGACGAGGCCCAGCTCTCGGAGCTGCGCACCCTGGGCGAGCTGGTCGCGCGCTGCCACGAGGCCGAGGTCCAGGTGATGGTCGAGGGACCGGGGCACGTGCCGTTCGACATGATCGAGGAGAACATGCGCCTCGAGCGCGAATGGTGCCGCGAGGCTCCGTTCTACATCCTGGGCCCGATCGTGACCGACATCGCTCCCGGCTACGATCACATCACGGCCGCGATCGGCGGCACGATGGGCGCTTTTTGCGGCGCCTCGATGCTGTGCTACGTCACGCCCAAGGAGCACCTGGGGCTCCCCGACCTGGAGGACGTGCGGCAGGGTGTGGTGGCGTTCAAGATCGCCGCCCACGCCGCGGACCTGGCGCGGCGTCGCCCCGGAGCTCGCGAGCGGGACGACGAGCTGTCGCGGGCCCGCGCCGAGTTCGATTGGGACAGGGTCTTCGAGCTGTCGCTCGACCCGCAGCGCGCGCGGGTGATGCACGACGATTCCAACCTGGCGCCCGGCGACATCGACGCGGAGTACTGCTCGATGTGCGGCCCCAAGCACTGCGCGGTCAGGCTCTCGCGCAAGGTCAAGGAGCGGGTTTGAGCCGCGGCGATGACGAGGCGGCCCCGCGCCTCGTGCGCCGCGAGCTGGCCGAGCTGATCGAGAGCCGCGAGGAGGTGATCGGCTTTTGGGGAGCGCCGCCGCGCGAGGCTCTGCGCGAGGCGGCCCGGCGTCATCCCGGTCTCGGCTTCTTCGATCTGGACGTCTATCATCGCGCGCCCAAGAGCCGGGTGGTGCCGGACGCGTACTGCCACGTGATCCGCAACTGCGTGGACAACGCGCTCGCGCTGGGGCCGCTCTTGCGTTGCGCGGTCGCGGCCACAGGGCGCGAGAAGTGCGACTCGGCCCGCTTCGCCGCCACGATCCTCGACGAGGTCTCTCCGGCGGAAGTGATCGCGACCGCCAACGAGAACGCGCGGGCCGACGATCCGCCCCTGCTCAGCCGGGCCCGCGGCGGTCTCGAGTCGCGAGTCTGCCGCATCATGGACGGGATCGTGGAGCCGTTGAGCGACGACGAGCGCCGCCGCGCCGCGGCCGATCGCTGCGAGCCGAGCTGCGGCTTCTGGGGCGTTCCCCCGCACCCGATCGAGGTGCTCGACCTGTTTCCCGACACCGCGCACGTCTTCGGCTGGACCCGCTGCGTGGAGCAGGGAAGACCCGCCGATCTCGAGCTGGAGATGAGCGTCCCCGCCGATCTGCCGGTGGTCTTCTTCGCCCAGGGGTTCTGCTCCAAGGCGATCCTGGCCCACGCCCTGGCCGAGAGGTATCGCGGCATGTACGTCGACGTTCACGATTCGCTCCACGCCTCCACGCGCGCCAAGATCGAGGCGTTCATCCGCCTTGCGGGAGGAGAGGGATGAGCGCGGTCGAGGCGCGGGTCCGGTTGTCCTTCGGCGACGCCGGCAGCTCGTGGTGCAAGGTCTATCGGCCCGGTGATCCGCGGGTGAAGCTGCTGCCCACCCGCGAGCTGTCCCGCGGAGACGCGCGTTTCGACTGGGGCACCGGCCACACGGCCCGGCCCCGCTCACAGAACTTCGAGAACGACCTGATCTCGCTGTCGCGAGGCGCGCTGGAGCTGGTGGAGGAGGACGACTTCACGGTGCTCGATCTCGGCTCGCGCGACGCCAAGCTGGTCGGCTTTTCCGGGCGGCGCCCGGTGCGGCTCGACTGGTCGGTGGGATGCGCGGCCGCGACCGGCGCGACCGTGGAGATGCTGGGCAAGTTCTACGAGATGGATTTCGACCGAGTGCCGATCGTGGACGAGTGGATGCCGGTCACCTGCGGGACGTACGCGGTCGAGCGCGTGCTGGACGGCGTCTCCGCGGGCGAGCCGGTGGAGCGCGCGGTGGGGAGATTCCTGCACGGGCTGGCGCGATCCAGCTTCGATTTCGCCGCTCGACCGGAGAGGCTGTACCTTTCGGGCGGCTTCACGCAGAATCGTCCCTACGTCGAGCTGCTGGGGCGCTACACCGAGGTCGTCGCTCTCGGCAGGACGGTTCCGCTGGCCGGGCTCTGGGCTTTCGCCGAGGAATGCAACCCGGAGATCGGTCCGCTGCCCGAGGCGCTCGACCGCGGCACGGTCCTGGAGACGGAGCGAGAAGAGAAATGACGAGCCGGTTCGCAGCAGCAGCCTCGATCCTCCTGCTCGCGCTGGCCCCGCGGCCGGCGACCCCCGCGGACGCGGGAGCCGATGCGGGAGCCGACGCGGGAGCCGACGCCGGGGACGACGCCGGGCCGGATGCCGGAGACGGCGGCTGGGTCGAGATCGGTGGAAGCGCCGACACCGGTTGCGGCTGCGTGTCGCTCGGCGCGAGCGGCGGACGCTCGACGCTGCGAGCGCTGGGCGCGATTCTGCCGTAGGCTGCGCGCTCGAGGCGAGGAGGTTTTCGATGCTGTCCAGAGTGGGTATCTCCCTGGAGGACTCGCTGCTCGAGATGTTCGATCAGCAGATCTCCGAGCACGGCTACACCAACCGTTCCGAGGCGGTTCGCGACCTGATCCGCGACTCGTTGATCCGCGAGCAGTGGGAGGATGCAGACGACGACGGGGTGCGCGTGGGCGTCCTGTGCCTGGTCTTCGACCACGAGGAGCACGAGCTGAGCTGCAAGCTGACCCACGCCCAGCACGACCATCACGAGGTGGTGGTCTCCACGATGCACATTCACATGGATCGCAGAAACTGCCTGGAGGTGATCGTGCTGCGCGGCGCCGCCGGGGAGGTGATGCACGCCGCCGATTCGCTGGTCGCGACGCGGGGAGTCAAGATGGGCAAGCTGATACCCGCCACCACCGGAAAGGGCCTTTGAGATGGACAAGCTGATCACCTTCGTCTGGCTGCTGCTGCTCGGCGCGGTCGTCGCCGTGCTGGCCGTGCCCGAGACGCGCGCGGTCTTCGCCGAGCTGACTCGCGACCACCCTTATTTGATGGGGATCCTCAAGATCGGGCTGCTGGGTACGATGGGCGAGCTGCTGGGCGCCCGGATCGGCAGCGGGCGCTGGCGGCTGAGGGGAATCCGCCTCCCCCAGCGGGCGCTGGTCTGGGGGTTTCTGGGGTTGCTCTTCACCGTGGTCTTTCCGCTGTTCTCGTTCGGCGTCGAGGGCCTGCTGAAGCGCGATCTGCTGCCGGGCACAGGCTCGACCGGGGCGACGGCCTTTTGGAAATCGTTCTGGATGAACATCGTCTTCGCCTTTCCGATGATGGTCTTCCACCGCGTCACCGACACCATGATCGAGCGCGGCGAGCTGTTCACCCTCTGGCCGCTGGTGGACGTCTACAGCGGGATCGACTGGCGGGGCATGTTCCGCGTGGTGGGGCTGGCGATCTTCTGGTTCTGGATTCCGGCCCACACCGTGACCTTCCTGCTGCCGCCCGAGTTCCGGGTCGTGACCGCGGCGCTGCTGGCCGTGGTGCTGGGATTCATCCTCGGTCTGGCCAAGCGGATCGCGGACGCGCGGAGCGCGACCTCGGGAAAAGAGGGCTGAGCCGCGGATCAGCCGGTCAGCACACCGGCGGGCGCGGCCGGCTCGGGGATGATCGTGACCAGCACGTAGGGCTCGCGCGAGAGCGTTTTCGAAGAGAACTTCCTGAGCGCTGATCGGACCCGAGCGCTGCAGCGCGACGGATCGCGCCGCTCCTCGACGTCCATCGCCTCGACGGCGCGACGCGTCTCGCGCGCGATTTGATCGGCCAGCCACGGCGCCGCCTCCTCGGAGATGACTCCGCGCGTGACCACCGAGACGTCGCCGACCAGCTCTCCTTCCGATCCCGCCAGCCAGGAGACGAGCAGCAGCCCGCGGTTGGCGAGCAGGCGCCGCTCGCGGATCGCCGACTCGGGCAAGCCGGAGCCGCCGTCCACGTGCACCCGCGAGACCGGAACGGTCTGTTGCTCGATCAGCAGGCGATCCCCGTCCAAGCTCGCGACCCTTCCGTTCGGCACGACCGCGACCGACGGCACTCCGACCTGGCGCGCGATTTCGGCCGCTGCGCTCATGTGGCGGTAGGTTCCGTGCGCCGGTAAGAGAGCGCGCGGCGAGACCGCTTCGATCGCGGCGCGGATCTCCTCGCGCGAGCCGTGCCCCGAGACGTGCACGCCGGGATCGTTGCCCCGGTGGACGACGCGCGCTCCGAGCCTGATCAGTCGATCGATCATCTCGGAGATAGCGATCTCGTTGCCGGGGATGAAGCGGCTGGACAGGATCACCAGGTCGCCGTCGTCGACGCGCAGGTCGCGGTGCCTCTCCGCTGCGAGGCGGCCCAGGGCCGAGCGTTGCTCTCCCTGCGTGCCCGAGAGCAGGACCAGCAGCTCGTCCCGAGGCAGCTTCGCCGCGTCCTCGGCCGGGATCAGGGTGTCGGCGGGCAGCGTCAGCTCGCCGGTCTCCCGGGCGGCTTCCACGTGGTGGTGGACCGAGCGACCGGAGAGCGCGACCTTGCGTCCTCGCTTGCGGGCGATCCCGATGATCGCTTCGAGACGTCCGACGTTGGACGAGAATATCGACACGAAAACGCGTCCCGGCGCGCTCGAGACGAGCCGATCGACCGTGCGGGTGACCCGGGTCTCGTCGCCGATCACCTCCCGCTCCTCGGCTCCGGTGGAGTCGACGACCATCACGTCCACTCCGCCCTCGGCCATCTCCGCAAGGCGGCTCAGAGCATCGCAGCCGCGATCCGCTCCGCCCAGACCCAGGCGGAAGTCGCCGCTGTGCAGCACCCGCCCTGCGGGGCACTCCACGAGCAGGCCGGCGTTGTCGATGATCGAGTGCGGCATCGGGAAGGGGCGCACCTCGAACGGCTCGATGCGGCAGCGATCGCCGCTCGCGAGCGTTCTCGACTCCAGGCCGCCGGCGCGATCGAACTCGCGCAGGCGGTCCTCCAGCAGCCGCAGAGTGTACGGCGCGCCGTAGATCGGCACGTCCAGCTCGCGGAGCAGGTAGGGGACTCCGGCGACGTGGTCCTCGTGGCCGTGGGTCAGCACCAGGCCGGCGATGTCGTCGCGTCGTTCTACGAGGTAATCGAGCGAGGGGTGGATTACATCCACGCCCGGCGTGTCGCAGTGCGGAAACATGACTCCGAAATCGACGAGGAGCAGCCTTCCGGCAAACTCCAAAGCCAGGCAGTTCATCCCTATCTCGCCGAATCCGCCGAGCGGGATGAAACGAAGACGATCGCGATCAGACACCAGGACCTCCCGCCGTTCTCACCTCGGACGCAGGACGATCGCCATTTACACATTGTTCGGAAACGGGGTCAAGGATTCTCGGAGCCCGAACCCAACGGTTGTCTGATAAATTGCGCGATGCTAGGCTATTTTCGTTTATGTAACAGTTCTAAAAAGATGACCAGAGCCTATCTCCAGCTCCGAAAGCGCGTCGACCGGCACGTGGAGTCCGTCTTCGCCCGCTGCGGCGACCAGATTTCGTGCAAGCCGGGCTGTGCCGATTGCTGCGAAGGCGGGCTGACGCTGGTGATGGTCGAGGCGGTCGTCCTCGGCGGCGAACTCGGTCTCTCTCCTGAGCGCGTCCACCTGCAGGCCGGGCAGCCGCCGCTGCGACAGGACGGGCCCTGCGCGCTGCTCGACGGGGAGGATCGTTGCCTGGCCTATCCCGCGCGGCCGATCATATGCCGCAGCCACGGAGTGCCGCTGCTCTACCCGGATGCGGACGGCCCGGTCGCCTGCCCGCTCAATTTCGTCGACCACCGGCCGCACTCCTCGGCCCTGCTCGACATGGAAAAGCTCGAGACGGCGCTGTTCGCGGTCAACCTCGACTACTGCCGCCGGATCGGTCTCCATCCGCTCAGCCGGGTGGCGATCGACAGGCTGGCCGATCTGTCCGGAATGTGATGGTGCAATCCAAGTTGGATTTTCGAAAACTTGTTGTAGACTCCGCCTTGCCATGACGACCGAGAAACGATTCGCTCTTGCCGCTGGACGCGCTCTGGTTCTCGCGCTCGGCGCCTGCTGGGCGCTGGCGTGCCAGCCGCAGGCGGGGGAGAGCGAGGAGGAGCAGGAACCGTCGCGGGTCGAGACCTCCCCGGTGGAGACCGGAACGGTCTCGAGCTGGCTCGGGTACATCGGAGACATCGAGGGCGAGGCCGAGGTGGCCGTCTTTTCCGCGATTCCGGACCGGATCATCGCGTTGAACGTGCTCGAGGGGGACGAGGTGGAGCGCGGGGACGTGCTGGCGGTGATCCACGCCGACGTGCTGAGGCAGGGCGTGCGCCAGGCGCTGGGCGGGCTCGACGCGGCCCGGGCCCAGCGCGACGCGCTGGCCGACCAGGTCTCGCGGTTCGAAAAGCTGGAGGGCAGCGGGGCGGTGACCAGCTCGCAGCTGATCTCGGCCCGGAGCCAGCTCGCCGCCGCCGAGGCGAGGGTGCGGCAGCTGGAGGCCACGCTCGGGCAGGCGCGCGAGCGCAAGGGAGACTCGCGGGTCAGGGCGCCGATCTCGGGAGTGGTGGGCCGGGTGATGCTCGAGGAGGGCGACATGGCCGTGCCCCAGACTCCGATCTGCACGGTGGTGGCGATGGACCGCGTGCGGGTCGGGGTCGACGTTCCCGAGCCGGATCTGCCCCTGCTGGAGGAGGGACAGCTGGCCGAGGTCAGGGTCGCGGTCAGCGACGGTCCTTCGATTCGGGCCAAAGTCTCGCGCGTGGGCCCGGTCCTGGATCGAGTCAGTCGCACGGCTCCTTTGGAGATCGACATCGATAACCCGGACCACGAGCTGAAACCGGGAATGCTGGCCCGCGTGCGCATCCAGGTGGAGCGTCGCGAGAACGTCGTCGTGGTTCCCAAGATGGCGTTGACCGTGACCTCCAACACCAGAGACGGCGAGAACCTGTTCCGCGCGGTGGTGGTCGAGGACGGCCGGGCCGTGGAGCGCCTGGTGTCGCTCGGCATCGAGGAGGGCGAGCGCGTCGAGGTGCTCGAGGGCCTCTCCGCCGGCGAGCGGCTGGTCGTGTCCGGGCAGCACCTCGTCGCCGACGGCGATCAGGTGCTGCTCGGCGAGAGCGCCCCGGCCGAAAACGAGTCTCCCCCGGCGGCGCGCGCCGAGGTCGAGCCCGGCTCCACCGCCGGTTCTTCTCCCGGCGAGGGTTGAGCATGCGGCGTCTGGCGGCTCTCGCGGTACGCTTTCGCGTCACCTTCCTGATGATCTACATCGGCGTTCTAGGAGTTGGCGCCTACTTCGGCTCCCAGCTCAAGCTGGACATGTATCCGGACATCACCTATCCGGCGATCACGGTGATAACGAGCTACACCGGCGCCTCGCCGGAGGACATCGAGCAGCTGGTCACCCGCCCGATCGAGGAGGCCTGCGCCGCGGTGGAGAATGTCGAGCACGTCAACTCCGAGTCCCGCGACGGCGCCTCGTTGGTCTTCATCGAGTTCGCCTGGGGCACCGACCTGGATCAGGCCGAGGTCGACCTGCGCCGCAACATGGATTTCACCCGCGAGCTGCTTCCCGCCGACGCCACCGAGCCGATCCTGTTCGCCTTCGATCCCTCGATGCAGCCGATCCTGTTCTACGGCATCTCCGGACCGTACAATCAGGCGCAGCTGCGCGAGATCTCGGAGCGGGAGATCGAGCCCCGCCTGGAGCGTGCGGTCGGCGTGGCCTCGGTCGATACGATCGGGGGGCTGGAGCGGGAGATAATGGTCGAGGTGCTCCCCGACCGGCTCGCGGCGGCCGGGATCCCGGTCAATCAGCTGATCGGAGCGCTGCGGGCCGAGAACGCCCAGATTCCGGGCGGTGCGGTGCGGCACGCGGACCGCGAGCTGGGCATCCAGATCCAGGGCGGGTACGAGACGGTCGACGAGATACGCGAGACGGTCGTCGGGATGGCCGGGCGCGTGCCGCTGCGCGCTCGCGACCTGACCAACGTGCGCGACACCGTGGCGGAGCAGACCCGGATCATCCGCGCCGACGGCCGACCCGCGGTGATGCTGATGGTCCGCAAGCAGTCGGGAGCCAACACCGTCCAGGCGGTGGAGGCGGTCGAGGAGCTGCTTCCCGAGCTGTACGAGAAGCTGCCCGCCGGGGTCGAGCTGCAGAAGATCTTCAGCCAGGGAGACTTCATCGCCGAGTCGCTGGGCAACCTGGGCAGCACCGGCCTGTTGGCGATCGCGATGGCCGTCGTGGTGCTGCTCGTGTTTTTGCGATCGGTACGCGCCTCGATCATCGTCGGGATGGCGATTCCGGTCTCGGTGGTGGTGACCTTCACCGTGATGTACGCCGTCGACGTCACGCTCAACATCATCTCTATGGCCGGGCTGGCGCTCGCGGTCGGGATGCTGGTGGACAACTCGATCGTGGTGCTGGAGAACATCTACCGCCACCTGGAGGCCGGAGAGGACGGCGATCGCGCCGCGGTGAGGGGCGCTGGCGAGGTGAGCACGGCGATCTTCGGATCCACGCTGACCACGATAGCGGTCTTCTTGCCGGTGCTGTTCGTGCCCGGGATCGCCGGCGCGATGTTCCGCGACATGGCGCTGACGATCTGCATCTCGCTGGGCGCGTCGTTCCTGGTGGCGATAACCCTGATCCCGATGGCCTCCGCCACGATCATCCGCAGGCGCGAGCGCAGGCGCGAGCCCCGTGTCTCCGCTTTCTACGGCGTTGTGCAAGGCGCCGTGATGAGGAACCGCGGTACCCGGGCCGCGTTCTTCCTGGCGGCGCTGGCGTTGGCGGCGGCAAGCGTGCTGGCGATCCTGTTCCTGGTGGGCACCGAGTTCTTCCCCAAGGAGGATCGGGGCATGGCGATCTTCCGCGTCAAGGCCCAGGTGGGCAGCTCGGTGGAGCATCTCGACGAGCTGGTCGGACCAGTCGAGGAGAGGATTCTCGAAAGCGTTCCCGAGCTGGAGGTGATGTCGGTCGACCTGGGGAGGGACGAGGGCTTCGCCGCGATGTTCTCCGAGGGGCAGCACGTGGGCCTGGTCAGGTTGCGCCTCGTGCCGCTCGACCAGCGCGAGCGCAGCCAGGAGGAGATCGAGGAGCAGATCCGCGAGATGATGGACGAGGTTCCGGGCATGGAGGGCAAGGTCTTCCAGCCGTTCAACCCGATGGGCGAGTCGGACATCACGGTCGAGATCGTGGGTCACGATATCGAGACCGCCCGCCGCGTGGGCTCGGAGATAAAGAAGATCATCCAGGAGATGGAAGGGGCCGAGGATGTGGTGTTCGGGCTCGAAGAGCCCAGGCCGGAGTACGGGTTGGTCTTCGATCGCGAGCTGATGTCGCGGCTGGGTCTCACGGTCGCCGAGGTCTCCTCGGCGGTCTCGGCCTTCTTCCAGGGCACGATCGCGTCGATCTTCCGCGAAGAGGGCGAGGATCACGACATTCGCGTCCGCGCTCCGCGCTCGTACCGCGAGGAGCCGGACAACCTGGAGGACATGGTGGTCGTCTCTCCGTTGGCCGGCGCGGTGCCGCTGCGCAGCATCGCCAGCGTCGAGGAGTTCGCCGGGCCGGTCAAGATCACGCGCCAGGACCAGCGCCGGGCCTTCGCGATCGACGCCAACTCGGTCTCCGACGATCTGCAAGGATTGATCACGAAAATCGAAGAGCGTCTCGACGAGTACGACTGGCCCGAGGGCTTCCGCTACCAGATCGGCGGCTCCGCCGAGGACTTCATCGAGTCGTTCCAGTATCTGACCATCGCTTTTTTGATAGCGATGGTGCTGGTCTACATGGTGATGGCCTCGCTGTTCGAGTCGTTCAGGACGCCGTTCGTGATCACGCTCACGATTCCGCTGGGCATCACGGGAGTGGGGTTGTCTTTGCTGATCACCGACACGGTGCTGTCGATCGTGGCGTTGATCGGAGTGGTGATCCTGGTCGGGATCATGGTCAACAACTCGATCGTGCTCGTCGATCACGCGAACCAGATGTGCGCCCGCGGGATGAGCCGGCTCGAGGCGCTGGCGATCGCCGGGCGGCACCGGGTGCGCCCGATCCTGATGACCACGCTGACCACCTCGCTGGCGATGGTGCCGCTCGCGCTGGAGATCGGCAGCGGCGCCGAGTCGTGGAGCCCGCTGGCGCGGGTGGTGATCGGCGGGCTGCTGACCGCGATGGTGATCACCTTGCTGATCGTTCCTGTCATCTACCACTGGCTGGGAGGCGGAGGCGCCGCCCGCACCGGCAGGGAACGAGTCGAAGACGAAAACTGGTAGGGCGACCGCCGCGCTGCGGTTTCTCCCCGAGCCGCGCCTCCGGTCGCCGGGCCGCGATTGCGCCCCGGTCGCACCGCTGTATGTATACTGCGGAGGTGGAGATTGCTCGACGAGCTGCTCGGCGTCGCGAAGCGCCTTCCCGCCGAGAGCTGGCGGGTGCTGGTCGAGCTGTCGCCGTCGTTGCTGCTGGGGCTGGCGCTGGCCGGCGCGCTGCACGTATTCTTGCCGCGCGGATGGATCCGCAAACGACTTTCCGGATCGCGGACTCGCAGCGTGGTGGAGGCGGTCGCGCTGGGCGTGCCGATGCCGCTGTGCTCCTGCGGAGTGGTCCCGACCGCGCTGGGGTTGCGAAACCAGGGCGCCTCGCGCGGCGCGGCCACGGGCTTCTTGATCAGCACGCCCCAGACCGGCGTCGACTCGCTGGCGGTCTCGGCCTCGCTGCTCGGCTGGCCGTTCGCGCTGTTCAAGCTGGGCGCCGCCGCGGTGACCGGCCTGATCGGCGGCCTGCTGGTCAACGCCAGCGAGCCGCCCGGTGCCGCGGACACCGCCGAGATGCCCGTCGAGGAGCCACGCGAGCGCAATCCGGTCGTGGAGCTGCTGCGCTACGCGCTGTTCGAGCTGCTGGCGATGATCGATATCTGGATCGTGGTCGGGGTGCTCGTCTCCGCCGCGATCTCGGTCGCGATCCCGGCCGGCGCGCTGGAGGACGCCGCCTGGGCGCAGGGCCTGGCCGGGATGCTGCTCGTGCTGGTCGTCGCGATTCCGATCTACGTCTGCTCGACCAGCTCGGTTCCGATCGCCGCGGCGCTGATCGCCGCGGGGATGCCCACCGGCGCCGCGCTGGTCTTCCTGATGGCCGGTCCGGCGACCAACGCCGCCACGATCGGCGCGGTCCACCGCGCGCTGGGCGGACGCGTGCTGGCGATCTACCTGGCGGTGGTGGCGGTCTTCAGCACGGCTTTCGGCCTGCTGTTCGATTTCGTGCTCGGCCCGTCCGGCGAGGCCCCGTCCGGAGCCCACGAGCACGGCGCGGACTGGCTCGGGATCGCCAGCGCGACGCTGGTCGCGGCGCTGATCGTCTTCCTGCTGGCGCGCCGGGCGGCCGGCGGAATCGCGGCGCGTTTTCGCTTTGCGCCCCAGGCGCGCGGCGCGAAGACCGGCGAGGGAGAAAGAGAGATGAAGCATCGGATCAAAGTCGAGGGAATGACCTGCGAGCACTGCGTGGCCAACGTCGAGCGGGCGTTGGAGGCGGTCGAGGGCGTGGTCTCCGCCTCGCCAGACCTCTGCGCACCGGCCTGGTGGAGATCGAGGGCGACGACCCCGATCCCGAGGCGATCCGAGAGGCCGTCGAGGCCGCGGGCTACCGGCTCGAGCCCTGAGGGACGAGCCGGAGCAAAAACCGCGAACGAGCGGGACATCACGGATCGACCGGGCAGGCCCCGAGCGATTCGCCCACAGCGCAAGGCGCCCCGAAAAAAAACCCCTACGCCCTTACCCCCCCTACGCCCTTACCCCCTGAACGGATCGCGTTGGGATCGTTGGGGTTTTCAAAAAAATGCAACTCGAGGGGCCGAGCGGTCGATATCTACTGTGAGCAGCGCCGAATGGGACGGCGCGCCGCAAGCCGGGAGGACCGCGATGAGATTCTGGAGCCCGGACAAAGCCTACTTCGTCACCAATTGCTGCGAGCAGGAGCGCTTCTTCCTGCTACACCGCCCAAGAGTGCTGAAGCTGATCGGCGCCTGGCTGGCCAAGAGCCCAGCTCAACCTGGCCAAGTCGGTCAACCGGCTGCTGGGCCGCAGCGGCCACTTCTTCGCTCGAAAGTACGACGCGGCGCCGGTGCTGACCGACGAGGACTTCGAGAACCGCTGGGCCTACATCGCGACCAACGCGGTCAAGGCCGGCCTGGTGGCGCGCGCCTCGTCGGGACCGTTCCTCTCCTCGCCGGAGATGGCGCTCGACTCAAGGTGTTCTGCCGGGATCGCGAGCTGGAGGCCCAGCACCTGGAGATGGAGAAGCTGGCGGCGGGTCTCTACCGCGAGACGTTCGGGGCGTTTCGCTGATTTCAATTCGATCCGTATAGCCCCAAACCTGGTTGGGAGTGATTGGGCAAACCTGGTTGGGTTGACTGGTCTTGGATGATTGGCTTCTCGATTTGGCTCGCGGGCGGGTTTCGTGCTACTTCGATTCTTCATGGATCACGCCAAGTCTGCCGCTACCGTTCCGGTGCCCGCGCTTACTATCATAGTCCCGGCGTACAACGAGGAAAACGCAATCTCGGAGACAGTGGAGCAGATCTGCTCGGTGATGGACGGAACCGACAGCGACTGGGAGCTGATCGTGGTCGACGACTGCTCCTCGGACGGGACCACCCGGGCGCTTGCGGCGATCGAGCATTCCAGGCTGCGCGTGCTGCGCCACAGCCGCAACAAGGGCTACGGGGCGTCGCTCAAGACCGGCGTGCTGGCCGCCGAGCGTCCGCTGGTGGCGATCACCGACGCCGATGGCACCTACCCCAACCGGCGCATTCCCGAGCTGGCCTGCCGGCTGGGGGAAGGGGCGATGATCGTCGGAGCCCGGACCGGCAAGGGGGCCCGCATTCCGCTGGTGCGCAGGCCGGCCAAGTGGGCGATTGGCAAGCTGGCCAACTACCTGGCGCAGTACCGCATCCCGGATCTCAACTCGGGGCTGCGGGTGATGCGCCGCGACGTGCTGCTCGGCTACCTGGGGATCCTGCCCGACGGGTTCTCCTTCACCTCGACCATCACGCTCGCCCTGCTGACCCGGGGCCACGAGGTGGAGTACGTCCCGATCGAGTACGGCAGGCGCGTGGGGCGCTCCAAGATCCGCCCCATCCGCGACACGCTGAGCTTCGTGCAGCTGATCATCCGCACGGTGCTGCTCTTCGAGCCGCTGCGCGTCTTTCTTCCCATCTCGGTGTTGCTGATGCTCGGGGGCGTCGGCGTGCTGGTCTACTCCGCCTTCTGGATGGAGAGGATTCTCGACACCACCGTGGCGCTGCTGGTCGTGGGCGGATTGCAGATCCTGGGGGTGGGGATGATCGCTGACATGATCGACCGTCGCATCGATCGCATCACCGGCGGCGGGCGCGGCTCGCGGCTGGGCGGAAAGAGCGACGGCGCACAGTCGGAGTAGAGGAGGTCGGATGAGTCGGGATCGCTCGCGGGTCGTTCTCAGCCTCGACGCGGATTGGGCCCCCGACCACGTGCTGGAGGACACGCTCGAGCTGCTGGTCGACGCGGAGATCCCCTTTACTCTCTTTTGCACGCACGAGACCCCACTGCTCGACCGCTTCCGCGAGCTGGACGGCTCGGAGCTGTCGATTCATCCCAACCTGTACGACGTCGCGCCCGGCCCGAGCGCGGCGGAGAGCGGGCCGCTCCACGCCGCGAGGCGCGCCCGGGCGTTGGCCGAGTACCGCCGCAAGATCGCAGAGCTGAAGAGAATCGTGCCCGAGGCGCGGGGCATGCGCTGCCACGACCTGCTATGCTCGTCGAGCATCGCCGCGATCTTCGCAAACGAGGGTTTCGAGTACATGTCATCGCGAGTGGCCTGGCTGGAGCCGGGGCTCCGGGCCTCCCGGCATCACTCCGGGCTGGTCGAGCTGCCGATCTGGCTCGAGGACGACATCTGGTTCTCGCGGGACGAGCGCGGGCCGCGGCCGGACGAGCTGGCTTTCGCCTTGGAGGACGACGGGCTGAAGGTGCTCTCCTTTCACCCGATCCACCTCTTCTTGAACACCTGCTCGCCCGCCCACTACCGCGAGGCGGCTTTGCACGTCGGCGACGAGGCGGCGCTGCGAGAGTGGGTCAACACGAGCGAGCGCGGGGTGCGCGACCTGTTTCGCGAGATTGTCGGAGCGGCCGGGCGCGGCTTCGGGATCGAGCACAACCTGCTGTCTTGGAGCGAGGGCTTCGACGCGGGGGAGAGCTCCGCTCACGAGCGGCGGAAGCCCGCGAAGAGCGCCGGCCGGAGGCGTTCTCCCTGCGTGCTGCTGACCGGGTGCGGAGGCCCGCTGGGGGTCAATCTGACCCGCTCTCTGATCGCCTCTTCGCTTGGTCCGAGGTTGCTGGGAACCGAAGCCAACCCCTGGCACCGGCACCTCTCGCTGGCGGAAAAGACTTTCGTCGTTCCCCGCGCCTCCGGGGAGACCGAGGCCTACCTCGCGGAGCTGGGGCGCATCATCGAACGGGAAGGTGTGGACTTCGTGTTTCCCTCCAACCCGGTCGAGGTGTTCACGCTGGCGGCCAACAGAAAATCCCTGGCGCCGGCTCGGGTCTTTCTGCCCGGCAGCGACGTGATCGCCACAGGGCAGAACAAGTGGGCCACCTACCTCGCCTGGCGCGACGCCGGGCTCCCGGTTCCGGAGACGCTGCTGATCGAGCGGTTCGACGACGCCGAGGAGGCCTTCCGGCGGCTCGGCTCGAAGATCGTCTGGGTGCGCGGAGCAGGGGTGCCGGGCGCCGGGATCGGCGTGGCCTCGCTTGCGGTCCGCGATCCCGATTCCCTGCGCGCCTGGGTCGATCACTGGGAGGGCTGGGGGCGGATGATCGCCTCGGAGTATCTCCCGGGCCGCAACCTGACCTGGCTCTCAGTCTGGAAGGAGGGCGAGCTGCTGGCCACGCAGAGCCGGGAGCGCCTGGAGTACGTGATTCCCCACGTCAGCCCCAGCGGGATCACCGGGGCTCCGGCCGTGAGCCGCACGATCCGCTGCGATCCGCTCGACGAGATCGGCCGGCGGGCGTTGCGCGCCCTGGCTCCGGAGCCGCACGGCGTGTTCTTCATCGACTTCAAGGAGCGCGAGGGCGGCGATCCCCGCATGACCGAGGTCAACGCCGGCCGCTTCGGCACGACGATCCACTTCTACACCGAGGCCGGTTTCAACTTTCCCGAATTGGCTCTCAGGGCGGGGTTGGATCTGTCACTGCCAGACGATCTGCCGCGCCTGGACGTCCTGCCCGAGGGCTACGCCTGGATTCGCACGCTGGACTGCGGACCTGCTCTGGTCGATCCCGAAGGCGGAGTCGAGAAGCTGTTTCTCCCCGGCGGCGGGAGGAGGAGCGACGCTTGAGCAAATCGGTCACATTCGTGATTCCCGCCTACAACGAGCAAGAGGGGATCGAAAATGCGGTGGAAAGATGCATCGACTTTTTCGATCGCCGCCGGATCGACGGGCGGCTGGTGGTGGTGGACGACGGCAGCGACGACGAAACGCCGCTGGCGCTCGAGCGGGCGAGGGAACGACACTCCGATCGGGTCGGCGTCGTCACCCACGAGCGCAACCTGGGGATGGGCGCCGCGCTCGAGAGCGGATACCTGGCGGCCGAGACCGACTACCTGTCGCACCTGCCGGCCGACATGCAGGTCGGACCGGAGGACGCGGCCGTGCTTCTCGATCACGCCTCGCCGGAGACGCTGGCGATGCACGTCTACGCGCGGCGGGGAGACGGAGCGCTGCGCGGCCTGCTCTCTGCCGCAATGAGATCCTTGCTCTACTTGAAGACCGGAGTGTGGTTTCGCTACGCCGGCACTTACGTCTTTCATCGCTCCATGATCTCGACCGAGGAGATCCGCGCTCTGAGGTCGAGAACGTTCGTGCTCAACTTCGAGATCCTCGCTGTCCTGATCGAACGGGCGCGGGAAGTGCGGACCTTTCCGATCGTGCCGGCGCCGCGGACCGCCGGGACGTCCAAGGTGCTGAGGCCGGGCAAGCTGCTCGAGGTGTTGCTGGAGACGCTGCGCCTGTGACGTGCGGGCTCGCTCCGGCCGGAATCACGGCACGCTCAACGGCGCGCTGACCAGGTAGCGCGCCACCGTGTTCGCGGTGTTGAACATCAGCTCGACCGAGTTGGGGCTCGAGTAGGACTGGTCGGTGGAGCTGGTCCACTCGAAGCTGGATCCCGAGTCGCTGGCGCCGACCACGTCGTGCCAGTCGGACGGCAGGTTCGGAGTCGAGACGCTGTCGAAGCTCTCGGAGAACACGTCGCAACTGCCCGGCCAGCTCGAGTCTTGGGTCGAAACGCAGACGTCGTCGATGAACCACTGGTCGCCGTCGTAGGCGTAGTAGTACCAGGCGAGGCGCACCGAGTTACCGGACCAGGGCGAGAGGTCGGCCCTGTAACCCGTCGCCCAGGCGTCTGTGGCCGCGGCGTTGTCCATCTCGGCCGCGGCGCCGATCACGGTCCAGGAGCCGTCTTCGGGATCGGTCGACGACGAGGGGCCGACCAGCAGCTCGTGGGTGTCCAGGTAGGAGTAGTAGGAGATGTACTCGCGGAAATAGACGAACGGCCCAGTGGCGGCGTCCTGGATGGTGACTTCCAGATCGAAGGTGCCGCCGCCGGAGTAGGCGTCAGCGATGATGTAGTAGGTCCCGCCAGAGGGGGAGTCGAAGGAGATCGTCTCGGTAGCGCCGTCGCAACAGAGGTCGGAGCCGTCGAGACAGGTGCCATCGACATCCGCGCAGTCGGTGACCGCGTACAGCGCCGCGTCGAAGGCCGAGGGGAGCATATCGACGGTGATGCTCTGGCCCGCAAAGAGAGTCACCGACCACACCTCGTCGGCGCCGTCCGCCGCGAAACCGGTGCAACCCTCCGTCGAGCTCGGAGAGTAGTCGTTCGCCAGAGAGGAGCTATCTCCCGGGTAGCTGCCGCTGCCGCTTATCACGTGCGCGTTGTCGCAGGTCTCTCCCGGATCGAGCGGCGTGACCTCGCACTGGTTGGAGTCGTTGCACAGCTCGTCGCCGGCGCAGTGGTCGTTGGAGGTGCACTCCACGCACTCGCTCCAGCCGCCGTGGTCCAGGCAGTGGTCTGTTCCGCAGTCGAGGCAGTCCACTCCGCACATCGCGTCGGTGTTGCAGTAGGCGCAGCTTCCGCCCGAGCATGCGTAGTAGTCCCCGCAGGGCGTGGTGCAGTCGTCCGGGCAGCTGCAGATGTCCTCGCTTCCCGAGCAACAGTCGTCACCGCAGACCTGGTCGCAGTCCGCAGAGCAGTTGCAGTCGTTCTCGTTGACCGAGCAGTACCCGTCGCCGCAGGCGTCCTCGCAGTCCTCGGAGCAGTTGCCGAAGTTTTCGGAGGAGGAGCAGCACCCGTCGCCGCAGTAGTCGGAGCAGTCTCCCGGACAGTCGCAGTACGTCTCGGAGTCCGAGCAGCATCCATCGCCGCAGTAGTCCGTGCAGTCATCCGGACAGCCGCAGTAGTTTTCGGAGAAAGAGCAGTACCCGTCGCCGCAGTAGTTGGTGCAGTCGTCCGGGCAGTTGCCGAAGTGCTCGGAGTCTGAGCAGCATCCGTCACCGCAGTAGTCGGAGCAGTCGTCCGGGCAGTTGCAGTACGTTTCGGAGTCCGAGCAGCACCCGTCGCCGCAGATGTCGTCGCAGTCGGCGGGGCAGCTGCAGTAGCTTTCGCCCGGATCGCAAACGGAGTTCCCGCAGCTCACGCAGTCCGAGGGGCAGCTCAGGTTGTTCTCCGAACTGGAGCAGCACCCGTCGCCGCAAATGTCGTCGCAGTCGCTTGGACACACGCAGTAGTTTTCCGAAGCCGAGCAGAAGCCGTCGTCGCAGATGTCGTCGCAGTCGCTCGAGCAGTTGCCGAAGTGTTCGGAGTTCGAGCAGCACCCGTCGCCGCAGATGTCGTCGCAGTCGTCCGGGCAGACGCAGTGATTTTCGGAAACAGAGCAGTATCCGTCTCCGCAGTCGTCGGCGCAGTCGTCCGGGCAGCTGCCGAAGTGCTCGGAGGTCGAGCAGCACCCGTCGCCGCAGATATCGTCGCAGTCGAGCGGGCACGAGCAGTAGTTCTCGCCGGCGTCGCACACCGAGTCGCCGCAACCCTCGCAGTCCTCGCTGCACGAGCTCGGCTTCTCGTCGTGAGTGCAAAAGCCGTCTCCGCAGATCGCGTCGCAGTCGTCGGGACAGCTCGAGGCGTTTTCGTCGTGGGTGCAGAAGCCGTCGGGACAGACGGCACCGCAATCGCCCGGGCAGCTGTCCGCGTTTTCGTCTTCGTCGCAGACTCCGTCGCCGCACCAATCGGCATCGGTATCGGTGTCCGTGTCGGTGTCGGTATCGGTATCGGTGTCGGTATCGGTGTCGGTATCGGTATCGGTGTCGGTATCGGTGTCGGTGTCGGTATCGGTGTCCGTATCGGTATCGGTATCGGTGTCGGTGTCGGCGTCGGTGTCGGTATCGGTGTCCGTATCGGTATCGGTGTCGGTGTCGGTGTCGGTATCCGTGTCGGCGTCCGTGCCGGTGTCCGCATTGGTGTCGGAATCAGAATCCGTGTCCGTGCCGGCGTCGTCCACCAACTCGTCCGATCCTTCTTCTATCGAGGCGCAGGAGGCGAGGAGCAAAAGGATCAGCGAGAAAGGAAGGTAACGATGCATCATTTCTTGTCTCCCGGTTGTCTACATTCTAGCACGGTTTGTCCCCTGTGTCGGGGGCGGTCGTTTCCGGAGGCGGGGGAGGATCCGCCAGGAAGAAGGCGAATCCGACCAGGCCGTTGAGCAGGTAGAAGACGGCGAGCACCAGCGCGGAGAAGGCAAGCGCCTGCGCTTCGGCCAGGCCGAGCGAGGCGAACGCCAGCACGAAGATCGCGTCGCGCGTGCCGACGCCGGCGACGGTGATCGGAACCAGCGAGGCCAGGTTGGCCAGCCCCACGGTCAACGCCGTGTCCGCCGGCGCGATGTCGATTCCGACCGAGAGCGCCAGCAGGTGTGCGGCGAGGAAGAACGTTGCGTACGCGGCGGCGGTCGTGAGCGCGCCGATCAGGAGCCAGGCAGAGAGCAGGGTCTCGACTCCGTCGTAGAACTCCTCGGTGGAATCTGCCAGGCCGCGGCCGAGCCGCGTCCTTCCCAGCAGCGATGTCGCCCGGCGCGCGAGCCAGCGACCGGCGCGCGGGTGGAGAGCGACAACGGGCAGCAGAGCCAGCGCGGCCGCGGTGACGGCGATCGCAAACGAGAGATCCCCCGAGACGCCGAAGCGGTAGGCGGCCGCGATTCCCACGGCGACCAGGAAGTACAGGTCGAGCACCCGGTCGACGACCACCGAGGAGAGGCCCGCTCCGACACCCACCCCGATGTCGCGCCGCAGGTAGAGCACGCGCGAGAGCTCGCCCAGCCGTCCGGGAGTGGCGATCCCGGCGTAGATTCCGACCGCGTAGACCTTCACGGAACGCCACGCGCCGTAGTCGTGCCCCTGGCGGAGCAGCATCGAGCGCCAGCGCAGCGCCTTGATCGCGATCGCAAAAAGACCCGCCGAAAAACCGGCCGCGACGAGATCCAGCCGGCAGGCGGCGAGCGTCTCGCCCAGCGCACCGACGTCGGCGCGCCACAGGATGTAGGCCAGCAGCGCGAAACCGAGCAGCTTGACGTAGCGTCGCACCGGCCCAGGATACGACGCCGCGCTCGGGCCGCGCAACAGGAGAGCGCCCGGCGTTCGAGGTGCCCGGCGCGGCTCGAGGTCGGGGCGATACGTGTTGCGCGCGTTTCTCCGCGGCTCTAGACTCGGCGCTGGATCGAAGGAAGACGCGATTTTAACATGCGAGTCTTGTTGATCAATCCGCCGAGCCGCTTCGAGGTGATCGGCAATAACCCGGGGGTGCTGGAGGACAGCCGCGGGCACAATCCGCCGCTGGGGCTGTTGCTGGTCGCGGGCTACCTGCGCCGTCACTCGCAGCACGACATCGAGGTGCTGGACGCCCAGGCCGAGGAGCTGAGCTACGCCCGGCTCGCGCATCGCATCTCGCGGGCCGCCCCCGACGTGGTCGGCGTGACGGCGATGACCCAGACCCTGATCGACGTGGTCAGGGTCGTGGAGCTGGTTCGGGCCCGGGCTCCGGGCGCCCGCGTCGTGCTGGGCGGGCCGCACGTGCACCTCTTCCCGCGAGAGACGCTGGATCTGCCCGGCGTGGACTACCTGGTGCTGGGCGAGGGCGAGATCGCCTTTGCCGAGTTGCTGGAGCGGATCGACGATCCCGACGCGTTGAAGCGGGTGGCGGGGATCGCCTTTCGCGACGAGCGCGGCGAGGCGGTGATCACCTCGCGGCCGGCGTTCATCGACGACCTGGACGGGCTGCCGTTTCCCGCTCGCGATCTGGTCGACGTGAACCTGTACGACTCGGTGCTGGCGGCGAGCCACCCGGTCACCACGGTCTTCACCAGCCGCGGCTGCCCGTACAAGTGCTCGTTTTGCGATCGTCCCCACCTGGGAAAGAAGTTCCGCGCGCGCTCCGCCGGCGACGTCGTCGACGAGCTCGAGCAGTGCGTGGAGATGGGCATTCGAGAGTTTCTGGTCTACGACGACACCTTCACCGTCAAAAGAGAGCGGGTGCTCGCGATCTGCCGCGAGATCCTCCGCCGCGGCCTGGATATCGGCTTCGACGTCCGGGCCCGCGTGGACACGGTCGACCGCGAGATGCTCGAGTGGCTGGCGCGCGCTGGTTGCCGGGGAATCCACTACGGCGTCGAGGCGGGCACCGAGAAGATCCTGACCGTGCTGCGCAAGGGGATCGACTTGCAGCTCGTCGAGCGGGCCTTCGCCGAGACCAGGCGGGTCGGCATCCCGTCGCTGGCCTACTTCATGATCGGCTCGCCGAGCGAGACGCGCGCGGACATCGAGGAGAGCTTCCGCGTCGCCCGCCGGCTGGATCCCGACTACCTGCACCTGACGATTCTGACCCCGTTTCCCGGAACGCAGATCTACGAGCAGGGCCTGCGAGACGGCGTGTTCGAGCGCGACGTGTGGCGCGAGTTCGCCGCGCGTCCGCATTTGGGCTTCAGCCCGCCGCACTGGCCGGAGATCTTCTCGGCCGAGGAGCTCGAGGAGCTGCTGGTCGAGGGGTACCGCGGCTTCTACCGCAGGCCCGGCTACCTTATTCGCCGCGCCCTGGCGGTCCGCTCAGCGGGCGAGCTGCTGCGCAAGGCGCGCGCCGGGCTGCGGATCCTGGGCATGCGCGATCGAGCCGGCTCGCGGGGCGAGAGCTACTGACCCTCTTTTTGTTTTTCGTTGTGTTCGATGTAGCCCAGCGCCTCGAGCTTGCGCCGTACCTCTTCGTTCATCTCGCGCTCTACCCCTTCCTCTCCTTCCCCCGGAGATTGCTCGCGGATCAGCTCGCCCAACGCGTGCTGCATGCGCTCGGCCCGTCGGGGAAGCTCATCGACCAGGTTGCGTTTTTCGGCCGGATCAGCCTCCAGGTCGTACAGCTCGCGCACCCCGTCGCGCGGAATTGCGGTGTAGCTCCACCTCGGCGTGCGCAGGCCGCGCAGGATTCCGCCGCGATAGGGCCTTTCCAGGCGATGCGTCTCGCTGTAGGAGCGCTGCGGCGGAGCTGCGGAGGAGTCGCCTTTCAGCAGGGGCAGCAGGCTCTTTCCGTGCAGCGCGGGCGGCCTTGTGGTGCTCAGCATCTCCAGCACCGTAGGAACGATGTCGACGGTGCGGACCATCGCCTCAATTCGCTGTCCGCCTTCTTCGAGGCCGCCGGGCGGAACGATGATCAGCGGCACTCGGATCAGCGGCGTGAACAGGGTCTTGCCGTGGGTCTCTTCGTGCTGGCCGAGGCCCTCGCCGTGGTCGGCGACGAAGACCACCAGCGTCCGCTTCAGCTCTCCGGCGGATTCCAGCTCTTCGAGCAGCAGACCGAGCTGCGAGTCGTCGTAAGCTATCTCACCGTCGTAGGGGCGGTTGGGGTACCTGTCTGCCCACGGCTTTTCAGGCTCATAGGGACGATGCGGATCGAAGTAGTGAACCCAGGCAAAAAACGGCCGTGAACGATGGCTCCTCAGCCAGCGGAACACCACGCTGTTGGTCAGCCCGGCGTTGCGCTCGAAGTTGTCGAACTCGTGGCCCTGCCAGCGGTGGACTCCGGGAGAGAAGATCGAGTCGCCTTCGCTGAAGTCGTCGTCGTAGACGGAGAAGCCCTGGTCGAGACCGAACCTGGAGTCCAGCACGAAGCTGCTGACGAAGGCGGCGGTCTCGTAGCCGGCCGCGGAAAGGATTTCGGCGATGGTGGCATGCTTCTTCGCCAGCTCGTAGGTGCCGTTCTCTCTCACGCCGTGGGCGAGGGGCAGCAGTCCGGTGAGAATCGTGGCGTGGGAGGGAGCGGTCACCGGCGACGCGGAGAAGGCCTGCTCGAAGAGCCATCCTCTAGACGCCAGCGCATCGATGTTGGGAGTCTCGATTCGTTCGTAGCCGTAGCAGCCGAGGTGGTCGGCGCGCAGGGTGTCGACGGTCACGAGCAGCACGTTGGTCCCTCCGTGCTCGACGCGAAAGCTGCGCCCCGCGCCGTTTGGGCGCGAGTCGCAGTCGGAGCAGGAGGCGCAGAGAAGCGCCGCTGCCAGAAGCAGCATCGGCCGCGACGGCGACGTTATTTCGGGCGAGAGCCAGTCCATGCGGGTCAGGGTACCACCGTGCTTACGGTTTTGTCGCGCTCACCAGCTGATTCACGAAGGTGTGCCCGGCGAACGGCAGCGGGCGCACCAGCCGGTCGACCAGCAGCGAGAGGCGCGGCGGCACCGGAGCTCTCAGATAGGGAAGCGCGCCGACCGGGAGCCACATGAACCGCTCGAACTCCGCCTCGACCAAACCGGCCCGCTCCACGGCTCTTAGCATCTCCCGCTCGCCCATCTCCAGGGCGTGGTGCTCGTCGGCCACCAGGCCCAGCTTTCCGGCGACTCGATCCCAGAACGGATCGGGGCAGGTGGCGACGAAGACGCCGCCGGGCCTCAGCGCTCGAGCGGCCTCGCGGACGCACGCCTCCGGCTCTTCGAGGTGCTCGAGCACGGCGAGCGCCAGGCAGAGGTCGTAGGATGAGGGCTCCAGCTCGGCGGGCAAGGAGCCGGCGTCGCCGCGGATCAGTCGCGTGTCGTGCGGCAGCTCGGGCGCGGTGTCGATCAGGGAAGGGGAGATCTCGACGCCGTTGAACGATCCCCGCCCGCCGAGCAGCTCGCGAACGTGCAGCAGCGTGCGGCCCTCGGCCGCCCCCAGCTCCAGCACGCGCCAGGACGAGACATCCGGCAGCCTGGAGCGGGCGGCATCCACCGCGGCGCGTGCCCGGACGCGGTAGCGGTAGAGCATCTGGGGAGCGCGAAGCCTTCCTCGCGCATACCCCGAACCCATTGCGCCCGATCGCCTGTCGGTCTCTCGCTTCACCTTGCTCACCAACGCAGCGTGTTCGCGGACAGTCTACCACCGTAGCTGAAAACGACCACGCCCCGAGACTGGCGCCCGGGCGGGATCTGTGCCAGATTCGTTTCGAGTGAGATGCGCCCGGGTGGCGGCATCGACCGCAGCGCGAGCCCGAACGCGATATCTGTAGCGCATCTGAAGAGCGCAAAGCGGTACCCGCTCGCAATTAGGATTCCATAACGCAGTTCATTCGGCGAAAACAGATTGGGAACCAGTGTTGTCATTCCGCAAGCGACAAGCAGCACGCTCTGTCGTGCGGCGGTGCCAATCCAGCAGCTTTTTCGCAAGGTCATCTACTACCGCGGGCGAGTCCGAGGCCAGATTTCGCTCCGATTTTGGGTCTGCGATATCGTCGTACAGCTCCATCGCGCCGTTGACACGGTTGACTACCAGCCGATAGTTGCCTTGGATAACGGCCGCCTTCGGAGCATAGCTGCCATTGCAATTTTGGATTTTCTCTATCTTGGAGGAAAGTCCGGGCATCCCGGGGGCAAAGCGGTCTGCGAAATCAAAAAGGTTTTTTCCGCGGATCGGAAACGCCTCGGCAAACACCCGCCTCGGGGTTGAAAAGGATTCGCTGCGAAACAGGCTTTTGCCCCCCCCTTCAATCTGTACCGGCAAGCCGAGAAAATGCCTGACAGTGGGTGCGATGTCGGCTATCGAAACGTTCTGCTCCATGACACCTGCAACGGCGTTCGGATAGAAGAAGGCAAACGGAATTGCCGTCAGGGGTCGGGTCAGGTAGACGTGATGGCCGAAGTACCCGCGTTCTCCCAGAGCCTGTCCGTGATCGGCGAAAACGACGACAAGAGTGTCTTCGAGCCAACGGTTTCTTTCTAGAAAGCGAGCCAGTCTACCGAACGCGATATCTACGAAAGCTACTTCACTCAAATAGGCGCCGACGGCCCCCTCGCCGAACTCCAGATTTTCGTGGAAACGATATGGTTGATGTGGCTCGTAGTAATGAATCCATGCAAATACGCTGCGATTCGAACTGCGTGCTTCTTCGAGCAACTCCACGGCGCGCCTTGTTTGCTCGATGGCGTTCGGCAGGCGCTCAGCCCTTGTTCCCTGCAGGAGCAGGCTATCCACCGCCGGGAGAGCGAACCATTGGTTGTCGGGAAGCAGCACGATCGCATCGTCGACGCGGGTGCTCGCCTCGGCGACAATGCTTTTCGGCGGAGCTTCGGAAAGGACGATGTCGCTCGGTGCTCGGCCTGTGAAAGCGCTTGCCATGGCAAAGAGCGTCGCCGGATAGGTGGTGGAGGCTCGCGGGCATTCTATCGTTTTTGAAAAAAACTCGGTCAGATTTGGCGTTGGGCTGCGGCCACGGATACTGGCGCCGAGCACGTCGCGCCTTAGAGCGTCGACCGTGATCAGGACCACGTTGCGCCGAGACCTGGCGGGAACCCTCGACAAAGGGATCCGTCGTCGTACATCGACAGCGGAACAATCCAGATCGCTCAATGCCGGCATTTCGAATTTCACAATCGAGCGCGGAGCCGCAAATCCGAGACGGGTAGTGGCAGTGCTGAGTCTCCCGCTTGAGACAGCGTCGCCGGAGAACGAAGGTGCAAGTATCGAGGCTGTCGCTCCGCCAAGAAAAATCCAAACGCACGATACCACCAGAAGAATCTTTTTTCCGACCGGCAACTTCATGAGCACAGCAAAAAACACGGTGGCTGCAACCAGCCATGTCGCGGCGGCGATAGCATCGGCAAGGAGCTGGTATGCTGCGATCCAGCTCATGGAGATAGAATGAGCACCGAGAACAAGAATGATCGCAGCAACGCTCATTATTGCCGCAGAGAAACGATTGCGAGCGATCGCCCCGATCAGGCCGGTGCGTCTCGACAATCTCCGGCTGATACCCGGGTGAACGAGAAGGTGCCAGACCCAGGCAACTGCTGCGGCTGAGATGGTCAAAACCGTAATTCCGGCTTGCAGCGCCCACACCCAGCTACGGCTCGAAATCCAGTCTCCGGAGCAGAGAAACTCGGCCAAAGAGAATGCGGGCCACGAAACGATAACCGCTGCAGCAAGAGTGGTGAGAATCAACCAACTATAACCGCGTCGATACAGAAAGACGCTCAACAAGTGCAGAAATACGAGTGGCAACGACATGACAATCGATACCTGCAATGATCTCGAAACCGAGAGCACTATGCCTCCCAGAAGCGATCCGACACCGTGTTTCAGGCTCTCTGCGAACAGCAGAACGAACCAAGAGAGGCTGGCCGCCGCCAACCAGACAATTGTCTCGGCTGCAAAAGGAACCCAGCTTTTTTGGCGCTCATTCGTTGCCCGCTCGGTCATGCCTTCATCATCTCTTCCACCGACAGTTGCGCTCATTCCCGCCGCAGATCCAGCGGCCGTCGAACAGCTCCATTTTTGTCCACTCGAGAGTCGAGGTCTCGTAGCGGTGGGCGTTGTACCAGTTACGGATCTCGTCGACTTCGTCTGCGAGATCGGGGGGATCGATCCGCGGGTCGTTCTCGAAGGGATCGGCCTCCAGGTCGAAGTGCAGCCAGCTCCTGGCGCCGGGCAGGAGCACGAGCTTCTCGCTGTCGCGCACGAAGCCGGTGCAGGTGTCGTCGTACCAGCAGGAGAAGTAGCGGCGCCGTCCCCGGCGGTCCGGCGAGAGCAGGCTCCGGCCGTCGAGGTGCTCGGGGTCGTAGGGTATCTCGAGCAGGTCCAGCACGGTGGGGGTCACGTCGAGCAGGCTGCGCGGCTGGCTCACCAGCTCGGGCTCGACCAGCCCGGGCGCATGCACGATGAACGGGACGCGCAGGCCCTCCTCGGTGAAGATGTTGTCGTGCTGGTAGCCGCCGTGCTCGCCGAACGACTCGCCGTGGTCGCCCATCACGACGAGAATCGTTTCGCGTCCGTCTACTTCGCGGCGCCGCTCGAGGATCTCGACCAGCCGCGCCAGCATCAGGTCCTCGCCGTGGATCAGGGCCGCGTAGCGCAGCGTCCGGTCGTGTTTCATCGTGACGCCGGTTCTCTCGCTCAGCCAGTCGGGCAGCTCGTAGTTGTGGTGGGTGGCGGAGGTCAGCACGGCGGCGAAGAACGGACCCTCCTGCTCCTCGATCCACTTTTCGACCGGTGCGACCAGCGCCATGTCGTCGCCGGCCAGGTAACCGAGCGGCTGGCTGTGGGGCACGAGGTCCTGCCAGGCGACGAAGCGCTCGAAGCCGAGCTTGCCGACGAGGCGCGGGCGTTGCTCGAAGCGTCCGTCCGCGGACTGGAAGAAGGCGGTCGACCAGCCGTTGTCGGCGATGATTTCGGGCAGGCAGCGCAGCGGGTAGTTGTCGGCGGTCTCCATGATCTCGCGTTGCATCGCGGGAAAGCAGCCGCAGAAGATCGAGACGATCGACTTGGTGGTGTGCGGCAGCACGGCCCGCATGCTGTCGGCGACGAGACTTTCGCGCGCCAGCCGCAGCAAGGTCGGCGTGTTGGTCGGACCGCGGGGGGACAGCGAGGTGGCCCGATGCGCGGTGGCCTCCAGGACCACCACCATCACGTTGGGGCTGCTCGCGCCGGTGCGCGGCTCGTCCGGCGGCGGAGAGGGATCCGGCACCGACACCGGCGGCGAGGGCAGGTCCGGGCGCTCGATGATCTGGCGGACCAGCGAGACCTGGACGTTGGCCGCGATCAGCTTCCAGCCGGGTTGGTTGCGGCCGCTTTGCTCGATCAGGCCGATCCCGCCGAGCACCAGCAGAACGAGCGGAAACCCGAGAGTAGCCAGCCTGAAACGCTCGCCGCGCCCGTCCTTGCGCCACTTGGCGCGAAAGAGGAAGGGCAGTCCCGCCACCAGCGTCACGGCGCCGATCAGCATCGCCAGCCCCGTTCCCCCGAGCCCGGTCTCGATGATCGGCAGCACCTCGGCGGTGCGCGTGAAACCGACCTCGATCACGGACCAGGTGAGCTGACTGCCGGTTCCCCGCAGCCAGAAGACGTTCGCCAGCGAGACGATGGTCAGAAGAGCCGCCAGCACTGTGGTGGACGCGATCACCCAGACCCTGCGCAGGCAGGCTTCGGCCAGGTAGATGATCGCGATCGCAATGCCCCAGAAGATCAGGTCGCTGGCGAAAAAGGCCAGAAACGGAGTGGATATCCCGCCGGGGCGGGCCATCGAGCCGATGTGCCACCAGATCTTGGCCAGGTACGTGCCCAGCAGGGCGGCGGTGGACAGGGTCAGCGAGTGGCGTCGCAGCACGTCGAGAGCCGTGGTCCAGGCTCCGGAAGCGAATTTGTTGACGAAATCTTTCAACGCCGCGCCCTTCGCTGTCCTGCAAATGTCTACTCGCCTTGCCCGCCGGAGACAAGGCGCAGCGGGCAACGCCGTCCGAACTGCCATAGATCATGTTCGAGAGCTTCGAGATCGTCTTTTATTGTCGAGCAGAACACTCGAAAAGTGGGCAACACGACGCCGCCTGCGGTGCGGCGAGAGCAGCAAGCGACAAGGAGGACCCATGGCCAACAAAGACGTGTTCATCGCATCCGCCGCGCGCACCGCGGTGGGCAGCTTCAACGGCAGCCTGACCAAGGTTCCGGTGGTCGAGCTCGGCAGCATCACGATCGCAGAGGCGATGAAGCGCGCCGGCATCTCCGGCGAGGTGGTCGAGGAGGTCTACATGGGCAACGTGCTGACCGGCGCGCTCGGTCAGGCCCCCGCCCGCCAGGCCTCGCTCGGAGCCGAGATCCCGGTCTCGGTGCCCTGCACGACGATCGGCAAGGTCTGCGGCTCGGGTTTGCAGTCGGTGATCATGGCCGCGCGCGGAATGATGCTCGGCGAGGCCGACGTCTGCGTGGGCGGCGGCATGGAGAACATGAGCGGCACCGGCTACGCGTTGCTCAAGGCCCGGGGCGGCTACCGGATGGGCAACGACAAGATCGTCGACATGATGGTCAACGACGGCCTCTGGGACGTCTACAACAACATCCACATGGGGTTGTGCTGCGACATGACCGCCGCCGAGGAGAAGGTCGGCCGCGAGGAGCAGGACGACTACGCCGTGCTCTCCTACAAGCGCGCCAGGGAGGCGACCGAGAAGGGCTGGAACGAGTGGGAGATGGCGCCGGTCGAGATCCCGCAGCGCAAGGGCGATCCGGTCGTTTTCGATCAGGACGAGGGCCCCAAGGTCTTCAACGAGGCCAAGATGCGCAAGATGAAGCCCGCCTTCAACAAGGACGGCGGGACGATCACCGCGGGCAACGCCTCCTCGATCAACGACGGCGCCGCCTCGGTGGTGCTGGCCAGCGAGGAGGGCCTGAAGAAGAACGGGATGAAACCGCTGGCGCGGGTCGTCTCGTGGGGTTTCGGCGCGGTCGAGCCGCGGCGGTTCCCGCTGGCTCCGGTGGTCGCGATCAAGGACGCGCTGAACAGGGCCGGGATGAAGGCCTCGGAGATCGACTGGTGGGAGATCAACGAGGCGTTCGCCGCGGTGACCCTGCTGGCGATGCGCGAGTTCGATCTGACCACCGACAACGTCAATCCGCTCGGCGGAGCGATCTCGATCGGCCACCCGATCGGGTGCTCGGGCGCGCGGATCCTGACCACGCTGCTCAACGTGCTGCAGCGCGAGAAGGGCAGGTACGGCCTGGCCACGCTCTGCATCGGAGGCGGCGAGGGCAACGCGATGATAGTGGAGCGCGTCTAGGGCGCGATCGAGGAAGGGAGGAGACATGGAGTTCAAGAAAATCGGAGTCCTGGGCACGGGCCAGATGGGGGCCGGCATCTGCCAGGTTGCCGCCACGGCCGGGTGCGAAGTCTACATGGCCGACATCAACGCCGAGATCGCCAACAAGGCCAAGGAGGGGATCGGCAAGCGGATGGGCAAGGCGGTCGACAAGGGCAAGATGGAGAAGGCCGACGCCGATTCCGCACTGGAGCGCCTGCACGTGGTCGATGGCGTCGAGGGGCTGGGCGACGTTGATATCGCGATCGAGGCGGCCACCGAGAACGTGGAGCTCAAGCTGGACCTGTTCAAGAAGCTCGACCAGGCCTGCAAGCCCGAGGCGGTGCTGGCGAGCAACACCTCCTCCATCTCGATCACGCTGATGGCCGCGGCGACCGGGCGTCCCGAGAAGGTCGTGGGCATGCACTTCATGAACCCGGTGCCGGTCATGAAGTTGGTGGAGATGATCCGCGGCCTGCAGACCGGCGACGAGGTCTTCGCCGCGGTCACCGAGCTGGCTCGGAGCTGGGGCAAGACCACCACCGAGGCGCGCGACTTCCCCGGCTTCATCGTCAACCGCCTGCTGATTCCGTACCTCAACGAGGCGTGCTTCGCCTACACCGAGGGCGTGGGCAGCGTCGAGGACATCGACGAGTCGATCAAGCTCGGCCTCAACAACCCGATGGGCCCCTTCGCGCTCGCCGACCTGATCGGGCTCGACACCGTGCTGGCGATCGCCCGGGTGCTGCACGAGGGGCTGGGGGATCCCAAGTACCGCCCCGCGCCGCTGCTGGTGAAGTACGTCGAGGCCGGCTGGCTGGGCCGCAAGGTCAAGCGGGGCTTCTACACCTACTGAGCCGATCTCGGCCGCACGGCACTTCGGGTTGTAAGGGAAGATCCATGGCTGCCCGGGAAGCGGGTCTTCTCGCTCGGGTCTTTTCGTCTCGGTTTTCTCACAGACACTCGGTGATCGGCTCTTTGAACCTATCGAAATAGCGGTCCTCCAGGCTCACCCCCGGAAGCGCTCGACCGCGTTTTTTCAGCAAGTCGAGGCGAAATCCCCGCGTCTCGTCCGGCGGTTCCAGCCTCATGCGCAACGATTCCTCGATCAGACGCGTCAGGGTCGTCTTCAGCTCGGCGGCGCGCTTCTTGCTTGGACGAGCAGGTTGTCGTCGATGTCGAAAGTGGTTCACATGTAGATTCATGTGACAATCGTGCAGGTATCTGTCAATTCTGCTCCGCGACCTCGACCCACTGCACACCGCTGACGAAGGCGTCCTGTTCCACGCAGTCGACCAGCTGGGTCTGGTCGCTGCCGTCGATCTGTGCGACCCAGATGTCGCTGCACGAGGCGTCCTGTCTGCCGCGCGTGTAGACCACCCGGTCGGCGGCCGGAGAGAAGTCGTAGTCCAGGATCATGTCTTCTTCTCCGTCCACGATCGTCGTGGCGGCGGCGGGGTCCCCGGCGTCGCCCAGCCTCAGCTCCCTCCAGCTCATGCGGAACAGCAGCTGCGATCCGTCGGGCGAGGTGACCGGATTGGTCGCGCCCTCCAGCACCTCGCTCAGCGCCGAGCCGTCCGACTCCATCTCCATCAAGGTCTGCACCGGCGTGCCCCCCTCGAAGGTCTGGCGCCAGAACAGGATCGAGCCGTCGGCGCGCAAAGCCGGTCCGATGTCGTCGACCCCCTCGGCCAGCGGCGTCAGCCAGCTCTCTTCGCCCGAGCCCAGCTCGTGGGTCAGGATCCGGTACGGGTCGTTGCCGAACTCGACTCCGTCCGGACCGGTCTGCTGCCAGAAGTTCGCGCGGCGGCAGAGATACAGGGTGGAATCGTCGGCCGAGAAGAGGTGGCACTCGTCGTTGATCGCTCCGGAGGTGATCTGCATCGGCTCGGAGCCGGGCTCCCACAGCCAGCTGTACTGGATCGCGTCTCCCAGCGCGAGGCACCAGTGCTCCTGCTGGTAGGGGTCCAGCGAGGAGAAGGCGATCGTCTTCCCGTCGTGCGCCGCGCCGAACGACCAGAGGCGGTGCACCTCGAAGCGCGTTCCCGACTGCTGGCCGTCGGGGGAGATCATCTCCAGCGAGTCGGCGCCGCCCGATCCCCAGACTCCGTAGTAGATGAACGAGCCGGCCAGCGGCGGGTCGATCTCCAGAAACGAGATATCGTCCGGCTCCAGCCAGGGCGACTCCTCGACCGGGACGCACTCCTCGCCGGTACCGGTGTCGGTGTCGGCGTCCGTGTCGGTGTCGGCGTCGCTGTCGGCGTCGCTGTCGGCATCGGCGTCGGCGTCGCCGCCGGCGTCGCTCTCCGACGATTTGCCGTCAGAGGAGCAACTCCCCGCCGCTGCGACCAGTGCGATCGCCGCGGCCCGAATCGCGATGGTCGACCAGATGGATTTGGCACTCATTTCTTCTCCTCGTCTTCCTTTTCGGGCTCGCCCGTGGTTCCGCCGTCCTGCTTCGCGTCGTCCTGTCCGGAACCGCCGTCGAGCAGCGCGCGCTGCTCGCGCCTGATCTCGGCGACCTTTTCGGTGGCGGCCTCGATCTGCTCGTCGAGGTTTTCGAAATCTTTTCTGATCTCCTCGATCTCCTGTTTGGCCCGCTGTTCTTGCAGCTGCTCTTCGCTCTTGCCGCAGGCCGCCCAGCCCAAGGCGACCGCGAGCACGAGAGCCGCGGCGATTGCTCGCATTGTCATCTCCGTCCTCCTTGGAAGTGGCGCCCGCATGCTATCTCTCCGTGACAAGTGGGACAAGGCCTACGACCGCCGCACCTCCGTGCAGCGGGTCAACGGCCGGCCCGACCGGGTGCTCGGCTTCGAGCTACACACGATCCGCGGCAAATTGCTGCCAGGTGCTGGGGAACTCGAGTGGACCTCAAGCCCCCGCGAAGCGGGTTGGTCCAACCTTACAGCGCGGATGGCTCGACAAGGAGTTGTCCCGGGCCGGGATCAGATTCCGCCTCGAACGCAGCGCACGTGGAGGGCGACCGTCTTTCCGTAGTCTCTCACTACCTCTCCCCTCTCGAACGAGAGATCCCAGGCGATGCTGGCGGTTTCCATCGAGGACGACGACGACCAGAAGTGCCAGCCCGGTGTTCCCGGAAACGCCGAGCTGTCGATCGCCGGGGCCTCGCAGCGATAGCTCGCTATGCTCTGCAGCTCCTCGGAGTTGGGCAGGCGCCAGTCCGATTCGCCGCCCCACGTCAGCCCCTCGCAGTAGGCGAGCGCATCCTGCCAGCTCATCCCTTCCGGGCTCCCGCCGCCGCACGCCTCGCCTGTCAATCCGGCGGCGCAGCCCTGCCAAGTGAGCCCGGTCAGAGAGTCCTCCAAGACCCGATCTCCCGAGACTATAGAAGCTTCGAAGGCTCGCGGCTCCATCGGCCCGCCGCGGACACAGCGTGCGCTTTTCTTGTTTATCTTGCCGCTGTCCACGACTACACCGGTGAAAAAGAGCACTGCCCACGCTTTGGATTCGTAACCCGCACGA
>JAWOBP010000213.1:0-17325 GCA_046484285.1 Polyangia bacterium
ATCTCGGCGACCCGGCTGGCGGTCCGGCCGAGCGGCTCTTCGGCCGCGTCCACCACGAACCAGCGGCGATCGACCTCGTCGGGCTTGGCGTTGTAGGTCCGCATCTTGAACTCCCGTCGTCCTTCGACCCGCCGGCGGCGATTCCGCCGACGGAGCGCACCTCAATAGTCCGAACAGCGCTGTGTGTCAACCGATCAGAAAGGCTGTCTCGAAACTCCCTTTCTGATAAAGAGGCAATAAAGGCGCGATCCGTCGAGCCCGTCGGTGAGGCCCCAATGAGACCGCGGCGGAGGAATCCAAAATGAAGGACGACGCTTTTTCTTCTGATGCAGATTTTGCTCGGCGACTCGACCGGGAAGACGAGCTCGCCGGACTCGGGGAGCTGTTCGCGGTTCCGGAGCGGACAATCTACTTGCTGGGCAACTCGCTGGGACCTCCGCTGAAGCGCTCTCTGGAGGCGGTCGGGCGTGCGGCCGGCGAGTGGCGCGAGCTGGCGATCCGCGGCTGGTGGGAGGGCGACCCTCCGTGGCTCGGGATGGGGGAGCGGCTCGGCGCGCTGGCCGCCGGCCTGGTCGGCGCCGAGGCCGGGGAGGTGACCGCGACCGCGACGACCACGACCAACCTGCATTCGATGCTGCACACCTTCTACGAGCCGGACGGCGATCGGACGCGGATCCTGATGGACGAGCTGGACTTCCCCTCCGACCTGTACGCCGTCCAGGGTCACCTGGCGATGCGGGGTTACGACCCGGCCGAGCACCTGCTGCTGGTCCGCTCGCGGGACGGTCGCACGCTCGACGAGGACGAGCTGATCGAGCTGATGGATGAGCGGGTGGCGCTGGTGCTGCTGCCCTCGGTGCTGTTCCGCAGCGGACAGCTCCTGGACGTGGAGCGGCTGGCCGAGGCGGCGCGCGAGCGCGGGATCCCGTTCGGTCTGGACTGCTGTCACTCCGCTGGAGTCGTGCCCCATGCGTTCTCCGAGCAGGGCGTGGATTTCGCCGTTTTCTGCGGCTACAAGTACCTCTGCGGCGGGCCGGGCGCCCCGGCCTTCCTCTACGTCGCCGAGCGTCACTTCGGGCGGCCGGCGCGGATGGCGGGCTGGTTCGGCTGCGAGCGCGAGCGGCAGTTCGAGATGCTTCCCGATTTCCATCAGGCGCGCTCGGCCGCGGGCTGGCAGATCTCCTCGCCGCCGGTGCTGGGCGCGGCTCCGCTGCAGGCCGCGCTGGGAACGATAGCCGAGGCGGGCGTGGAGCGGCTCAGGGAAAAATCGCTGCGGCTGACCTCCTACCTGATCTTCCTGGTAGACGAGCTGCTGCCCGAAGCTCGGATCGCGACCCCCCGCGAGCCCGAAAGGCGCGGCGGGCATGTCGCGCTGGAGCTGGACGGGGACGTGAACGCGCTGGCCGCGGAGCTAGCGCGGCGCGGGGTCGTGCTAGACGCCAGGCCGCCCAACGTGGTGCGGATCTGCCCCTCACCCCTGTTCAACGGCTTTGCCGACGTGCGAGAGGCCGTGCTCGCCCTGGCCTCGGTTCGGCTCAAAGCCGAAGACAGGTCCGGGTGAGAAGGGCGGGCGGAGGGGGGCGATGGCGGTCGGATTGCGGGTAAAGGGGGTCGGGGCGCTCGTAGTCGGAGACGGGCCGCTTGTTGCGATACCCGCCGTGCCGCCACCCACAGCTTCCAGTCGATGCAACTGAGGTGCGGCGGGGCTCCGTGGGCCAGCTCGTGGTAGCAGGTGAAGCCCGGCCAGTGGCTGACGCTCTCCACCAGGCCGTCCTTGACCGGGTTGGTCACCACGTAGATCAAGCGCTCTTCGAAGGGCTACTCATCGTAGTCTTTGCAGCACAGGTCGTCGGCGTGGGCGGCGTCGCAACGGGCGCCCGCCCGGAAAAGCTCGATGCAGGCGGTGGCGAGCCGGTAGTAGTAGTCGCCCATCTCGGTGGCCGTGGGCTCGATGTCGCGGTTGTACTCCACCGTGTACTGGTCGAGGAAGCAGCCGTTGGCGTTCTCCGCGTCCGTGCAGGGACACGCCGGGACGAGGTCGCAGGGCTGGCGGCCGACGACCCACTCGTTCCAGCCCGTGATGGTGGCCACCGGAATCTCGGGGTTGTCGAACAGTGCCTGGAACTGCTTGCGGAAGGTGCGGCCCTGGTACTTGGGCGTCGCCGTGCCGAGGTGGCTCATGTAGTCGGCGCCGTAGGCCGTCGCGATCGGGAACTGCTCCGGCTCGCCGTCGAACATGGCTTGGCGCTGTGAGCAGGGTTCCCCTTCCAGAGGCGACGAGGGGCACCGCTCGATGTAGCTCCACTTCTCGGTGCCCTCGTCCTCGAATGCCCACATGCGGCGGACGGTGTAGTCCTCGGCGAGACCACTTTCGGTTTCCTCGTCGACGGGCCACAGGTCCGTCTCGGCGATGAGAACGAGCGGCTTGCCCTGGTACTCGAACTGGAGCCCGGGGTGCGCGCTCAGCAAGTCGAGCATCGTAAACACCATGTAGGCGCCGAGATCCGAGGTGGTCGTCGACGTGACCGGCAACCATGGGGCGATCCGCGGCGCGCCCTCAACGTCGCTCCAGACCTCCACCATGGTAGCGAAGGGCTCGATGATCATCGACTCGGGTCGATCACAGTAGAGGGAGCTGTTGTAGGGGTGGTTGGTGGCGTCGACGAAGACGAAGTCGGCTCCCATGTCGCGGAGTTGCTCGGCGTGGGCGGTGAGGAGCTCCGTGTTGTCTGTGAGGCAGTAGTAGCCCGCCTCGGGCTCGCCCCACCAGAAGGACGTGGGCGGGAAAGGCTCGTCGGGCCAAGGTGGCCACGACACCTCGGGGTTCTCGAGAATCTCTGTGATGTCGTACGGCTCGACGGCCGAAGGGCAATGCCACGTGTGGTAGAAGACGCCGATTTTCGTCAGGCTGGGATCGAACGGCGTGTCCTGGCATGTCAGAGTCGCGGGATCGCACTCGTATCGCGTCCCCGGGCAGTCGCCGTCGTTCAGGCACTCGACGCAGTAGCCGCTCGAGCAGATGTCGCCCGAGGCAGACCAGTCGCACGGGTTGAGCAACCAGTTGCAGGGGACGCGGCAGTAGTCGAGGTAGCACTGCTGGCCGGGCGGACAGTCGCCGTCGGTCACGCACTCGGGCCCGGTGTCCGTGTCGGAGTCGCTGTCCGTGCCGGAGTCGCTGTCCGTGTCTGGGTCGCTGTCCGAGTCCGTGTCGGAGTCGCTGTCCGTATCGGAGTCGCTGTCCGAGTCCGTGTCCCCGTCGGCGCTCGATCCCGCCGCCGGTGAGCCGGAGTCCTCGTCGCAGCCCGCGTGGGTCAGCAACACGAACAGACCGGCCAGCAGCACGAGCCGCGTTGCCACGAGCCGCGTTGCCGGAGAGCCCCAAAACCCCTGGCAACCGAGTGACGTTCTCATCTCGTCGTCCCTTTCTGTCTTGTGTCGTGATGAAACCTCACTCTAGTGTGTTGGGTACGCTTCGTTCAAGACCAATTGTACTAACAAGAAAAAGTCTGCCGGAATGTGAATTGTGTCAGAAGCTACAGCCGCAAAAAAGCGCGCCTCCTCCGTCCGGGGTCGGAGCCGCGCCGAGGCGCAGGCGGGCCAGCATGGGTCGATCCGCGCTTTGTTCGCGGGCGTGCTCGGGGTTGCCTGACACACCGTACACGATCGCGCCGGCCGCGGTCAGCAACAGGCCGACCACCTGCACGGTGCCCATCACTCCGGAGACGATTCGCCCGTCCAGCCCGTCGGCCACCGGAATCGCCATGAACGGTCCGGCCACCGGGATGAACATTCTCTTGCCGGCCGTCTGGCAGTTGAGGCAGGTCTGGTTCTCGGGAACGGTCGCCTCGGTGTAGAGCAAGAAGCCCACCAGCGCCGAGAAGACATAGCCGCCGCCGAAGGTCGCCACGCCGGGCCCGAAGCCTCCGGCTCACCGCTCTTCGCGGCGCGCTCTTCGTCCCCGACCGACAGTGCTTCTTCCTCCGTCGAGGAACTCTCCGGCTCCTGGAGCGCGAGCGCGTCGGACGACCACAGCCCGGCCAGAGCCAGACAGCAGAAGATGGTCGCCAAGCGCCAGAGAAGCGACGAGTCTTTCATGGTGCCACCCCCGTGTTGGATGCCGTTTTTGTATGATCTCTGGCGGAATCTATTCCATTTCTCAGCTCCGGGGCAAGGCGTCTTTTTTTTCGGGAAGAGCAGCGCAGCCGAGCGGGAACGGGGACGTTCGGCGGGCTTCGGCCTGGCATGGACATTGCTTTTCCTGTTTCGAGATTGGAGCGAAACAGCGGAGCAAAAGACAAGGAGGAGGATTCGATGTTGGAAGCAGCGGTCGCCGAGCGCAGGCTCGAGCACGCCAGCTTTGAGGGCGATGCCGAGCAGCACAGGACGACCAGGGAAGAGCGCTGGATCGGTCCGCCGGGACAGGAGCTGTATGTGCGTGAGATCCGTCCCGAGCCGTCGCCCGAGCGACGCTTCACCGTTTTCGTCCACGGCAATACATTTCCTGCCGCGGCGGATTTCGACCTGCCGCGTCCGGGATACAGCCTGACCGGCTATCTCGCCCGGAGGGGGATCAACTGCTGCATCTACGACTCCCGCGGGTACGGCAGGTCGTACAAGCCGCTCCGCGTCGAGCCGATCCGCGAGCCGCAGAAGCTGGCGGATCTGCAAAGCGTGGTCCGACACCTGATTCGTCACCGCGGTGCGTCCGCAATCGATTTCGTGGCCCTGAGCAGTGGCTGCAACACGGTCGCGGAGCTGCTTTGCAGCGGCGAGCTCCGGGCCTCGTCGGTCGTCTTCATGGGTCCCGCCTACCTGCTCACCCCGTTCTTGGCGCACCAACTCACCCGGATACGGCTGATGCGGGGGCTGCGAACGTTTCTGGGTCGTCGTTCCAATCCCTACATAAACCTGAGCAGGAAAATGATACGCAGAAGAATTCTCGACGGGGAAGAAAGGCTCATCGAGCGGCGCACTTTCGACATATTCTTCGACACGGCCAAGACGGGAACCGACGGCGGAAAGAAACTGAGGACGCCCGCGCTGTCGTTTCCGGACGCGGAGACGGAAAAGATCGAGTGGAAGCCGCTGTTCGATCCCAGCGGATTGACCGCGCCCTTGCTGGTGATGCGAGGCGAGCGCGACGACATCTGCGACCGGCACAGCGCCCGCGCCCTTCTCTTTCGGGTACCTTCGCCCCGGGCCCGCCTGGTGACGTTCCCCGACCGGAAACACGACATGCATCTTTACGAGGATCACGGCGACGTGTTCGACACGCTCCACCGCTTTCTCGACCGCCGGCTCGAGGGGTTCTCATGACGAGCACCACTCCGATGCGCTGCCGCCGATGCGGCAAAGAGCTCTCTTCGCCACCGACGGGCATGAGCTGCCCGCGCTGCGGCGGAACGCTGTCGTTTCTCCTGATCGGCTACCGCGGGGAATCCTCGAACGCTCCGGGCGTCTGGCGTTACGGCCGATCGCTGCCGCACCTGCCGCCGACCACGCTGGGGGAGGCCGACACGGCACTGCTGGCGGTCGGCTCCGAGGAGATCGTCCCGCCGGGCGGCCGATTGTACGCCAAGGTCGAGTCGACCAATCCGACCGGGTCGTTCAAGGATCGCGGAAGCGCGGTGGTATGCGCCGCGGCGCGGGCGCTGGATGTAGGCGAGCTGGTGATCGCGTCGACCGGCAACGCCGGCTCGTCCATGGCCGCCTACGCCGCCCGCGAAGGGCTCGAGCTGACCGTGCTGGTGCCGGCGGCGACCGACGCGGGCAAGCTGCACCAGCTCAGACGGCACGATCCCAGAGTGGAGCGGGTCGAGGGAGGATTCGAGGAGGTCGAACGAGCGGGCCGCGAGCGCGCCCGACGGGGAGCGTTCCCGGGAGGCTCGGAGAATCCCCTGCGCACCGAGGGCACGAAGACGATCGCTTTCGAGATCGCACGGCAGATGCCCGTTGCCTGTGATCGCGTGATCGCCCCGATCGGCACCGGCAACCTTCTCACATCTTTGTACAAGGGATTTCGCGAGCTGGCGGAGGCCGGCGAGATAGAGCGGAGGCCGGCGCTGGACGGTGTCCAGCTACGCTCGGTCCCGCCGTTGATGGATTGCGAGGAGCCAGAGGTCGTTCCCGCGGACGGTCGCTCACCGGCCTCGGGGATCGATATCGCCGAGCCGGCGCTGGGGGATCAGGCAGTCGAGGCGATCCGCGACACCGGCGGAATCCTGCACCGGGTAGGCGACGCAGCTGTGCTGGAGGCGCAGCGCGATCTGGCCAGCTCCGAAGGGCTGGGAGCGGAGCCGACCGGGGCGGTCGCGGTCGCCGCGTACCGCGAGGCGACGGAGCGCGGCGCGATTGCGCCGGAGGAGGCGGTGGTGGCGCCGATCACGGGCCACTGTCTCAAGGAGTGAGAACCGCGGCCGGGTTCAGGCCGCGTCGTGGGTCCTACCAGGGCCGGTGGGTGGCGGGCAGGAAGCGCATCGACATATTGAGATTGGGGCGGCTGTACGACTCGCGGAGCTTGGCCGCCCGCTGCAGCGCGGCCCGCTGCCGCAGGGAGTGGGCGCTCGACACCTCCCTGACCAGATCGGGTCGGTCGCGGAATACGAACCGCGCCGCGCGTCGCACCTTGGCCACGCGCGCCCTGAGCCTGTCGATCAGACGGTTGCGCTCGTCGACCGCGCGCCTGACGTCCTCGACCTGCTGGACCTGCCGCTCGTTGACCGCCAGCAGCTTCTTTGCCACGTCCACCGCCTCGTCGATCGTCGCCGCGTCGAAGCCGCCCAGCCCGTCGATCTCGTCGCGCATCTCGCTGGCCACCACCGCGTAGTCGTGCAGCGCGTAGGCCAGGTCCTCGATCGAGTTGGTCAGGAACCTGCGCTCGGCCTGGAGCGACTGCAGCAAGAGATCGGACTCGTCGCACTCGTCTCCCTCCAGGCACCACTCCAGCACCGCGGTCAGCTCGCCGAGCAGGTCCTCTCCTCGCTCCACCAGTTTGCGCGGATTCATCTCCCGACCCATCAGATCCATGTACTCGTCCTGGGCGCGCCTCACCTCTTCGACGAGGGAGACGATCTCCTTTCCAGTCTCCCGCGGCAGCCGCTTGCCGGCGTCGGCCAGCCCGCGCCGCTCCGAGGTCGGTTCCCAGTGCTCCTCGAAGAACTCCGCCACCTGGAGCGCCTCGTCGAGCATGATGTGCAGCGGCGGGTTGTTGGCCGATCCCGGCCTCGCCTGCGCCGATGTGTCCGTCCAACGTTGAAGCTCTTCGTCTACCTGCATCTGTCCTTCCTTTCTCCTTCGGTACCGTCCCGTCCGGCAGGACGCGATTCCTGCCCGGCGGGACGCCTTCATCTCGTCTCAGTCCAAGCGCAGCTGCTGGCGAATCCGATCCAGCGCGCGGTTCTGCAGCTGGCGGATCCGCTCGCGCGAAAGGCCGCTGTCCTCGCCGATCGCCTGCAGCGTGCTCTCCTCTTCGCCGTCCAGCCCGTAGCGCCGGCGCACTATCTCCCGCTCGAACGCCGGCAGGCACTCCAGCACCTCTTCCAACATTCCCTTCCACTCGCTCAGGGTCGCGCCGGAGTCGGGCAACGCCGCGTCGATGTCGACCAGCGCCACGCCGGCGCCGTCGCGATCGGATTTTTCCGGCTCGTCACCGCTGATGATCGCGATCCGCCGCGGCCTGGGGGTGTTGCGGGCCCGCTCCACGGTACGATTGTCCAGCCCGGAGAAACGTTCGATCTCCTTCTTCCCGGGCTGGCGCCCCTCGCGCGTCTCCAGCGCGGAAGAGGCGCGTTCCAGCCGCCTGACGGCCGCCGCGGCGTGGATCGGCATGCGGACCGGATGGCGGTTGTCGGCCGCCGAGCGGCCGACCCGGTGCCGGATCCACCAGACCGCGTAGGTGGAGAACTTGACTCCGCGCGAGGGATCGAAGCGATCCACCGCCTTGATCAGCCCCAGGTTGCCCTCCTGGATCAGGTCGCCGAGCTCGACGTCGCGGCTCTGGTACTTCTTGGCCACTGCGATCACCAGCCGCAGGTTGGAGCGGATGAAGGCCGCCTTGCGCCTCGATATCTCTTCCCAGAGGCTCTCGATCTCTTCGTCGTCCTCGTGGAGGCGCACCAGCGTCGCCAGCAGCTCGCGATCGGGATCGGCCTCGAGCATCGCCCGCGTCGCCTCTTCGAGAGCTTCCGATCCGCTCCCGTCCTCCAAAAAGAGATCGCCGGCGCCGAGCTCGGCGAGACGCTCGACCGCGGCGGCGCGTTTGGGAACGCCCGCGGCCCAGTCCTCCAGGACCGCCAGGACCGCGCCCGACGCCCCGGGCCCATCGCGCGCCTCGAGCACGGCGCGCCACGTCGCCAGCTCCAGGCGGCGAATCGCCTCGAGCGGTTCGTTCTTTCCGGCCGAGTGGCGCGGCGCGCTGCGCCCGAGCTCGTCGAAATAGAGATCCAGGTTGCGGTCTCGTTTTCCAGCTTTGAGATTTTGTGTCATGCCCGCGGTTGATGCACTACGCGTGCCAACCGCGCTAGTGCCGAGTCAATCGAAAACGTTCGGGTAGAGCGAGCAACTGTCCGCGAGGCCAAGGAAGGACGACGAAGGCGTGGCAGCGCCACGTCGAGGAGGAGTCACGCCGGGATACGCAGGCAGGGGCCGCTCTCACCCGAACGGGAGAGGTTGACTCGGCACTAGGATCGAATCCCGTGCTTCTTCAAGAGGGCGTAGAGGCGCGAGCGGGACAGATCGGCCAGGCGGCAGGCGTCGGGGATGCTGCCGTCGGCGCGGCGCAACAGCTCCACCAGGTAGCGCCGCTCGGCGCGGGCGATCGCCTCGTCCCGGGCTTGCTGGAGAGTCTGCGCACTGCTCAGCTCCGGCGAATCCTCCGAGTCGGCGGCGGCAAAGCTCGAAGCGGCGGGTGGCGGTGGAATCGAGCCGCGCGCGACCCGGGCCCGGATCCGGCGGGGAAGGTCCCGGGCGAACAGGGTCGGCTCGGGACCGGCGGTGGCCAGCGCCTGCTCGAGAGCCTGGAACAGCTCCCGCACGTTTCCGGGCCAGTCGTAGTTTCGCAGCGTCTCGAAGAAGTCGGGCGAAAAGCCCTTGGTCTCGGCGCCGTAGCGCTCGCAGAGCCGCGAGACGTGGTACAGCGCCAGCGGCTTGATGTCTCCGGGCCGCTCGCGCAGAGGCGGCAGCTCGATGGTGAAGGCGCGCAGCCTGAACATCAGGTCCTCGCGGAACTCTCCCTCGCGCACCATCTGTTCCAGGTCGCGGTTGGTGGCCGCCACCAGCCTGAAGTCGCTGCTCTGCTCGCTGCGGGAGCCGACCGGGCGGTAGCGCCTCTCTTGCAGCACGCGCAAAAAGGTCTTTTGCTGGGCCAGCGGCAGCTCTCCGACCTCGTCGAGAAACAACGTGCCGCCGTCGGCGCGAGCGACCAGCCCCTCGCGCGGCTTGGCGGCGCCGGTGTAGGCACCCTTCTCGTGCCCGAACAGGGTGCTCTCGATCAGGTTGAGCGGCAGCGCGGGGCAGTCGACTACGACGAACTGCCCGTCGGCGCGATCGCTGTTGGCGTGGAGCGCCGCGGCGAACATCTCCTTGCCGGTACCCGTCTCTCCGGTCAGCAGCACGTCCGCGTCACTGCCGGCCGCGGCCGCCATCTGGTCGAGGCACGAGGTCAACGCCGGGCTGTCGCCGACGATCCCGTGCCGCTTGAGCGAGACCGCACGCCGGCGCGTCCGCTTTTCGCGCTGGTAGTGAATCGCCCGCGAGACGACCAGCCTCAGCGTCCTGGTCGAGGCCGGCTTGACGATGTAGTCCCAGGCGCCGCTGTTGATCGCCAGCTCCGCGCCGTCCGGGTCGCCGTGGCCGGTCAGGATCACGATCTCCGGGGCAGGCTCGATCGCGCGCAGCCGGGGCAACGCCTCCAGCCCGTTTCCGTCTGGAAGGCAGACGTCGAGCAGAACCAGGTCGAAGCTCTCCCGCTCCGCCAGCTCGATCCCCTCGGCCAGCGTCGGGGCGCGGCTCGTCTCGTGGCCCATCTTCTCGATCGCGTAGCAGAACACCTCGACCAGATCGAGGTCGTCGTCGATGATCAGCACGCGTCCCTGTTCGGGGTTGGACATAAACCTTCCGTTTTGTACGAAAACTTGCCGCCGTCAGGAGAACCCGCGGTTTCTACTTCACGCAGACCGAGTCGGGGCCGTGGGCAGACTCCTGGCACTCGGTGTCGCTGAGGCAACCCAGGTGCTCGCAGACGCCGTCGGTGCAGTTCCAGTGCTCCTCGTTCCACAGGTCGGCGTTCAGCGACTCCTCCACGCAGTCAGCCGGTGTCTCGCAGGTGGGAAGGCAAGCGGGCGTCTCCATGTAGAGCGCGCAGCCCAGATCGGCGTCGGGGTACGCCTGCTGGCATTCCTCGTCCGAGTTGCAGCCCAGCATGGTGCACAACCCGCCTTCGCACGAGAAGTTGTCCTCGCCCAGCAGCGCCGAATCGGGAACCGCGCAGTCCGCGGCGGTCTCGCAGGGCGTCGAGCAGTACGGAATCGAGGCGGCGGAGTTGCAATCGATCTCGGGAGCGTTGGGGTAGACCTCCTGGCACTCGGCGGTGCTGACGCAGCCCAGGTGCTCGCAGTGACCGCCGGCGCAGTCCCAGTTGTTCTCGTCGTGGGTGGCGTCGGCGTCGGCGGGAACGCAGTCCGCGGCGGCCTCGCAGGTCGCGGCGCAGGTGCCGAAGTCGGCGTCCGAATCCGAATCCGCGTCCGAATCCGAATCCGCGTCCGCGTCGCTGTCGGCGTCCGCATCCCCGCCCCCGCCGCCGGAGGAGTCGTCGCAGGCGGCGAGCGACCAGCAGGCGGCGACCAGCAGCAGCATCGTCCATTTTTTGTAACTCATCGCAAAACTCCTTCTGTTACGTTTGAATTCGATGCATGGTGCTCCATATATTACTCTGTCGGCGAACGACGGCAACTGGCCCTCGTTCCAGACTCCGCCGTGACATGCGAAGGTAACAAGGTACCATCGAATTCGGGCGCACGGAAGGAATGAGACGGATGCAGCTGATCGACGGAAAAGAGCTGGCTCGCGGGATTCGCCGCGGCGTGAAGCAGACCTCTCGGGAGTTCCTCGACGAGGTCGGCCGCGCTCCGGTCCTGTCGGTGGTGCTGGTCGGCGAGGACCCGGCCAGCCAGATCTACGTCAGAAACAAGAAGAGGGCCTGTCGCCGGACGGGAATCGAGTCGCGCGAGCACCTGCTGCCGGCCTCGGTGGAGGCCGGCGAGCTGCTGAGCCTGATCGACCGCCTCAACCGCGACGACGAGGTCGACGCGGTGCTGGTGCAGCTTCCGCTCCCGGATCAGATCGACGAAAACGAGGTGATCGAAGCGATCGATCCGGCCAAGGACGCGGACGGCTTCCACCCGGTCAACCTGGGCCGCCTGCTGGCCGGAGTCGACGGCGCGGTACCCTGCACGCCGCTGGGCTGTCTGCGCATGATCGAGCACACCGGGGTCGATCCCGCGGGCAAGCGCGCCGCGGTGGTGGGGCGCTCCCTGATCGTGGGCAAGCCGATGGCGCAGCTGCTGCTCGGCGCCAACGCGACCGTGACCGTCTGTCACTCGCGAACCAGGGATCTGGCCGCCGAGATCTCGCGGGCCGAGATCGTGATCGCCGCGGCCGGACGCCCCGAGCTGATCCGCGGCGACTGGATTCGCGAGGGCGCCGTGGTGATCGACGTGGGGACCAACCGCCGCGAGGACGGAAGCTGGGTGGGGGACGTGGAGTTCGAGGCCGCCGCGCGACGGGCGGCCTGGATCTCGCCGGTCCCGGGCGGAGTGGGGCCGATGACGATCGCGATGCTGATGGAGAACACGATAGCCGCGGCACGACGCCGCGCCGGGATCACAGCACGTACCAGCGCCTCGGGGTGAACAGCCTGTCGTGGAGGTCGATCGCGTAGGCGTCGGTCATCCCGGCCAGGAAGTCGCGCACGTCGTCCTCCGGCTCGCCGTCGCGCAGCGCGCCGGGCCACAGCTCGTAGAAACGGTCCAGGTCGTCGACCAGGTATTCCCAAAGGCGGGTCAACACGCCTGCGGCGCGGTGGAACTCCCCGTGCACCGCCGGATCGTAATAGACGTGTTCGTAGAGGAAGCGTCTCAGCTCCTCGAGCACCTCCGCGCCTTCGTCGCTGATCATCACGCGCGGCTCGCGCTCGAGGTCGGTGCGGCCAACGACGTCGAGCACCAGCTGCGTGATGCGCTCCGAGTGGGTGCGGCCCAGCCCCTCCAGCACGTGGCCTGGCAGGTCGCGCTGCGACAGCACGCCGGCGCGCAGCGCGTCATCGAGATCGTGGTTCACGTAGGCCACGACGTCCGCGACCCGGACCGCCTGTCCCTCCAGCGTCGACGGCAGCTGCTCCTCGGGCACGTCGAGCAGCGGCCCGGCGCCCTTGGAGTGACGCAGGATTCCCTCCCGGACGGCCGCGGTCAGGTTCAGCCCGCGGCCCCCGTTCTCGAGCCGCTCGACCACGCGCAGGCTCTGGCGCTCGTGGCGGAAGCCGCCCGGGACCAGCTTTTGCAGCGTGGCCTCCCCGGCGTGTCCGAACGGGCTGTGCCCCAGGTCGTGGCCCAACGCGATCGCCTCGGTCAGATCCTCGTTGAGCGACAGGCTGCGCGAGACGGTGCGCGCGATCTGGCTGACCTCCTGGCAGTGGGTCAGGCGCGTGCGGTAGTGATCGCCCTTGGGCCAGAGGAAGACCTGGGTCTTGCCTCTGAGGCGCCTGAACGCCTTGCTGTGGACGATCCGGTGGCAATCGTGCTGAAAGGCCGGCCGGACCGGGCAGGGCTCCTCGGCTCGCTCGCGGGTGGCGGAGGCTTTCTCGGAAAGGGCGGCGAAGCGGCAGAGTGTCTCCCGCTCGAGTCGCTCGGCTCTCAGTCTGGGTGAGTCGGTCATCTCTCCTCCACCAAGAAGTGGATCTCGCCGTCGTCCGCGCCGACGACGATCCGTCGGCCCGCGGCCAGCGCCGGGGTGGAGTCGATCTCGGCGCCGAGGTCGAGACGCCAGACCACCTCTCCGCTGGAGGCGTCGAGCGCGTAGAGGTGGTGATCCTGGGAGCCGAAGTAGAGGCGTCCCTCGCTGCCCAGCACCGGAGTCGAGCGCACCGGTCCGCCGCTCTCGAAGCGCCAGGCGATCTCGCCTCCCGAGTCGATCGCGAGCACGTCCCCGCCCATCGTCGCCGCGTAGAACGTCCCGCCGTCGGGAGCGACCGCGATCCCCGAACGAACGGGCGCGCCGGTCTCGACCTTCCAGCGCATCCCCCCCCGCGGCGCCAGCCGGTAGACGCGGCCGTCGTCCGAGCCGAAAACGACGTCGCCGCCGTCGAGCGCGGCCGCCGAGCCCTGGATCGGCCCGCCGGTGGCGAAGGTCCAGAGGGTGGTCCCGTCCCGCTCGAAGGCGTAGATCCGGCGGTCGTGACCGCCGACCACGATCGTGCCGTCCGGGCGAACCGCGGGCGAGGCATTGACGTGGCGCCCCATCAAGGCCTTCCAGCGCCGCTCGCCCCTGGGCGTCACCGCGTGCAGCGCGTCGCCGCCCGCGTAGATCACGCCGTCGTCCCCGATCACCGGCGAGGAGTCCGCGTCGTGCTTCATCGGGTAGGTCCAGCGCACCGTGCCGTCGGTGGCGATCGCGATCAAAGTGTCGTCGTCGCAACCGACGTAGACCACGCCGCTACGGCTGACCGCCGCGGTGGCGAAGACCGGCTTTCCGCAGACGTAGCTCCAGCGCAGATCGCCGGCGCGGCGCAGAGCGTTGAAGGTCCCGTCCAGCGAGCCGACGTAGACCGTGCCGTCGGGGCCGATCACCGGGGAGGCGAAGACGCGCGCGCCGGCGTGGAAGCCGCCCTCGTGGATCGGGGTCCGCCGCGGGCCCGGCACCGCCGCGCGTCCGAGGTGCCGCGGGCCGCCCCCCAGCATCGCGAACGGCACGTTGGGCTCCTCCACCTCGGGAGCCGCGTCCGGTCGCTCGAGGGAGGGAGCGCCGGCGTCCGTCTCTGCCGCGCGGCTCTGCACCGGCGGCGCGCCCGTGCCGCTCGACCCGCAGCCAGCCGCGCAGACCAGCGTCGCCAGCAGCGAAATCCGTCGCATTGTGACCCGCGCCGACATCGCCGCGATGCTACCACGCGCCCCACCGGACCGAAAACGCCAATCCCCCGCCGGGCCGGCTTTGCTTGGATGCCGGCCCGCAGTGCAAGAAAGAACGAAGCCGTCGGGCCGTATCGCCCGTCGGGTCACGAGTCGATAACGGTTGCCCGCGCGAATTACTGTGAAGTAAAATCGCTCCGACTCGTCAATCGAGCAGATCTTCCGCGAAAAGGGGTGAAAGTAATGTCATCTTTCAGTGGAATCATTCGCTCTCGCGGCGCTCTCGTCGCGTCGATGGCCGTCTTTGCCGCGCTGCTGGCGGCTGGAGGCGGCGCGCTGGCCGACACCAACGTGTTCGGCTCGATCAGCTCGGACACCACCTGGGACGCGGCCGGCAGCCCCTACGTGATGACCGGGGACGTGGTGGTGCAAGGCAGCGCCACGCTCACGATCGAGGCGGGCGTCGAGGTGCAGGGCACCAACAACGAATCCGGCGACGTGGAGCTGATAGTCAACGGCGGCCTGGTGGCCCAGGGCAGCGAGGCCTCGCCGATCGTGTTCCAGGCCGACAGCGGCACGGCCAACAACCACTGGGAAGGCCTGCGGTTCGTGAGCGGATCGACCGCGACGCTGGACTGGATCGAGATTCGCAACGCGGACTACCCGCTGGAGTTCGACACCCCGGCCGAGGCCGACTACTCGCTGAGCAACATCTCGATCGATACTTTTTATAATCGCGCGGTCAACACTTCCTCGGGAACGCTTTCTATCTCGAATCTTAGCGTGGACGGCACCGACGCCGGAAGCAGCGCCTACGGCATCTACGCCTACAACACCGACATCACCTTGAGCGGCGGCTACCTGCACGATCTCAATCAAGCCGTCTACGCCTACAATGCCGATGCCGACATCTCCAAGGCGATCTTCGCCGGCAACACGGACGGCATCTACGCCCAGGCGGCCAGCTCGGGCGATTACTACATTACCGTCGATTACTGCACGTTTTACGATAATGATGACGGAATCGCCGGCTATTCCGGTTACAGCTACTACGACCTGTTCTTCACCATCTCAAACTCGCTGTTCGGCGAGAACACCTACGCGGTTCATCGCTCGGGCAGCTACGCCTTCGATCAGCTCGGCTTCACCAACAACGTCTGGTGGGGCGGCACCCGCTTCAGCGGCTGCAGCGCCTCTCCCGACAGCGGCAACCTGCACTACAACGGGTTGCTCGCCGACCCGGCGGCCGGCGACTTCGAGCCGACCGACCGCTCCCCGGCGCGCTACTACTCCCCCGGCGACCCGGCCGGCACGCTCGGCGCGGTCGAGCACGCCGGCACGTCCACCGGCGCGGGCGTGCACGGCTTCTGGTACGTCAACCACACCTTCGAAACGGGCAGCACCACTCCGGTCGGCGGCGACGTGGTCGTGACCGCCGGGGCCAAGCTGACCCTGCTGCCCGGCGCCACGCTGGAGATGGCCTCCGGCGACGTGATGCAGGGCGGCCTGGACGACTCGCGCGTGGAGATCCGGGTCGAGGGCACGCTGGAGGCGGACGGGACCAACAGCAACCCGGTCCACCTCCTCTCGGGCGAGACCACGCCCGCGGCCGGCGACTGGTACGGGGTCGTGATCCTGGCCGCCACCGAGGCGTTCAACGTCTCGCAGGTCGACCTGGCACACGCCTACCGCGGCGTGTCGCTCTACAACAACGACCACATCGTGGCCGGCTCCACGATGCGCCAGTGCTCCCACTCGGGAATCTGGATCGAGGGCGGCAACCCGTCGCTGGTGGACCTGGATCTCTACGAGAACCAGTACGGAATCTACATGGACGGAGCCAGTGTCGTCGACATAGACAACGTGAACATCTGGGACAGCACGGAAGACGGTTTCTACGCGAGAAACTCGGATTTCACCTGGTCGCACGGCCTGGTCTACGACAACGCCGACGACGGGCTCTATCTCAACAGCTCGAGCTCCGGAACCTACGACGCGAACATCGATCACCTGACCGTGGCCAACAACGGCGGTGACGGAATCGAGGTCAACAAGGGCTACAGCTACTACTACATCCCGGTCGTGCTGCAGAACAGCTCGCTGACGCACAACACCGGCGCCGGGATCCGGCGCTCGGGCAGCTACTCGTTCACGTTCACCTGCAGCGGCTCGAACGCCTGGGGCAACGGCTCGAGCGACTATTACAGCGTCGACGAAGGATCGAGCTGCTACTCCTGGAACCCGCTGTACGCGAACGTCGACAACCGCAACTACGAGCCCACCGAGCACTCTCCCAACCGCGCGCTGGGAGTTTCGGGCACCTACATCGGCGCCCTGCCCCACGCCGGGGCGACCGGCCCGCAGATCATGGGCTTCATGTGGGACGACATCACCTTCACCGCCGCCGACTCTCCGTACACGGTGCTGGGCGACATCGTCGTGCCGGACGGCACGACCGTCACCTTCGAGGCCGGAGCCGAGCTGTGGGTCGAGCCCGACGCCGACGGGATGGGCGGCGGGTTCACCTCCGGCCGCAGCGAAATCCACTTCCGAGACGGCTCGCTGGCCAGCTTCCCCGCATCCGGCGACCCGGTGCTGTTCACCTCGGACGCCACCGAGCCGGCGCCCGACGACTGGTACGGAATCAGGATCGACGACGGCGGCCTGTTCTCGGTGGCCAACTCCGACATCGAGTACGCCCGGTACGGCCTCTACCTGACCGGCCCCACCGCGCCGCAGGTGGACGGCTGCGCGATCTACTACAGCTCCACCTACGGCATCTTCGGCGACGACGTGACCTCGTCGACGGACCAGGTCGACGTGCTGGGGACCCACGTGATCGGCGACGGCGCGGGGACCGGAATCCGCCTGGAGAACTCGAACGGAATGGTGCGCAGCTCGTACATCACGCACCACGGAACCGGCGTTTACCTCTACACCAACGAGTCCGCGACGCGCCAGGCGTACCTGGTCAACAACACGATCGTGCACCACAACAACGGGGTCGAGTTCCAGCAGGGATACTCCTATTATTACCTGGATCTGTGGCTGACCAACAACGTGATCGCCGGTAGCTCGAGCTACGCGGTGCGACGCAGCGGCAACCAAACGAGGAGTTTTCTCGATGCGAGCTGCCGTCTATGAAGCGTTTCAAGAGCCGCTCTCGATTCAGAACGTCCCGGACCCGGGCCCGCCGCCGGACGGTGTC
>JAWOBP010000039.1:0-16425 GCA_046484285.1 Polyangia bacterium
CGTCAATGTAAACTACGCAAGGGATTTCCAGGGGGAGGTTGTTGATGATCTTCTTATGGTACAGGAAAAAGACCCCTGCCCATCATGTGGTGACCCCGGATGGGCCGAGGTCACCGTGCACGCCGGCCGCCGTGCCGGCGATCAGCACCATCAGCTGAAACGAGTTCTCCAGGCCCAGGCAGCGGCGCATGCGGCTCAGCCTGCTCCCCGCTCGGCGGAAACAGGCCAATCAATCCGGTATACCCACCCGATCGAGACGGGCCACGAAGATGTCGTGGTCTCCCCAGGAGGTGAGATGAAAGACGTCGTGGTGGCCCGTTCCGAAAGCTGCGGTGCCCGTGAATACTCCTACGATGTAGATCGTCTCCTCCGAAGGGGCTGAGATTCCGTTAACACCGTTGGACCACGAGCCCTGGCCGCCTCCGATAGAAAAGGCCCAGTCGAAGCTCCCGTCCTTGCGGTAGAGGGCGAGGAACCCCGGGTAGCTGTCCTCGTGGAAGGATTCGAGCACTGTCTCGTTTTGATCGCCCTTTGCAAACGTTAGCGTCCCTCCGAAGCTGCCGCCGACCAGCACGCCGCCGTTAGGCATCGTCTCTATGGGCCCCGCCCCCCTAAACGCCACCGGGGTTCCAGCGCTGCTAGACCAGATCGCATTGCCATCCTCGTCGAGGCTCGCAACGAAGACCGCGCGCCCGCCTTCGGGAGCCTGGTGAGCGCCTCCGCCAGGAGGCAGCCAGCCGCCCGAGTAGGAGCCGGCGACAGCATAGCCGTCGCCGCAACGCTCGATCTGACCGCTTCCGTTAGAGTAGGCAATTGTATCCTGAAAGCCCAGGTCCAAGAGCCGGGTCAGGCTCCCGTCCGGCCCGTACCAGGCCACGAAGTCGCTGCGAGCGCCCGCGGCCGCGAGTTGCTCTAGCTGCTCGCCTCCTCCGTGGAACCATGCAGTGCCCGAGTAGGTCCCGATCACCACGCATGTGCCGTCCTCGATCGCAACCGCGTCGTGAACGCTGTCCATCCCGAAGCCGCCGAGCCAGCGCGCCCACAACAGGCTGCCGTCCGCCTCGTAGCGAGCAACGAAACCGTCGTAGTTGCTGGTCTGCGGGTCGGCGTCATCCAGGCACCCCATGCCGGTCTCATGCTCCTCTTCTGCCCCGAAAACGAGCGGCTCTTCAAGATCTCCCACCAGGCAGGAGGATTCATCGTCGAAAACGGCGACCCCGCGCCCATAACCCCCCTGACTCCATTCATCTGGTCCAGGACCGCCCGGACCGGTGGCCGCGGCTACCCAATCGAAGTCGCCACCGGCGGTGTATCGAGCCAGGAAAGGGCACTGGTAGCATGTGAGCGCCGGTGCGTGCTCGTTGGGGCCGCCCGCGCCGAACACCGGTCTTGGCGGCCCGTTACCGCCCACGCCGCCCAGGACTCGTCCAGCCCACATCGCCTCGCCGCTGGGCAGCGTGTCCAAATCATTACTTGACCACATAATCTGGTCGACGAAGCGCACCCAGCTCAAGGCTCCGTCCTCGGAATAGCGGGCGAGGTAGAGGCAGCCGCTCTCCTGGGTATCCACCTCCACCTGATTGCTCCCGGTGCCGAAAACAACCGAGGGGGAAAATGCCGTACCTGTAACAAAAACCGACCCACCATTTCCAAAGGCAACGCCGGAAGCCGAGTCGCCATGCCCAAAATCTCCATTGCCCCCGGCTTGGACAACCCAGGTGAAATCCCAGCCGGGAACAGCGTCCTCCAAGAGCCCGGCGTCGACAATTGAAGTGCCATCGCTTCCGCCGTCCTCGGGTCGCACATTTCGCGGCGACCGCGAGCAGGCGCTCCCGACCAGCAAGAAGATAGCAAGTGTGAGCTTTCCAGTCATCTTCGTGCGCATGGACAAATAGCGTTTCCGGAGACGCGGCATTTCGCAGCGCCTCCGGAAACGCGAGGAGCAAAAGCTCCTATTCTACATAGATATTGTACAGCTCGACATACTCCCAGTAGTTGTTGGCGTAGTAAATAAATCGCAAAATTGGAGTATGCAGGTACTCCCAGTCATCGCTGCCATTGGGGTCGTCGAACTCGAAGTTTCGGTAGTACCAATCTCCGGAGTACTGGAACCTGGTCTGGTTGTCCGAATTCTTCCAATCAGTATACGGAGGGGTATCCAGGTCCCTGTATTGTCCATAGTACCCAGCGTAGTAGGTGCCCCCGGATGTAGCTCGCCCGGCAAGCGTCTCCACGTTTTCCCAGTGCCTGGACCACACATACCATCGCTGGCAATGGCTCCCGCACGAACCGTAGTACCAGATGTCGCCTTGTGAAGCGTAGTAGTACTCGTAGTATCCATTGTCGTCCTCGAAATACATCGCATCCGGCGTGAGCAGCGTTCTCGATAGAGGAGCGCCCTTCTCGTCCTCGGAGAACAGCGCCTCCTCGGTGGTCATACCTGCCGGCTGCACCCACATGTGGTTCTGCCACTCGTCCAGGTAGACGGCCCACTCGGTTCCGTCCTCCACATAGGTGTAGAGCAGCTCCGCGTGCTCTGCGGCCTCCTCGAGATCGACCTGCTCGGTCGTCGGTTCCGGAAAACCGTCGAATCCCTCGTCTTCCTCGCTCTCCTGTGCCCAGACACCGGTCGCCAGGAGCAGCGCGGCCAGGGCGGTCGCGATTGTCGTCGTCAGCTTCTTCATCTTTCCCTCTCCTTGATTGTACCCCGATCCTCTCGATTCGGGGAAAAGAATTTCGTGACCTCGGCCCATCCGGGGTCACGGTGCACGCCGGCCGCCGTGCCGGCGATCAGCACCATCAGCTGAAAAGAGTTCTCCAGGCCCAGGCAGCGGCGCATGCGCCTCAGCCTGCCGACCACCGCCGCGTAGGAGATCCCCTCGGCGTCAGCCAGGCGCTGGTGGTCGGGAAAGCCCAGCTTTGCGATGTGCAGGGCGAAGCGCCTGGCTCTCGCGCAGGCCCAGCCCGCGCAGCCTGGGCAACGCCGCTCTGTCGGTCAGCTCAGTGTCGTGTGTGTGTGTGTGTTCAGGCAGGACCGGCGATCGTCGCGACGTTCGGCCTCGCGCCTTGACCTGTCAGCTGCAATCGCCCCCGCATCGAGCATGATACGGATGATAAGATCCGGGATCCCGGATAGTCAACACAATAATTATGACGGTTTAAATAAAGCTGAAAAATTCTATCCGAAAATGTCGTCGACCGACACCGAGCCTGGAGCAGGCGGGGGCGTCTCACTCCACGACGAAACCCAGCTCCTCCATCACTCTCTTCCCCAGCCTGATCACGGCCTTGTACCTGCCGGGCTCGAGCGGGGTCTCGGGCTTCCAGTCCACCACCTCGGACTTGTCCCCTCCCCCGCTGTATTCCAGCTCGCTGGTGTGTAGCGTCTCCCCCGATTCGACGGCGATGATCTCGACCTCGACCTCGGCCTCGCGGGGCAGGGTCAGCAGCTCGAAGCCGACTCTGACTCCCTTGGCCAGCTTCTTCTTCGGGAGCGTGACCGGCCCGATCGACGAGCGGGGCATCCTCTTTCTGCCCCTGGCCGGACCGAGCGCGGCGAAGCCGAGCACCGGCGCCACCGGCTTGCCGCCGACGTGGAAGGTCTTGCCGGCCAGCACATCGCCGTCGACCTCCACCTCGACCTCGTAGTTCCCTTCCGGAATCGACTTGCGGTGTTCGTAAACATCGACGCAGCGCACCTCTTTGCCGCACTCGATGTCGTTCTCCATCAGCACCCCGCCGTCCCGAAGCCAGGTGACGCGAACGTAGGGCCTGGGATCGTCGGTGTCGACCCGGAAGGTGGCGTAGACCCTGGTCACGCCCGCGTGGAGCGAGGTGGTCGGCTTGATCGGCTCGTTGTCGAAGGCGGTCACCGCCTGGGAGATCCCGAGCCCGCGCACGCCGGTCCAACGCGATCCGGCGATACCCACGCGGAACTCCTTCTCTCCCAGCTGCTCGTCGTTCACGTAGATCACAGCCCGGTACTCGCCGGGATCGAAGCTGCTCTCGCGCGGCGCCAGCCTGGCGGTCAGCCGGTGGGTTCCCGAGGCGGTCACCCTCGAGACGTGGATCGGCTCGTCGAGCCTGCTCACCATCCACCTGACCTCGATCTCCGAATCGACAGGCAGGTTCTCCAGCGTCGAGACCAGGAAGATCCGTCCCACCTCCTCGTCGAAGGTGTCGGCGACCTCCCTCGCCGGAAGCCCGCCCGCCGGGTCGATCTCCGAGGTCAGCTCGGGCTCTGTCATCGTCACCGCGGCAGGAGGCTCCGGCTCCTCGACCGGAGCGACCGACTCGGGCGCGGCGCCGCCGCAGGAAGCGGAAGCCAGCGCTGCGATGACGGCGATCGGGATTTTTCTAGGGCTCATCATGGCTCACCCCTTTTCGTTTTTCCCGAGCCTAACCCGCTTTCGCGACGGACGCCACGGTTTCCAGCCCTCGTATCCCCGCGATTGAGGTTGCCTCCGGCCCCGGCAACGTATATATACACTCAGCTTTGACTCCCGGCCCCGGCGGCCGGGATCGACGGGGAGGTTCACGTTGAACGAGCTTGCGCAGTACCTGTTGGACAACATCTTTTTGGATTTCGACGGCGAGGTGACCACCGAAAACGTAAGGGCGCTTCTGCGCAAGGACGACAGCGCCGCGTCGCGCGCTCTGCTGCAGAAGGTCATCGAGGAGAACGGTATCGAGGAGCTCTTGATAGCGCTGACCGAGGTGCTGACCGCCAACCTCGGCTCCGGAATCGACTCCAAGGTCATCCGCTCTCACCTCTCCTCCTACGCGGAATCCTGACAGACGTGCCGCGCCGCGTTCCGAGCCGCGCGCTCGCGCTGGCCGTCCTCGCGACGGCGTTGGGCACGGCCGGCTGCCCTCCGCCGCCCGCCGACGATCCGGACGCGGCCCCGCAGGGTCCGAGCCCGACGTCGGTGGTCCCCGAACCCGGGTCGACCGGCGTGCCGGTGGACGCCGTGATTCGCGTGAAATTCAACGATCACCTCGACGGCCGCAGCATCTCCCAGGCGCGCTTCGACCTCCATAGCGGAAGCGTGGATCTGTGGGTGATGGCGAGCTACGACCCGGTGCGCGGCGAGCTGCGCGTCTGGCCATCGGCCCGGATGCGCAAGAAGGCCTTGTGGCTGCTGGAGCTGAAGCAGGGGCTGGCCGGGTTGGACGGCGAGCTCGTCCCGCCGGGAAAGGTCACGCAGTTCGAGACCGGCGAGCAGGCGACGGAGGAGGATCCGTACCCGCTGCGCAACTGGAAGACGCACGTGGCGCCAATCTTCGAGTCGCGCTGCGTCTCGTGTCACGGCGGCGCCAGCCCGCTGGCCGAGCTGAGGCTGGACTCTCGCGAGGGAATCTCGCAAACGCTGCTCGGAGCCGAGTCCGGCGGCTGGGACGGCTGGCGTCGCGCGATTCCGGCGCGGCCGGGCCAGAGCTACCTGCTCTACAAATTGATCGGAGATCCGCGCATCGCGGGCGAGCCGATGCCGCGCAGCATGGACCGCGAGGAGGCCGCGCTGCTGGCCGAAAGCGATCGGCGCGTGGTCTCGGACTGGATCTCCTCCGGTGCCCCCTTTTTTGACCCCGAGCAGCGCGACAACTAGGATCTGAAACGACATGAGAGCTTCGACCATCGACCGCGGTGTGCTGCTGGCGGCCGGCCTGTTGCTGGGCGGGCTGTCCGCGATGTGGGTCACCTGCTCGCATCGCGAGGCTCCCGAGACGATCACGGCCCGGCAGCTCGAGGGCCGCGTGGACCTGGGAGACCTGACTCCGCGCGAGATCAAGCGTTTCGAAACAGTGGTCAACAGCCAGGTCTCACCGTGCGGAGACGCGCTCAGCCTGGCCGCCGCGATCCGTGATCCGTCCCGTTGTCCGCTGGCCCCGCTGGCCGGGCGCTTCGTGACCGAGATGCTGATGAAGGACTACGACGTCGAAGAGGTCTCCACGGCATACGTCAAGCGCTACGCTGCGGCCAAGGGCCTCGAGATCCCGATCAACGGCTCGCCCAGCCGCGGCGCCGGGGATCCGTCCATCACGATAGTGGTCTTCTCGGATTTCGAGTGCCCGTTCTGCGCCGAGACCGCGCGCAAGCTCGAACGCTTGGTGCGCGCCTACCCCGAGCACACCGAGGTGGTCTTCAAGCACTTCGTGCTCGGGTCGCACCCCGCCTCGGAGCTGATGTCCCGCGCGGCTTTCGCCGCCGGCCGCCAGGATGCCTTCTGGGAGATGCACGACACTCTCTTCTCGGCGCAGGGAAGCGAGGTGAGCCGCGAACGGATCGAGACGATGGCGACAGGCCTCGGTCTCGACCTCGAAAAGCTGCGCGAGGACATCTCCTCGACCGCCGCCACCGCCGCCCTGGAGGCGGATCGACGCCTCGGAGAAGAGCTGGGCGTACCCGGTACGCCGACGCTGTTCATCAACGGCCGCATGCTGGACCAGGGCGCGCGCGTCCTCGACGAGAGGATCGAGGAAGAGCTGCTGCGCCAGTCGGTCCTGGAGCGACGCAGCTCCGAGAACTGATCGGGTAAACGTTCGAGCCGGCGGTCGGAAGCCGCGCCTTCTCAGGTGTCGGTGTCGGTATCCGTGTCGGTGTCCGTGTCCGTGTCGGTGTCGGTGTCGGTGTCCGTGTCCGTGTCGGTGTCGGTGTCGGTATCCGTGTCGGTGTCGGTATCCGTGTCGGTGTCCGTGTCGGTGTCCGTGTCGGTGTCGGTGTCGGTGTCGGTGTCGGTATCCGTGTCGGTGTCGGTATCCGTGTCGGTGTCGGTATCCGCGTCCGGACCGGCATCCACCGGCTCTCCGGGCAGGCAGAATGTGTCCACCTCGTTCGGGTGGCCGGAGACTCCCGCCTCGTCGAAGGTCAGGCAGGCGTAGCCGTCCTCGAGCCGGCACTCTCCGTCGCTCTGGCATTTCGGAATGCAAATTTTGTTGAACATCCCGACCATGACGCAGGCGATTCCGGGCGCACAGTCGACGCCGGCGTTGAGACACGTCGCGGTGCACATTCCCTCGGGCCAGGTGTCCGGGGTCCACATGTAGCTCGTGTTCTCCAGGCACAGCGGCGCGTCGATGTTGACGCAGTCCTCGCTCACCGTACCGCCGGTGCACGGCTCTCCGTAGGCCGGGGGTCCGGCGTCGGCCTCGCTGCCGGTGCCGGTACCGGTATCGGTGTCGGTATCGGTGTCGGTATCGGTGTCGGTGTCGGTATCAGCATCGGTGTCTGCGTCAGTATCGACATCCGTATCGACGTCGCTGTCGGTGTCTGCATCCGATCCGGCATCGATATCGTCATCCGCCGACTCCTTGGAGTCTGCGCAGCCGAACGCAGCCACCAGTGCGATCAGCGAGGTTAGAACAATCCGAACAAACGATGCCAATGGTCTGTGCATGGTGCGTAGCTCCTTTTCTTCGAATGACATTATCAGCGAACCACCGCGCATTGGCAAGATGACATTCGGGGAGATTCGATGACATTCGGGTGACAAGTCCACCCGGAAAACGAGGTATAGATCCGGCACGTTTCGCATTGGGAAGCAACGCGCTTCGTAACGGAGGAACAGATGCTCGAGAACATCTTGATCGGGAGTTATCTCACAATCCTGGGACTGCTTTCGATCTACGGTTTCCACCGCAGCCAACTCGTTTTCCTTTTCTACAGGACCATGCGCAACCAGCCGCGGCCCAGGACGAAGTACGACAGGAAGGATCTACCGTTCGTGACCGTACAGCTCCCGCTGTTCAACGAGCGCTACGTGGTCGAGCGGTTGATCGAACGCTGCGCCGAGTTGGACTACCCGCGAGAGCGACTCGAAATCCAGGTGCTGGACGACTCGACCGACGACACCATCGAAATCGCGCGCGCCAAGGTCGAGGAGGTGTCGAGGCGCGGCGTCAACATCACGTTCATCCACCGCACCGATCGCACGGGTTACAAGGCTGGAGCGCTGGAAAACGGATTGCGCACCGCGCGCGGCGAGCTGGTGGCCGTTTTCGACGCTGATTTCCTGCCCCCCAAGACCATCCTCGAAAAGACGGTGAACTACTTCACCGACCAAGGGGTGGGGATGGTCCAGGCGCGGTGGGGACACATCAACCGCGGCTACTCGATGCTGACCTTGATCCAATCGTTGATGCTCGACGGGCACTTCGTGATCGAGCACGGCGCCAGGCAGCGATCAGGGCGTTTCTTCAACTTCAACGGGACGGCCGGCATCTGGCGGCTGTCCGCAATCCGTGACGCCGGCGGCTGGGAGCACGACACGCTGACCGAGGACATGGACCTCTCGTACCGCGCGCAGCTCAAGGGCTGGCGGTTCGTCTACCTTCCCGAGGTCGTCGCCCCGGCCGAGGTCCCGGTGGAGATGGCGAGCTTCAAATCCCAGCAGCACCGCTGGGCCAAGGGCTCGATCCAGGTCTGCCGCAAGATACTTCCGGTGATCTTGAGATCGAACGTTCCGTTCAAGGTCAAGGCCGAGGCGTTCTTCCACCTGACGAACAACTTCGCCTACCTGCTCATGATCTTCCTGGCACTGCTGCTGATGCCCAACCTGCTGGTCAGGGATCAGCACGGCTGGCGCGAGGTGCTGCTGATCGACCTGCCGCTTTTCATGGGAACGACCTTCTCGATCGGAACGTTCTACGTGGTGGCTCACCGTCACCTGTACGGCTCCACCTTGAAAGCGATCGCCAAAGTGCCGCTCTTGATGTCGCTCGGTATCGGCCTGTCGATCAACAACGCCAAGGCTGTGCTAGAGGGGCTATTGGGCTACGATACGCCGTTTGTGCGGACTGCCAAGCACGGCGTGTGCGGCGAGATCTGCGCCTGGAGAAACCTCAAGTATCGTACGAAAAAGGGGCTCGTTCCCCTGGTGGAGTTAGCTTTCGCGGTTTACTTCATCTTTACGATATATGTAGCGATCACGGGCGCGCACTACGTCTCGCTGCCTTTCCTGGCGCTTTTCTTCTTCGGATATCTCTACGTGGCCGCCTCCTCGATGTACCAGCGACGCTGAGCTCCGCAGACGCTACAGCGCGGATGGCTCTCGATCCGTTGCTGTTGCGCGACCAACTGCGGCATGGTACACGGTGTTCGCCCAAACGGGCCGACTTATGGCCCCGACAACGGCGAGCCGAGAATCCGCCAGGCCTTGACGGGAGCAACGGTATCGGACGAGCCGGGTGTCGGGGCCGCTTTTTTTTGGGGCCCGAAACCGGAATCGCGGGGGCTTTCAGGGGGAAATCTGGGTTGGATCCAGCTCGGTGACCACCGCCTCGGGCAGGCGGAAGCGCAATGCTATCTCGCTTTGCTCGTCTCCGTGCCTCCAGTAGTAGGCGGCATAACCGTTCAGCAGCCGCTGGCGCGCCGGCGGCGGCCCCTCGATCGCGATCAGGTCCGAGCCCAGCGGAAAGGCCACTACGGTGTGCGCCTCGGCCTCCTCGCCTCTCGTCGGCTCGAGGTGCAGCACCAGCAGGCGGTAACCCTCTCCGTCGGCCTCGGGCGCCTCGGTCTCGACCGATACCGCGGCTTTGGCGATCTTGCCCACCGGCGCGGCCTGGACCAGCGATGCGTCCACGTAGGGAGCCTGCTTTTTTTTCTTGCCCCCTTTTCCGATCGAGATGCGGGTCACCTCTTTCGAGGCACAGGTCGACGCGGAATCGACATTCAGACCGGGTGGAAGCCAGAAGCGAATCTCATCGAACCACATCGAGCCCTTGGTTCGAATCTGCTCGTGGAGATGCATGCTCTCCTCGTCGAACCACACGAGCCGGACCTCGGCCACGGGTTGCAACACGCCCTCGTCGGGGGGATCCACCTCGCCGATCTTCGCCGGGCAGTGGGGCGTCGCGATGTGCCGCTCGCCGAAGGTGGCGTGCGGCTGCCAGGAGACGCCCGCGTCCAGCTGAGCCGCGACGTCCTCCTTCCACAACTCGCGGTACTCGGACGAGAGCAGGATCAGGCAACCTCCGGCCGCGCAGATCGCGTTGGGCGGGCATCTCTCGTTTCTGCCGCACCGCCGGGATTCGGATTCCAAACGCCGATCAGGCGGAGTCCAGAACAAAAAAACAGCCGCCGAGCCGAGCATCAACAGCACAGAGATTGCAACCGCCACCGGCCACAGGCGCCGCCGGCCCGCCGGCCGACCGCCTCTTTTCGTCCCGTATGTCATTTCTTCTACCGCCCTTCGCCGAGCACGCTTTCGATCGCGGCTCGGATTGTCCACCTTTCCACCTTCCCATATCCCGGCACATTGGGTACATACTCAAGGCTCGAAGCGAAACCCGAAAAGGCGCCATGAAACCAGAATCTATCAAGCCAACCAACATCCTTCCGGCGGCCCTGTCTCTCGCCCTGTTGCCGCTCGCTGCCGCGGCACAGCAGGGAAACGCGGACGCCGGGCCGCCGCAGCAAGAGAAGTCGGAGCAGGAGGAGCCCGGGCAGCCGCCGGAGCCCGCGCCGGGCGCTCCCCCTGCCGAGTACAGCTCCGAGACGGCCGAGGCCTGGGGCGAGAGCCCCACCGAGCCCGAAGAACCGCAGGAGCAGCAGCAGCAGCCGGCCGCGCAGGACGCCGAGCCGCGGCAACCCTCGGCCGAAGAGCTGGAGGCGCTGAAGAAGAAGTGCGCAAAGCGGCGCGAGGAGGGCCTGCCCCTCACGGACGAATGCCGGGCGGCCGAACTGCAGATCGTCTTCCAGGGGGGTATGGGCGAGGAGGATGTCCAGCGCAAGGCGGTGCCCCAGGCCGAGGACGCCGAGTCCGCACGGATGCACCGCAAAAAAATAACGCACCGGGGAGGAGCCGCGCCGGTCGGCGAGGACGGCGCGGTGGACGTCTGGGAGGTGGCGCGCCGCGAGCCGCCGCTGTTTCCCGACGAGCCGCAGGGCTTCTTCGCGGCCGGTCTGAGCGCCGGCTACTCCTGGATCTTCGGACGCGGAGCCGAGGTGGAGCACGCCTACACCCCCGTGATCCACCTGAGCGCCGAGGGGGCCTACCAGCTGCTGCGCATGTTCCAGCTGGCGCTGGTCTTCGATTTCGATTACCTGCAGGGCGCCGCAGCGGCGGGCCACGAGCTGAAGCCCGAGGACTGGGTCGACCCGAGCAGCGGCTCCATGGTCTACAGGCGCGACGTGGGCGCCATCCTGGACAACTACGTGGGCCTGGGGCTGCGCCCGTCCTTCAGGTTCAACGTGCATTTCTCCGACTTCGAGTGGCTGGCCGGGGTCGGTCTCGGCTGGCACTACTTCTCGACCTCGGGGCGCTGGCGCACCAAGATCGGCGCCGACGATCCGCTCAACAGCAGCGAGAACTCCACCGCGCCGACCGACGCCCAGATTCAGTGGAACGAGGGCAACGACGAGGCGATCTACTCCTTCGAGGAATCGGACAGCGGGCTGTACGGTGTTTTCGAGACGCGACTCGTCTGGCGCCTGATCGAGGGGCGGCTGGGGGCCGGTTTCTTCCTCCAGTACACTTTGCCGATCCACGGCGGAATCGTGCCTGACGTCGAGGTGGAACAGCACTACTGCGAGACCGATCCGGGTTGCTCGGTGAACCCGCCGGCCAACGACAACGACTACGCCGACACCTTCATTCGACATCTCGGCTCGATGAGCCTCTTGTCGCTCGGGCTCGCGGCGGACTACCGGTTCTGAGGAGGACGTGATGAAACGACCCATTGGTCGAATCGCGACGTTGGCGGCTTCCCTGGCCGCCGCGCTGTTGCTGTTTGCGCCGGCGGTCGTCGGCCAGGATCGGCCGGGCGGACCGGTCCTGCGCGAGTCGGATCCTCCGTTTCGCACCGACCTGGGGGTGCACATCTCGCTGGGCGGCAACAGCTGCGTGGGCGGGGGGACGAACTACGCCGCCTGCCGCGGGGTCGAGTACTCGTGGGACACCGGCTTCGGAATGGCCGGAGGGCTGCTGGTGCGGCCCCTGAGCTGGCTCTCGACCGGGATCGACGTGGCCTGGGCGATGATGATCCTGCACCAGGAGACCGACAGCCGCTGGTCCGACCTGCAGGTCGGGCCCACGCTGCGCGGGCACATTCCGGTCCGGCTCCGCTCTTTGTACATGGAGCCCAACATCGGGGTCCAGGTCGGCTGGGTGCGCGGCAACTACCACCAGACCAAGCGAGAGGACACGCGCGATACCGTCGACTACGACCACACACACATCGGAGCTTTCGTCGCGATGCTGGCCGGCGTCGATTTCTTCCTGCTGCCCAAGCTCGCGGTGGGGATCGAGTTGCGGGTGCTGCGCACCTTCTACGACGAGATCTGCTTCGAGACCGCAAACGGCAAGATCTGCCGCGGACCGGACGACGAGGCGGTGGTCGAGAGGTACGCGGACAACCAGAGCTACCCCGGAGAGAAAGGCCTCGCCGATTACCCGTGGAAGCTGTTCTGGGGCATGCACGGGCTCTACTACTTCTAGCGTCGTTCGATGATGGGCAAGCCCCAGAAGCGGCGGTGCAGGCTTTTCGAGCAGTTCGGAGAGATGGCGCGGGCGACCGTCTTTCCCGAGGGCATCGTCAGCTCGCGCCGCCAGTTCGTGCTGGTCTTCGCGATCAGGCTTCTGTTTCTCGTCGGCCGCAGGCTGTGGCGCGACCAGATGCCGCGGCAGGCCGCGGCGCTCGCCTTCCAGACGCTGCTGTCGCTGGTTCCGCTGCTGGCGGTCGTGCTGTCGGTGGCCTCCACGCTGGAGCTGGACTGGCTCCGCGAGCGGATGCTCGGCTACCTGCAGGCGCAGCTGCTGCCCGAGGCGGCCAGCGAGGTGGGGCGCTACGTGACCGACCTGGCTCGGGGTATCCGTCCCCGGACGCTGGGGGTGATCGGCGTGGCCACGCTGGTCGCGATCTCGGTGACGATGCTGTTCAACATCGAGGTCGCGCTCAACGACGTGTTTCGCGCCGCGCGGGGACGGAGATTGTGGCTGCGCGTGACGGCGGCGCTGGTGGTGCTGATCGGCGCTCCGCTGGCGTTCGGCCTGTCGCTCTACTTCAGCGGCAAGCTGCTCGTGCTGACCGGCTTCGCCAGCGCGTGGCTGCCGCTCCTTTTGACGACCGCGGCGCTGTTTCTCTGTTACTGGCGGTTGCCTCACACGCCGACCATGATCAGGCACTCGCTGGTGGCCGCGGTGGTCGCCGGAGTGGGCCTGGAGTTGCTCAAGTACGGCTTCGCGCTCTACGCGCGCCACCTGGCGGTCACCGTCTCGGCGATCTACGGAACGCTGGCCATCTTGCCGCTGTTCATGCTCTGGATCTACCTGGCCTGGCTGCTGTTCCTCTTCGGAGCCGAGCTGAGCGCCGCGCTCCACGAGGTGGGCCGCCACGACCGATTCTCCTGAAAGACGTAATAGCCGCCCCCGCGGCCACCCGGTTTTCAGTCGGCGAGAGGCCAACGCGTCGCGACCCCTCTTCCCGACCATCCCGTGTTGTGCGGAGCCGCCGCCGTTGGTAGACGTATAGTCGACACTGGGTGCCAGGAGGGTTCGATGAGCGAACAGGTGCGGATCAGGCGGCGGGCTTTCGACAACGAGAAGTACCTCGCCGAGCAGACATCGGCGATCCGCGATCGTATCGCGCGCTTCGACAACAAGCTCTACCTGGAGTTCGGCGGCAAGTTGCTGTTCGACTACCACGCCTCGCGCGTGTTGCCGGGGTTCGATCCCAACGTCAAGATGCGGCTCTTGCAGCAGCTCGAGGACCAGGCGGAGATCATCTTGTGCATCTACGCCGGCGACATCGAGCGGCGCAAGGTGCGCGCCGACTTCGGCATCACCTACGACTCGGACACCTTCAAGCTGATCGACGACCTCCGGGACGCGGAGTTGCCGGTGCGGGCGGTGGTCATCACTCGTTTCACCGGGCAACCGGCAGCCGAGGCGTTCCGGCGCAAGCTCGAGCGGCGCGACGTGCGGGTCTACGTGCACTCCCCGATCGACGGCTACCCAGAGGACATCGACCGGACCGTGAGCGACGAAGGGTACGGCAAGAACCCCTACATCGAGACGACCAGGCCGCTGGTGATCGTCAACGCGCCGGGACCCAACAGCGGCAAGATGGCGACCTGCCTTTCCCAGGTGTTCCATGAGCACAGGCGGGGAGTGAAGGCGGGATACGCCAAGTTCGAGACGTTTCCGATCTGGAACCTGCCGCTGCGCCACCCGGTCAACGTGGCCTACGAGGCGGCCACGGCCGATCTGCGCGACGCCAACATGATCGATCCGTATCACCTCGAAGCTCACGACGAGAAAGCCGTCAACTACAACCGCGACATCGAGGCGTTTCCGTTGCTAAGGCGGATCCTGGAGCGGATCACCGGCGCCGAGACGTTCTACCAGTCTCCGACCGAGATGGGCGTCAACCGCGCCGGGTTCGCGATCGCCGACGACGAGGCGGCGGCAGAGTCCGCCAAGCAGGAGGTGCTGCGCCGCTACTACCGCTACTCCTGCGAGCGCGCGCTCGGGCTGACCGACGGCGAGACCGTGCGCCGGGTCAAGATGATGATGGAGGAGCTGGGCATCAGCCAGGATCTGAGGGCGGTCGTCGCTCCGGCCAACGCGGCGGTCGAATCCGCGGATCGCAAGGCGGGCAAGGGCAACCGAGGGGTTTTCTGCGGCGCGGCGATCGAGCTCGTAAACGGAGAGATCGTGACGGGCAGCAACTCGCCGTTGATGCACGCCGCGGCCGGGCTAGTGCTCAACGCGGTCAAGAAGCTGGCCGGCATCCCCAGGCACCTCGAGTTGCTCAGCCCGGCCGTGATCGAGTCGATCGGCGAGATGCGCAAGGAGATTCTCAGGCGCTCGTCGATCAGCCTCAACGTCTCGGAGTGCCTGATCGCGCTCAGCATCAGCTCCACGACCAACCCCACGGCCCGCGCCGCGATGGAGCAGCTGCCCGGGCTGCGCGGCTGCGAGGTGCACCTGACCCACCTCCCGTCCCCCGGCGACGAGCGCGCCCTGCGCCGCCTCGGGGTCAATTTGACCTGCGAGCCGCGCTTCGCCTCGAACAAGCTGTTCGTCTCGTAGGGCCCGCTTTCCGTGCTCGGGGGTTCGAGATAGTCTCGGCGGCGTGGACGACGCGATCGTATTCGCCCCGGATCCGACGATCTTCGAGCTGGGTCCGATCGAGGTTCGCTGGTACGGGACGCTGTTCATGCTGGCTTTCTGGCTGGGCTTCGCTCTCTGGTACCACTACACGCGCCGGGGCGGGTACTCGCGGGAGGTGCCGGTCGGCTACCTGCCCTGGTTCCTCGTCTCGCTGGCGGTGGGTGCCCGCCTGGGTCACTGCCTGTTCTACGAGCCCGAGCGCTACCTGTCCGCTCCTATGGAAATCCTGAAGATCTGGGAGGGCGGCCTCTCCAGCCACGGCGCCACGGTGGGGTTGCTCGCCGGGCTGTACCTTTTCGCCCGGTCGCGCGGACTGCGCTACCTGGATATCGTGGATCGATTCGCGCCGTCGACAGCGGTGGCGGCGGCGCTGGTGCGGGTCGGCAACCTGATGAACTCGGAGATCGCCGGCCGCCCCACCGATCTCCCCTGGGGCCTCAAGCTGCCGAGGCGCGACTGCGAGCCGCTGGGCCTGTGCGGCGTGCTGGACTTGCCCGCCCCGGAGTCCCACCCGGGGTGGCGGGCTCTCGTCGAGGCCGTGCCGGCCCGGCACCCGACCCAGCTCTACGAGGCGTTGATCGGGGCGGGCGTGCTGTTGGGGCTGGTGATCGTCGATCGGCTCGCCGGGCGGGAGCGGCGCCCGGTGGGCCTGATCACCGGCGCCTTTGCGGTGATGTACTTCGGCGCCAGATTCCTGGTGGAGTTCGTGAAGGAGCACCAGACACTGGCCGAGGGCTCGGCGCTGTCGATGGGGCAGTACCTCTCGATTCCGTTGTTCTTGATCGGTGCGTGGCTGATCGCGGGCGGCTACAGGAGCGGCCGGCGGGCGGCGGACGTGCCGATCCCCAGCGGCCTGGCGCGAGACGGCCGCCACTAGTAGCACGTCAGGCCTCCAAGATCGGGTAGAGCCTCCGCAGCTTGACCCGTGCGTCTACAAACTGAAGACCCTGAAGCGCGGGTGGCGCGGGTGTCAGACACGCTGAAGCGCGGGTGTCAGACACGCTGAAGCGCGGCGGGGGTAGATAATCAGTTGATTGGAAAGTTCCGTTCCCGGCGGTTTTTCGCGCAGGGTCCAACTTTTTTGCAACCGATCGGGGCCAGCGTCCGATGTAAGGAGCATGGGACATCCAATCAGAATCTATCAGCCGGGGATCGTCTACTCGATGGTCTCCAACATCGTCGACCGCCAGTTCATGCTCAAGCCGGACCACCACCCGGACAACCCGCTTCTGTCGCTCGAGAGCCCGCCCGAGGCCTTGTCGCCGGACGTGGGTGCGGGTCAACGTGCGCGAGATGGAGGAGGGTTTCGCCGCCG
>JAWOBP010000099.1:0-17162 GCA_046484285.1 Polyangia bacterium
GGGGCTCGGCAGGTTCGTGAGCGATCTGTCCAAGGAGCCTGAGTTGGCCCCACGCGTGGGAGACTACATAGGGCGCCTGAGCCGGATCCTGGGGATCCTGGACGTTGATCTGCACGTGGACGAGGTCACGGGGGCGGACAAGACGATGGACGTGGTCGTGGACATCTTCAACCGCGTCAACTCGGGCGGCACCAAGCTCTCGCAAGGCGACCTGGCCCTGGCCAAGATCTGCTCCTCGCGTCCCCAGGCCCGCGACGAGATGAAGGCGTTGCTCGCCGGCTACGAGCAGGCCGGGTTCTCCTTCGACCTCGACTGGGTTTTGCGCAACATCAACACGGTGCTCACAGGTGAAGCGCGCTTCCCGTTTTTGCACAACGTCAGCTCGGAAGGCTTTCTCGAGGGGCTGAAGCGAACCAAGAGCGCTCTGGGATACCTGCTCGACCTGGTCTCGGGACGGCTGGGGCTGGATCACGATCGAGTTCTGTTCGGGCGCTACGCGTTTCCTGTGATGTCCCGCTACGTGGACAAGCGGGGAGGCAAGCTGCCCGACGTCGAGGAGCAGGGCAAGCTGCTCTACTGGTACCTGCAAAGCGCGATGTGGGGGCGTTTCTCCGGCTCCACCGAGAGCAACATCAACGAGGACATCGAAGCGTTCGAGGGCGAGGGCGCCGGGCTGGAAGGCCTGATACGCAAGATGCAGCTATGGCGTGGAGAGCTGACGGTGAGACCGGACCATTTCGGCGGCTGGAGCCGAGGCGCCCGCTTCTATCCGATGCTCTACCTGCTCACGCGGGTGGGAGAAGCTCGCGACTTCGGCACCGGCCTGCCTCTCAAGTCGGGAATGCTCGGGCACAACGCAGCCCTCCAGATCCACCACCTGTTCCCCAAGGCGCTGCTGCGCAAGGCCGGCTACCGCAAGGACCAGATCAATGCGATCGCCAACTTCTGCTTCTTGACGCAGACGACCAACCTGGAGATCAGCGACAAGCGTCCCGAGGTCTACTTCCGGGAGATAGAACGGCGCTTCCCCGGCGCCCTGGCCTCGCAGTGGATTCCCATGGACCCGGAGCTGTGGAAGATCGATCGATACACGGATTTCCTCGAAGCACGGCGCAGGCTGCTGGCGGATTCGGCCAACCAGCTCCTGGAGCATCTCCTGGGCGGCTCGATGTCCGAGCTGCCCGAGGTCGATGACGCAGCCAGAGAAAAGCGGACGACCGTGGCGGTGCCGGGCGGAGTCGAGAGCGCCGAAGAGGAGCAGATGATCCGAGACTGCAACGACTGGGTCGTAGCGCAAGGGCTGCCGTCAGGGGAATACATGTACGAGCTGGTCGACCAGGAGAGCGGTCAAGCGCTTGCCGTTTTCGACCTGGCCTGGCCCAACGGACTGCAAAAGGGCCTCAGCGAGCCGGTGGTGCTGCTGATCGACGAGGGACCGGACACCCTGATGGCAGCCAACGAGGCCGGCTATCGCTACTTCACCCTGGTGGAGGAGCTCCAGGACTATGTGGAGCAGGAGTTGCTGGGCCTGGGAGACGACCTTGACGAAAGCCAGGAGGCCAACCGCGAGTACTGGGTCGAAAAGCGCTCGGAAGACCTCGTACAGCTCATCGAGAGGCTCGTGGAGGCCGTCGGAGCGGCCAACGGCAAGAAGTACCTCCCCAAATACAACCGGCGCCACGTGGGTCTTCTCGACGGCGACAAGGTCCGCACGTTCGTCAAATTCCTCCCCCGCATCAGCCACATCCGCGTCGCAGCCGAGGTCGCCGACAAGGAAGCGTGGAAAGAGCGCCTCGAGGCCGCCGAATTCGGCCACGTGAGCACCAGCAAGAGGTGGGTCAGGTTCAACCTCGGGGAGGAGAACCTCCAGAAGCAGCGGGAGCTGCTGGAGGAGCTGTTCCGCGAATCAAGGAGGACACCGAGATGACGACACGGATGATCAAGCTACCGGGTGGGAGGGAGATTTCCTACAAGCAGGCTGACGCCGCCGTGAAGGACTACGTCGACAAAACGAACCATGCGGCCTTCCAGCTCTACGATCTGACCAACGACGGCCCGCACGACGACCTGCGTCCCATCGACCTACTGTCGCTGAACGCCCTGAACGCGTTCGCCGGGTCATCGCCGATGACCGCGATGGAGAACCTGTGGAAGGAGCGGGGCAAGGTCGAAGCGATGGTTTCCAAGGTGACCAAGGAACCTCTCGACGAGCTTTCCGCGACAGACCTTGCGGATGGAACACGTCGACTGTGCGAGGCGATCGAAGCCGTCACCGCGATCAAACTCTGGGGGGACACCCGCGCGTCCAAGTTGATGCACCGACTCCGTCCCAACATCTGCCCGATCTGGGATGATCGAGTTGGTACCAAGTGGTATGCGAGCCGCAGCAAGTGGACTGACTTTGTCGAGGCGGTTCATGAGAACGTCCTCGGCCCGAACCGCGAAGACCTCCAGCGGCTCGCTGAGAAGTGCCGCGTCCCCCTGCTGCGCGCGTGGGATATTCTGCTCTGGAAAACCCCAAAAACCTCACCCAAATAGGTGAAAAAACCCGAAAAAATCAGCAAACAAACATCAGAACCTGATAATCAAGAGCAATATCCGCTGGTCCCCGAGCCCTGAGGCAAGACAAGCGAGCACGGGCCTTCGCGCGCCGGGCTCCGACCGGCCGGCCGACCCGACCCGCCCGTTCGACTTGCACGCGTCAGGTGAGCGTCCGGGGATGGATGGCTGCATCTTTCGATCCATGCTTCCAGCACCCGAGAAGGCTCGAGCCTTCTTGCGACGTCGTGGTCATGGGTGATAGAAGGACCGCCTTCATGATCACCTGCAACAAGATTATCAGAGCCCTGACAGCGACCCTGCTGCTGACAGGGCTCTCGAGCTGTCGGCACGTCGGGACGTCCTTGCCGGGCGACGGCGGTCCCGGGGGCTCGGACACCGACACGGACACCGACACGGACACGGACACCGACACGGACACGGACACCGACACCGACACCGACACGGACACGGACGCCGACACCGACACCGACACCGACAGCGACGCTGACATCCCGTGCTCGGACGATGGGCCGTGCTCGGGGTTTGGGATGGTCTGCAACGAGAACTGGGGCATCTGCGTGGTCTCGAGCTGCGCCGGCCGGGACGACTTCACCCCGTGCGAGACGGTGACGGATCCGGATCGCTCCTTCGACATCTGCGTGGAAGAGGTCTGCGTCTCTCCGGGCTGCGGCGACGGCACGTGCAACGCGCCCGGGCCGCACTTCCCGCTGGCCGACACCAACCAGCGGCTCTGCTACGACGACGACGTCGAGATGACGTGCACGAGCTTCCCGTGCAACGCGGACGGGTCACCGGAGTTCTGCGGCCAGGACGCCCAGTACGGCTGGGACGTTTCCCACGACGCGAGCGAGCGCTACACCCGCGACCTGTCCGTGGCCGGCGAGCCGGTGGTGGTGGACGACGTCACCGGCCTGGTCTGGCAGGGGTGCGCGTATGGGAACAGCGGCGACGACTGCACCGGCGGCACGGCGAGCGAGGCCGGCTGGTCGACTCAGCTCGCCAACTGCGACGGGCTGGACTGGGGCGGCCACGACGACTGGCGCCTGCCCGACTGGTACGAGCTGCAGAGCCTGCTGGACTACGGCCAGGCTTCGAGCCCGATGATCGATACGGCCGCGTTTCCGGATACGCCGTCTGACGGGTTCTGGTCGGCGTCGTCTCGCGCGGCCAGCACGTCCAACGCGTGGTTCGTGGACTTCGACGACGGCTACGTGAACCACAACGACAAGACGTCCAGCATCTACGCTCGTTGTGTCAGAGACCATTGACCGTTCCAACACGTTCCTCCGGCGCTCCGGTTCGGAGCGGACCGTGATCTCGGCTCTTTGATCCTCTCTTCGGTGAGTCCCGGGTCTAGTGCCTCGTCAACCCGACGATTTCGGGTACGGGGCGAGAGATCATCGGCGAGGCCAAGGAACGACGACGAAGGACTGGCGGTGCCAATTCGAGGAGGAGTGACGCAGGGATCGTCGATGAGGGCCGGCCCGACCCGGCATTGTGGGGTTGACGAGGCACTAGTGGCAGAGCGGCGCGATCAGGCAGAAGTGGCTTCCCAGCAGCTCTCCGCAGCAGCCGTCGGCGAACTCCGGTTGCAGCACGCAGTCGGCGTCGCCGTCGAGCGGGTCGCAGGGGTAGGTGCAAAACGCGCCTTCCGAGCTGGAGGCGCAGATCGTGTCGTACACGAGCTCGGTACCCTCGCACAGCGGAGCGCAGCGCGCCTCCTCTCCCGTCCACTGCTCGGAGTTCTCGCAGGTTTCGGCAAGGTCGGCGGTCCGCGGGATGCAGCGCCACTGCATCGACTCGGGCAGCCAGTAGCGCGCCGGATCGCAAGGCGAAATCAGCTCTCCGCAGCACCAGCCCTCGAGGGGCGATTCTGAGGGATGGATCTCGCCGGTGATATCGCACGGCTCGGTGCACCATGCCTCCTGGCTGTTGCCGATGCACTGGAACTCGTCGCTGCAGTCGGGGAGACCGGCGTTGGGATGCGTGATCGAGAAAAAATCGTTCCAGCAGGGATCGCCCGCCTCGCCGGGCTGAGGAGCAGTATCGGTGTCGGTGCCGGTATCCGAGTCGGAGTCGCTGTCCGAGTCCGAGTCGGCGTCGGAATCTCCGCTGTCCGGGCCGGAGTCATTCGACATGTCGAAATCTGTTCCGTCGCCGCCGCAGGAGACGATGCAGCCGAGAGCCAGGGTCACGAGCGCGCCTTTGATGGTCATGGTTCCCTCCGGATGTCGCTATCATATCACACAGAGGGGTGCTGTGCGGTGGCGGGAAGAGGGAAGGGCCCCAGAGACGAGCTTGTTGCGTTGCGACCGGATCTGGGGAATGATTGAAGGCCGGTTTTCGGGGCACGTCTCGCGAGGGGAAAAATGCCGGACACATTCGAGCTGGAACGCACAGAGGGTCTGGAGCCCTTGATGCGCGGTGCGCGCAACGCGGCCGGGTCCTGTCTTTCGGTAGGCTCGCAGGACACGGTCACTCTTCTTTGCGACGAGAAATCCACCAGGGTAGGAGCGGCGTTGCTGGCGGCGGCCAAGGAGAGGGGGGCCGTCGTTCACACCTTCGTTTTGGAGCGACACGCGCCGCGTCCGGCCGATCGCCTGCCGTCCGGGGTCGTGCGCTCCCTGCACGACTCGACCGTCAGCATCTACGCGGTGCATCCGCTCGACGGCGAGACTCCGCATCGCATCGAGCTGCTCGACATGGTGATCCCGCTGCGCCTGCGCCACGCGCACATGGTCCGCATCACCGAGGACGCGATGCAGCAGGGAATGCTCTCCGACTACCGGCGGGTGGCCAGGCTGAACGAGATCATGATCCGAAAAGTGAGCGCTGCCCGCGAGATCCGCGTCACCGGCCCCAAGGGCACCGACGTGCGGGTCGAGCTGGATCCGCGCGAACCGTGGGACAGCTCGGCGGGAGTGATCGAGCCGGGGCACTGGCACAACCTGCCCAACGGAGAGATCCTGACCTGTCCCGAGCGCGTCGACGGCCTGTTCGTCTGCGACGGGATCGCCCCCACCATTCGGCAGGTGGACCGCTTCGAAATCGGGATGAGGCCGCTGCGGATCGAAATCGCCGAAGGAAAGCTGGTCGCGATCTCCGGCGGGCCGGGCGACCTCGCCCCCCAGGTCGAAAAGAACCTCATTGAGGGGAAAAACACCGACCGGATCGGGATGTTCGCCGTGGGCACCAACTTCGATTTGCTGATGACGATCGGCGACCCGATTCAGGACCTGTTCGTGCCGGGAGCCTACTTCTCCTTCGGCCGTTCGCCGGGAACCGGTACCTACGCTCCACGCTGGACATCGAGCGCCCAATACACCTTCACCGCCAGGCAGACCAGCCTGCTGCTCGACGGCAAGGCCGTGATAGAAGACGGCCGCTACGCACCGGACATCCTGGCCTCGACCGAAGACAACCAGCGCTGAGCTTCGCGGCTCAGAGCGCGGGGTCGACTTCTACGTTGATTCCCATCGCGGCGTGCAGCTGGGCTCCCAGGCACCAGTCCTTGTCGTAGTCCTGGCCGTCGAGAACGGTCTCGTCGTCCACGATGCGCAGGTAGCGCATGCGTCCGTTCGCGGGCCAGGGCGATCCGTCTTCCGATGACCTGAAGTCGGCCAGGTCGAAGCGGTCGCCTCCCAGGTGCTCGTCAGTGGGCTCGAAGTCCGGCGGGACGAAGACGTTCGGGATGTCGACCCACTCGCCGCCGACGATCTCCTGGGCCTGCATCTGCTGGGTGTGGTTGGCCCAGGTGGGGTTGTTCCCGTGCATGCCAAAGACCTCGAAGTGGGAGTAGCCGTCGTTGCTCTCGGTGGGGGAGGGGTTTTCGAGGTACTGCTCGGCGTCGTTGCGGTACCAGCTCTCGAGATCCTCGGAGACCTCCACGTGCGCCAGCTCGCAGCACAGCCCGTCGACCTCCAGCCCCCAGGCGAAGCTGTTCTCGAAGGTGACGAAGTCGTCGCCCGGACCGTCGTAAATATGATAACCCTCCTCGAATCTCCACGCGGCGCTGCCGCCCACGCCGACCGCGGTCGCATCCCCGCTCGTGCTCCAGGGCCCGGTGCCCTCGGGCGGGCCGAGCGCGCGTTCGTTGAGCTCGGGAACGAGATCGGGGCCGATCATCCCGTCGCCGGCGTTGGACCGCATCGCGCCGGCCAGCCCCGGGTTCCACTCCTGCGCGATCACCTCGCCCAGATAGACGTTGTGGTCGACTGCGGGATCCCCGCTTTCGGTGTCGCTGTCCGCGTCGGCGTCCGCGTCCGATCCGTTCCAGAAGTCGTCTCCATCGGCGGCTCCGCCCGAGCCCCCGCCGCAGCCGGAGAAAAGCAAGAGGAAGCAGATTGCCGACAGAAGGCGCATCGACATGATCTTACAGCTATTCGCTTGCGGGATCGACGGGAACAGGGATCAGCCGCGCTCCGGCGGGGACTTGCTGTAGAAATCCTCGGGTAGCCCGGCGACCTGCTGGAAGTGGTGCAGCTGGAACTTGGGCGCGATCGGGCGGCCGTTGTCGTCGTACTCCATCGGCAGCTCGCGCTTCCACTTGAGCACCTTGCGCATCCCGTCTTCCTCCACGAAGCCGATGCAGTCGGTGGGACAGGCCCAGGCGCAGGCGCCGCAGGCGATGCAGGCCTGGGGATCCTCCATGTAGGGACCGCCAACGTTGCGGTCGTCGCCGCGACCCGAGAAGCACAGCGCGTCGACGCCCACGATCTCCGAACAGACCCTCACGCACAGTCCGCAGAGAATGCAGCCGTCGCGCTCGGCGTGCATCTCGGCGTCGGACTCGCGGGCGAAGCGCGATTTTTTCACCCCGTAGCTGGCGGCGAGCTTCTGGATGCGCGGATTGTCCGGCGCCTCACCCAGCAGCAGCTCGAGCACCATCGCGCGGTGCTTGCGGATCTCGGGCGAATCGGTGACGACCTCGATGTCGTCGAGCACCTCGTAGTTGCACGAGGTGGTGAGCTTCTTGCGTTTTCCCTTTGTGATCTCCACCAGGCAGAGGCGGCAGGCTCCGTAGGGAGTGACCGCCTCGTGGTGGCACAGGGAGGGGATTTCGAAGCCGTAGCGGCGAGCCGTGTCCAGCACGTTGTCTCCCTGCTCGGCCTCGACCGGAGTTCCGTCGATCTCGAATTTGACCGTCATGCCGACCTCCCGTCAGATCACGCGCACGGCGTCGTCCTTGCAGACGTCCATGCAGATACCGCACTTGATGCATTTGTCCTGGTCGATCACGTGCTTCTTCTTTTTCTCTCCGCTGATCGCGTCTTCCGGACAACGCTTGGCGCAGAGCATGCAGCCGGTGCAGTCGTCCGTGATCTCATAGCGGATCAGCTCCTTGCAGACGCCGGCCGGGCAGCGCTTCTCCTCGACGTGGGCCATGTACTCGTCGCGGAAGAACCGCAGCGTGGAGCGGACCGGGTTGATCGCGGTCGTGCCCAGCGCGCACAGCGACCCGGCCTCGACCGTGTCGCACAGCTCTTCGATCAGCTCGATCGTCTCGGGGGTGCCGCGGCCCTCGCTGATATCGGTCACCAACTCGTGCAAACGGCGCAGACCTTCGCGGCAGGTGGTGCACTTTCCGCACGACTCGAACTTCAAAAAGCCCAGGAAGTACTTGGCCACGTCGACCATGCAGGTCCGATCGTCCATCACGATCATCCCGCCCGAGCCCATCATCGAGCCCTCCTCCCAGAGGGTGTCGAAGTCGACGGGCAGGTCGAGCTTGTCGGCCGGCAGGCAGCCGCCGGAGGGACCGCCGGTCTGCACGGCCTTGAACTCCCGGCCGTCCGGAATGCCGCCGCCGATGTCGAAGATGATCTCGCGCAGCGTCATCCCCATCTCGACCTCGACCAGACCGGTGTTGTTGACCTTGCCCACCAGCGAGAAGATCTTGGTGCCGGGCGATCCCTCGGTGCCCTTCTCGGTGTACCAGTCCGCCCCCTTTTCGATGATCAGCGGCACGTTGGCCCAGGTCTCCACGTTGTTGAGGTTGGTCGGCTTGTCGTAGAGCCCGGCGACCACGGTGTGGATGTGCTTGGCGCGTGGCTCGCCGACCTTGCCCTCGATCGAGGCCATCAGCGCGGTGGATTCGCCGCAGACGAACGCTCCGCCGCCGCGGTTGATCTTGATATCGAAACAAAGACCGCTGCCCAGGATCTTTTCGCCGAGAAAGCCTTTCTCGCGAGCCTGCTCCAGGGCGATCGTCAGCCTCTCCACGGCCAGCGGGTACTCGTGACGCACGTAGACGTAGCCCTCGTCGGAACCGATCGTCATCGCGCCGATGATCATCCCCTCGATCACGGCGTGGGGATTGCCCTCCAGGATCGAGCGGTCCATGAACGCGCCGGGGTCGCCCTCGTCGGCGTTGCAGATCACGTAGCGCTTGTCGGACTCGGCGTTGCGGCAGGTCTCCCACTTGCGACCGGCCGGGAATCCGCCGCCGCCGCGCCCGCGCAGCTTGGCCTTCTTTACCTCGTCGAGCACCGCGTCGGGGCCGATCTCGAGCGCCTTGGCCAGCGCGTCGTAGCCGCCCAGCGCGATGTAGTCGTCGATGTTGGTCGGCTCGATCAGGCCGTTCTTGCCCAGGATCAGTCGCTCCTGGTGCTTGTAGAACGGGATTTCGCTTTCCTTCTCGTGCTTTTCTCCGGTGGTGGGGCTCTCGTAGAAGTGCTCCTCGATCGGCTCGCCCTTCACCAGGGTCTTTTCCACGATCTCGGGCACGGCCTTGGGTTGCACGCGCTCGTAGAGGCGCTTTTCCGGGTGCATCAGCACCAGCGTGCCGTGCTCGCAGAACCCGTGGCAGCCCGTGCGCTTGATCTCGACCTGGTCCTGCAGGCCGTGCTCCTCGATCTGCTTTTCGAACTGGGCGACCACGTTGTCGGCCCCGTAGGCCCGGCAGCCGGTGCCGCAGCAGACCGCGACGGTCTTCTTCTCGGACGCCTCGCGCTCTTCGAGGAGGCGCTTCCGATAGGCGTTCAGCTCCGAGGGGGTGGCTATCCTCGCCATCAGTTGCCTCCTTCTTCTTTCTGCATCTTGCCGATCACTTTGGTCAGCTTGGAGGAGGTCATGTTGCCGTGGTACTCGCCGTCGATGATCACCAGCGGGCCCAGCGCGCAGGCGCCCACGCAGTTGACCTCCTCGGTCGAGAACTTCAGATCTTCGGTCGTGCCTCCGGATTCGACGCCCAGGTCTCTCTCGAGCTGCTCCACCAAACGCTGCGCGCCGCGCACGTGGCAGGCGGTGCCCATGCAGACGGTGCAGATGTGTTTGCCGCGCGGCTCGAGGTGAAACGACTCGAAGAAGGTGGCCATCGAGTAGATCCGCGAAAGCGGTATCTCGAGTCGCTCACAGATGCGGTCGATCGCCTCGCGCGGCAGGTAGTTGGCCTCGTCCTGCACGTCTTGCAGGATCGCCAGCAGCGACGACGGCTCGGCGTCGTAGCGATCGATGATGGCGTCTAGCGCTTTGTTTTCCATCAGTAGCCCTCCTCGCTGGAGAAGCGGGCCCGGGTCTCGAGGCGGCGGTAGTCCCGTCGCAGCCGCTCCTGGATCTCGTCGATCAAGTCGTCGGTCAGGTGGCGGAAACGACCCTGCGGCTTGAGGTAGTCGCGCAGGGGGCGCAGCTCGGGTGTCGGTTCCGTAATCTCGTACTTGCTGTCGAGCACCTCGTACAGTGGGAAGGCTCCGGTCTCGGTGGCCAGCCTCCCGATCTGCACCGCCAGCTCCGGCCGCATCCGCCAGCCGGTGGGACACGAAGCATAGGCGTGCAGGTAGGCGGGGCCCTCGATCTCGGCCGCCTTGCGCACCTTGCGGAACAGATCGAACGGATAGCTGGGGTTGATCGTCGCCACGTACGGAATCGAGTGTGCGGCCATGATCTCGGTGACGTTCTTCTTCCAGGTCTGCTGTCCGATGCTCTGGCGTCCCGACGGGCTGGTGGTAGTCGAGGCGCCCAGCGGCGTCGAGCTGGAGCGCTGGATGCCGGTGTTCATGTACGCCTCGTTGTCGTAACAGACGTAGATCATGTCGTGACCGCGCTCCATAGCGCCGGAGACGAACTGCAAGCCGATATCCGCGGTGGCACCGTCGCCGCCGTAGCCGACGAAATTGATCTTGCGCTTGGGATAGCGACCCTTGCGCATCAGAGCCTTGTAGCCGGCCTCCACTCCGGAGATCACCGAAGCCGCGTTTTCGAACGCGACGTGGATCCACGGTATATTCCAGGCGGTCTCGGGGTAGGGCGAGGAGATGATCTCCATGCAGCCGGTGGCCGAGGCCGCGATCGTGTTCCTGCCCAGCGCCTTGTGCACGAGGCGCATCGCCAGCACCTCGCCGCAGCCCTGGCAGGCGCGATGCCCGCGGGCGACGAAATCGGCCTCGGGCAACAACCGAGAGGCGAAGACGTTAAACTTCTCCATGGTGGCCTCCTCTCACCTGGACCAACTCGAAGGGCGGGATCGGCCCTCCGTCGAGCACGGTGCGGGCCTTGGCGTAGATCTTCTCGAAATCGTCGAATCCGACGTCGCGGCCCCCGAGCCCGGCCACGGTCTCGACCAGCTTCGGCTTGTCGGGCTCGTCGTACATCATGTACTTGATCTCCTGCGCCACCGGGCCGCCCGGTCCGCCCGGCGAGAAGTGGCGGTCGACCACGGCCAGCACCTCGACCCCGGCGATCGCCTTCTTGAACTCCTCGACGGGCAGCGGGCGCCACAGCCGGAAGCGAACCAGCCCGACCTTCTCGCCGCGCTCGCGCGCCTCGTCGATCCAGGTCATCGCGGTCTCGGAGATGCCGCCCATCGTGATCAACAGCACCTCGGCGTCATCGGCGCGGTAGGTCTCGATCGGGCGGTAGCGCCTGCCAAACTTCTTTTCGAAGTCTTCGAAAGTCTCGATGATCGGGTCGTACGAGTCGAGCAGCACCTTTTCGGCGACCATCTTGGCCTCGGTGAAGACTACCGGCATCCCGACCGGCCCCATCGAGATTGGACGATCCACGTCGAGCCGGTGAATCGGCTCGAAGGGCGGCAGGAAGGACCTCACTTCCTCGCGGTCGAGCATTTCGATAGGCTCGATCACGTGGCTGAGGATGAAGCCGTCGAAGTGGACCATCACCGGCAGCGACACGCGAGAATCCTCCGCGATACGAAAGCCCTGGATCACGAGGTCGGCCGCCTCCTGCCCGTTTTCGGCGAAGATCTGGATCCAGCCCACGTCGCGCTCGGTCATCGCGTCGGAGTGATCGTTCCAGATGCTGATCGGCCCCGACAGCGAGCGGTTGGCGACCGTCATCACCATCGGCAGTCTCAGGTTGGCGGCGATGAACAGGATCTCGTGCATCAGCGCCAGGCCCTGGCTCGCGGTGGCGGTGAAGGTCCGCGCTCCGGCCGCCGCGCAGCCGCAGCAGGTGCTCATCGCCGAGTGCTCCGACTCGACGGGAATGAACTCCGCGTCGAGATCGCCGTCGGCCACGATCTCGGAAAGGTGCTCCACGATGTGTGTCTGAGGCGTGATCGGGTAGGCCGCGATGCAGTCCACGTCGCAGGCGGAAGCGGCCTCGGAGATGGCGATCGATACCTCGATTCCCTTGCGCTCGGCCATCACTCCACCTCCTCTTCCATCCGGATGCACCCGGTCCAGCACTCGTTGACGCAGATGCCGCAGCCCTTGCAGTACTCCATGTCGGCCTCGGGGCGGCCGTCCTCGCGCACGTCTATGCAGCCCTCCGGGCAGAACACCACGCAGACGCCGCACTTGACGCACTGATCGAGGTCCCAGATCGGCCGGCTGGAGCGCCAGTCTCCGGTGCGGTTGTACTTGGAGGAACCGGGCTCCGTGATCGACACGGCGACCGCCAGCTCCTGCCACTTCGGGGTCGGTGACTGCTGTCTTGCCAAGGCTGACCTCCTACTTCTCCACCACGCACTCTTCGTAGGCGCGGTTGAATGCCTTGATGTTGCCCTCGGCGATGCGGCCAAAACGATTTTTGATCTCCTCTATCAGGTGATCCTTTTCTACCGCGCCCGTCGCCTTGACGAGCGCGCCGAGCATCGTCGTGTTGGTGATCGGCCGTCCGATCTCCTTGAGGGCGATCCGGTTGGCGTTGACGGTCACCAGCTTGCCGCTCAGATCGAAGTCCCCGCGGAGATCGGATGCCGCGCGGCTGGTGTTGATCACCTGGATCCCGTCCTCGGTCAGACCTTCGGAGGTGTCCACGATCGAGAGGATCGAGGGATCCAAAACGATGGTCACGTCGGGGTTCTTCACCGATGTCCGGTTTCGTACCCGCTCGTCGTCCAGGCGCGCGTAGGCGATCACCGGGGCTCCACGCCTCTCCGGGCCGAAGCTGGGGAATGCCTGGGCGTGCTTGCCCTCGGCAATCACCGCCGTGGCCAGCAGCTCGGCCGAGGTGACCGCACCCTGGCCCCCGCGTCCGTGAAAACGAAGCTCGAGCATGATTCCTCCTTGCCGCAACTCCGCGAAATCTATGCCGATGAATGGCAATCTTTCCGGCGCCGCACACCGGGTCGGGGGCGCCTCGCATGGCAGCGATTCTTGCGCGTGGAACCCCGACCTTTTTCTGCCGCTGGTTTGGCATATCGGGCGGCAACTATCAAGCAGATTCGTCGTGAACAACGACACTTTGCGGCCCGCAGATCAATCCGCGGAGAAGCTGCGCAGCCAGCCGGCGGCCAGGCGGTGCCGCTCGGTGCGACGGGACTCGTCGACCTGGTCGAGGATCTCGGCCCCGGCGGCGGCGAGCCTGCTCGCCTTCTTTGTCTCGCCCAGGGAGTCGAGGGCACGGACCAGCGCAACGTGGGCGGACAGCCTGAAGTCGTTGCGGCCGGTCAGCATCTGGTCCTTGGCGTTGGCCTTCCAGCGATCGAGCAGCTCTTCGAGCACCTCGGCGCGCCGGCTCGCGTCACCGCCGAAACGGTGCAGGTCGGCCAAGCGGATGCGCGCGCGGAGATCGTCGTTTCGCTCCTCGGCCAGGCGCTGGAAGACCGCGATCTCCTCGCCGAAGCCCAGCCCGGGGAGGTATTCCAGCGTGACCGCGGCGGGCAGGTCGTCGCGCTCGAAGCGCCACTCGAAGGTGCCGGGCCGCCGCATCCTGGTCACGCTCTGCTCGTGCGACATGCCGCGCATCCAGTTCTTGCCCTCGGCGCTGCTCAGCGCGATCCGGGTCTCCTCGGCCGGCAGCGTGGAGAAAGAGCCGTGGAACGGGTGCAGCCGTTCGGCTATCTCGCCGTAGGCTTCGGCCTTGGTATAGGGCCAGTCCCAGTTCTTCCAGTTGTCGGCGAATCTGTCGTGGTGGCCGAACAGCGTGGCCGGCTTGTCGGCGCGCTCGAGCTCGGTGCGGTACATCCCGCGCACTCTGGCCGAGCCTCCCGCCTCGACCGTGCGCTCGATCCAGTGGACCTCGTCGGTGAACGGCTGGCGCATCTTCTCCGGTCCCGGCTCGGCGCAGCTGTGCATCTCGGCCTGGCCCGACTCCAGCTCGGGAGAGAAGGGCGGACGCCGGGCCTCGCTCGGCCCGGTGCCCTGGCGCCGCCAGCGGTAGCCGACCAGCAGCTCGCCCGGCCCGTCGCCAGCGTTGCGCACCGACAGCTCGAAGCGCACCAGCGCCGAGCCGTTGTCGTGCAGCTCGATCATCGCCTGGCTGCGCTCCACCGAGAACGAGTCGGGAGCGACTACCTGCGGCATGCCCGCGCCCGGCTTTGCGGGTTTCAGCCGGTCCGGCGCCTCGCAGTCGCCGGCGGGGATCCGGCGCGCGGTCAGGCTCACGCCGTCGTCCCCGGCCGCGGACGGCGCCCCCTCGCGCGCCGCGGGCCGGTCGATTTTCTCCGGCGCGGCGGCCCTGGCCTCGCCCGAGTCGTTGCTCCCCGGATCGTTGGTGCGAATCGCGCAGCCGCCCACAGCGACGGCCGCCAGCGAGAAAAGAACCGCGACTTTGCGCATGACTGTATCCTCCACATCTTCCTGTTGGAGCATACATTATACACGACGAAGCGCGGTCGCCCAGGCGCTCCAGTCGAGGTGCGCGGCCATCGGTTCGCTCGATGTTTCGGCAGGTCGAAAAGCACGCTTGACGCAGCTGGTATGGGGGCGATAGGATAAACCCGTTCGGCACAGGAAACCCGGCCGCCACCGTGGCCGACCAGCAACAGGAAGGGGGACCCTCCATGATCACGCCGAGAGCCGAGAGCCGAGAGCCGAGAGCCGAGAGCCGAGAGCCGAATTAGGACGCATCGGTAGTCTCGAAGCGAGGCTGCTGCTGACCGTTTTGCTGGCGCTGCTCGCCGCGGGCTGCAACCAGCAGTGGATGTGGGTCTACGGCGACCAGGGAGCAGAGACCAATCCATTTGCGATCTCGATGAGCTTGTCCGGCTACATGGTGGCGGGTTCCACCAAATCGGAGGACAGCGAAATCGATGGCTTCCTGAGTCGCCTCTATTACGATGGAACAGAGCTCTGGAGGTACAGATACGGCTGGGAGGGCAGCGACGATGGTATGCTGGGAATGGTCCCGATTTCGTCGTGGGCGCTGGGTGGCGATTTTCTTGTCGTGGGCGGGAGCAACAACTCGCAAGGCGCGGGTTGTGTAGACGGTTGGATAACCAGGATAGAGTCTGACGGCGATGTGGCCTGGACCAAGCTCCAAGGAGGTCCCCAAAAGGAGCAACTCCTGAATGTTAGCCGTACCGGAGACGGTGATTTCCTCGCCGTCGGCTTCTCCGAAGAATCGGGGCAAGATAAGGACTGCTGGCTGGTCAAGCTAGACGAGGACGGCAACGTTTTTTGGGAATATCTCTACGATACTGGAGAAGACGAGAATTGCCGCCTGGCGCTGGAGGTGGAGGATGATGGCCAGCCGGGGGGCAGGGCGATTCTGGTCGTGGGCCACCGTGGTGATCCGGCGACGGGAAAGGATTCCCTGGTGATGAAGCTTGGAAGCGACGGCACGCCGATCTGGCAGAGGATCGTCGGAGGTGAAAACAGCGATCGCACCAGCACGGCAGCGCAGATTTTTGACCAAGAGGGACAGCCGGCTGGCTACGTGATCGGTGGAACCACCAACAACGCACCGGATAGCGGCACAGACAACGCCCTGGTTTTTCACCTGTCCGAAGGCGGTGAATACAGCGGCGCCTTTACTCTTTGGGGTGGAGACGGCTTCGAGGAGGGGGAAATCCACTCGATGGTGCGCAGGTCGGACGGGACACTGGTTTTGGGAGGTTTTACACGAACCCCCAACCACGGAGACGGCTGGATCTTGGCGCTGGATTGGTACTCAGGGGTTCTCTGGTCGCACGCCTACGGCGGCTGGGAAGGGCAGGAGATTCTTTCCGGCGAGATGAGCCTCGGGACCTACGGCGAATACGGGAAGGGAGTCTTCGCGACCGGCCCGAGCAAATCCTGGGACGAGAAGAACGACATCTGGACGCTGGCCGCCGACGAAGATGGTCGCATTCCGGGATGCAGCAAGATGATGAGGCGCCCCTGTGATCCGAAGATCTTGGATGCGGTAGAGATGTCCGAGGTGGATGTAGAATACCATGATCCAGATATGGATGAACATTATTCTCATGTATACAAGAGTCATTCAGAGGGCAGGCCGCAAAAGCTCTGCCCGATGGACTGCCTCGTGCACGTGGACGCCCAGTCACAGGCCTCCAGCCCGGACGGCGATTCGTGGGAGACGGCGTACTCCGACCTGAACGAGGGAATCCTGGCTGCCGCGGCGGATCTCGAGACGAGCACGCAGGACCACTGCGAGGTCTGGACCGCCGAGGGGATCTACACTTCGTACGAGACCGCGCAGACCGACACCTTCCAGCTCGCCGAGGACGTGCACGTCTACGGCGGGTTCCCGACCGACGATCCCGAGACGCCGCAAAGCGAGTACGCCGAGGACTTCCTGGGACGCGACTGGGAGACGTACCAGACGATCTTGAATGGCGGGGAGGATCTGTATCAGCGCTCCTACCACGTGGTGACCGGCGCGGACGGCGCCCTGCTCGACGGGGCCTACGTGGAGAACGGGTTGGCCGTTGGAGAGATCGATGTCGAGAATGTCGGCGGCGGCATCTTCCTGGACGGCGTCACGACTTCGGTGCGCAACTGCGAGGTGCGGGAGAACTTCGCATTCCTTTACGGCGGCGGGGTGTTCTCACGTGGAGGGGAGTCGGTCTTCGAGCACGTCGAGCTCTTGGACAACGGGTACGACGACGAGGTGGGTTCCTGGACCTGGTTCGGGGGCGGCGTCTTCAGCATGGACGCCAGCGTCTCGCTCTGGCAGTGCGAGCTCGTCGGAAACCGGGCGGAGTACTTCGGCGGCGGCGTGTACAGCCACATGACCGATCCGGCCGTCTCGGCTCCCGAGGTGCTCGACTCTACGCTGACCGGTAACGAGGCGCTGGCCGGTGCCGCGATCCTGACTCACAACGCGGGAACGTCGTCCGACCCGTGGGCCGCGCCGCTGCACGTCAACCTGCTGATCCACGACAACCACTCGACAGGCTACTCCAACCCGGACATGGGCATCGACCGGATCGACGGCGCGATCGCGACATACGGCGACGGCGCACATCCGGTGTT
>JAWOBP010000179.1:0-36073 GCA_046484285.1 Polyangia bacterium
GGATCAGGGAGACAGAGCGGGAGCACCGGGAGGCGTCGCGCGACTACCTGGCCGGGGACTACTGGCGCGAGTTTCCGGCGGGGACGTTCAGGCCGCCGATCATCGAGCCCTACAGGCCCAAGCACCGGTACTGGAGCGGGTACGTCTAGCCGGGCCGGGCTGATTCGTCAGGGGCGAAGGGGGAAGTGACGCCGCCGAACGCGGCGCCGGGCGCTGGGGTGCGCCCGAAGCTCGGTTTCCAGAAGAAAACGGACGAGATCGGGGGGCGAGTCGGGGCGAGAACCGGCCGCCGGCGATCGATTCGGGGCGGGAACAGCCGAGATGTCAGGCAGCAGCCCGGCCGGATATGCTTCGGCCGGCGAATGCCGCCGTTGTTTGTTCTTGGTATCTGACACCCGGGCCTGACGCCCGGCCGGATGTGCTTCGGCCGGCGAATGCCGCCGTTGTTTGTTCTTGGTATCTGACACCCGGGCCTGACGCAGCTCTAGGCCCCCGGCCCGAAACGATCCGCACCGGGTAGTCGTCCCGCCCCCGCCCGCGCCGCCGCTCGAGAGAGCTCGCCAACCGCTCGTCGGGCAGCGCGTCGAGCACGGGGCGCAGCCGGTCCAGATCCGAGGCAGCGTCAATTTGTTGCCACGTGAACAGGGAAGGCTGTGTCTCTTTCGGCAAAGGCCGGCTCACCCCCTTGAAACCAGGGTATCGCGATCGAGCGCCGCCCACCAAACCCCCGGCCCGAAACGCTTTCCCCACAGCGCGGAGTGCTCAAAACGAACCGCGATTGTCGAGCGGTCGATGCGCGTGCTATAAGCCCCGGCCAACGAGGAGACGGACGATGCGCATTATTGTGGTTGCTGGTCCCTGCGTCGCCTACGACGCCGGCCGGGCACTCGATCCGGAGAACGACGCGCTGTCCTCCGCCCTGGTGGCCGCCGGCCACGAGGTTCACGCCGTCGCGCCGCTGGACGCCGACGTCGACCCGGAGGCGCACTCGCTGGCGCGCCGCCTGCGTCCGATCGAGGTGCGCGACACCGACGGCGGCTCTCGGAGCTGGCGGCGCTTCGACGGCCGATCGCCCACCGGGGTACACCTGCACCTGCTGCGCCTGGAGGACGGTGCGGAAGAGCGCGGCTCGGATCCGTTTTTCCGCGTCGCCTCGGAGCTGATCGATTCTCTGGGCGACGAGGAGGCGTGGTGCGTCACCCGGGGCCTGGCCTCCGGGATCGTGTCTCGCCTCGACCGGGAACGCCATCCCGAGCCCCCCCGCCGCCACCTGTTGCTGCTCGGCGCCGGCGACGAGGACGGCAGCGGCGAATCGCTGGCCGCCGCCGACCGCGTCGCGATCCAGGGTCGCGCGGCGGCGGATCGCATCCTGGCCGAGGACGCGACGCCGATCGCCAAGATGCTGGCATCGGGACGAATCGTTCCGCTTCCCCTGGCGGTTCCCGACCGCCCTCGTTTGAGCCGGCGGGACAAGGCGGAGATCAAGACCAGGTTCCAGTTGTCCGTCGGGCTTCCGGTTCGAACGGAGGTTCCCCTGGTGACGCTCGAGGCTCTCTCCTCCGCCGGACGCGAACTGTTGCCGCGGGCGCTCAGAGAGGACTTGCAGGTGCTGGCCCTGCCCGCAAGCGAAGACGTGATCCGCGAGCTGCTCGATCGATACCCCGACCGGTTGAAGTCACTCGCCTCCGAGGACGAATGGTCGCGGGCTCTCGACGGAGCGGATCTGGCGGTAGCGGCCGACCGGCCGCGGCGCACGGCGCTGGCGGTCTCGCGCGGCGCCGTCCCGGTCACGACCGCCGCCTGCGCCGAAGGGGTCGTCGAGATCGCGCCGGACCTGTCGAGCGGATCGGGAGCGATTGCGCGCGGCGAGCCGCCAGCGTCGCTGGCCGAGGCGTTCCAGCGGGGAATCGCGGCGTTCCACCGCGGTGAGGAATTCCGCGCCCTGCAAGAGCGAATCCAGGGCTACTCCGTGAGCTGGAAGAGGCTCGCCGAACTGCTGACCGGTCTGATGGATCTCGATCTCGAGCGACCGACTCAGCCGGACAGCGGAGACCAGGCCAGCCCCGCGAACCAGTAGATCCTGACCGCCGAGGCGCCGATCTCGGCCGATCGGCCGGGACCGCGGTCGCGATCCAGCACCGTGGCCATCACGCCGGTTCCGATCACCGCCTGCACTCCTCCGGGAAACGGCAGGTGCCAGCTCGTGATGCCTCCGGCGTGCATCGCCACGTCCACCTCGTGCTTCTCTCCGCCCGACCCGGCGGGGTTCTCCTCGGCGAAAACCACGTCGAGCCTGCCGGCCGGTGCGAGCGCGAAGCGGGCCGGACCTACCGGAAAGGACAACCGCACCGCGAGCGCGATCGGCAGCCGGTGGCTGATCGCCCTGCCCGCAGCGCCGTCGGCCTCGCGGACACCCAGCCAGCCGACGGACAAGGCCGGAACCACGTACGGCCTGGGGGCCGCCGAGAGGCCGAGCCACGGCCCGTGGATCGCGGCGTCGCCGGGATGCGGGTACTCCCCGTGATACCCGCCCTCGAGCCACAACCACTCGTTCCGCTCGCCGCCTCGGCCTCGATTTCGGGGCGAAGAGCCGTCCGCCCGCGCGTAGTCCGGCGCCTCGCTCGGTCTCTCGCCTTCGATCGCGAGCCGCTCCAGCTCCGAGACCACTCCGCCGAGCACGACCTCCCGGGCGGTCGCGGCCACGGCCCGCACCGCCTCATCCCCACCGTCCGAAACCGCCTCCAGCGGAATAGCCATCACTCCGTGCCGGCGGGTCTCCACTGCGATCAACCTGCACGGCTCGCCGTCGTCCTCGACCTCCGGCGGACAGCTCCACCCGATCAACGCCAGCGATCCCGGCTGCTCGCGACCGAACTTCTCGGCGGCGTTCGCCCACTCGCCCGCGTCCCTTGGCGCGCGCTCCATCTCCACGAGAGAAACCTCGACTCCCAGCGGCGCCAACTGCAACGAGAGATCCTCGAGCACCGCCGCGGCCCCGGGGCGCATCCCCTCGGCGTCGATCAGCCCGACCCGCACGGTGCGCTGAGCGAGCACCGGCCTCGCCGGCCCGATCGCCAACGAGACGATCGAGACCGCCAGCAAGCCGACGGTACAGGCCGCGTTCGGGCAGCGCTCGGATTCAACGACGTCTGTGGGACACGGCTTCGCGTCGGAAGTCATCGAATGCCGTCAAATCAGCGTCTTGACTAGCGTGGTCGTGGCGCCGGGGCGGATCTTGACCCTGAAGGTTCTCTCGATGTTGTACTTCGGGTTCTTCAGCTTGACCGTGTAGGTGCCCGGCTTGAGCGAGTGGTTCACGATCGGGGTGTTCTTGATCTTGCGCCCGTTGATGTAGACCGTGGACCAGGGGCGCGTCTGGACCGAGAGCTTGCCCGGAGCCTTGGAGGCGCCGCCGCCCCCACCGGCGCTGCTGCTGCCGCCGCCGCCGCGGCTTCCACCGCGGCTTCCGCCGGACGCGGGCCGGCTCTTCTCTTTTTCCTCGAGCTCCGGCTCGATCGTGACCTCGGCCTTGCCCGGCTCGTACTCGAGCGGCATGGTCACATCCTCGTAGTCCTTGTGCGAGTAATGGACCTTGTACTCCTTGGAGGTGTCGATCTTGGTCTTTACCGGAGTCGTGCCCAGCTTCTGCTTGTGCTTGCCGTCGATCAGCGCCACCTCGACGCCCTTGGGCCCCTCGAAGGAGACCTCGACCTCCATCAGCTCGAGCTTCTTGGTGGGCAGCTCGGCGATCTCGCCTTCCTCGACTTCCACCTCGATGTTGAGCTGCCGGTAGGCGTCGCCCTTGGCCACCCGCACCATGTGCTTGCCCGGCTCGAGATCGGAGATCGTCACCGGCGTCTTTTCGTCCAGAGGACGATCATCGACGAAAACCATTGCTCCGGCCGGAATCGTATCGAGATAGAACCCGCTCTCGACCTTGTCTTTTTGCAGCTCCATCGCGCGGGCGACCGTCTCTCCGGCCTTCACGTCGAAAGTAATCGCCTCTTTCTTGAATCCGGGGGCCTCGCAGACCAGGGAATGCTGCCCTTCGCTGAGATCCGGAATCTTTTCCGGCCTGACCGGACGGTTGCCGTCCAGCATGATCTCCATCCCCTCGACGTCGGACGGCTGTACCTGCAGCTGGAGCGTGCCCTTGCTCGGTCCGGAGAGCATCAAGACGTAGACCATGACGGCGATGATGCCGGCGGCCGCCACTCCGCCGCCGATGCCGATGATCAAAGGCAGCTTGCTCTTCTTCTCCCGCGGGGCCGGGGCCTCGGGCTCCTCCTCGTCTATCTCTTCCAGATCCGGTATTTCCGGCGCATCGATGGACGGAGCCGATCTTTCCTGCCCGCCTCCCGCGGACAGCTGGGCCTGCGCCATCTCGGCCGCGGTCTTCTTGTCGTAGATGTTGGTCGGGGGCTCGTCCTCGTCCCAGTCGTCCAGCCCGACGCCGGCGTCCGCGCCCGGCGCCGAGGGGGTAGCGACGCGCCCTCCGGCCAGGTCGGGAGGCACGGCCTGCTGAGCCGGCGGCCTGGGTGGAGGCGGAGTCCCGGCTCCCGATCCGCCCGGAGCCGGCACCTGCGCGGCCGGCATCCCCATCATCGTCCGCTTCGCTCCCGGACGGGGCGGCGGCGCTCCCGGCCTGCTGCCGCCCGGAGGCGGAGGAGGAGCTCCTCCCCGACCCGGCGAGGTCGTCCTGGGCGGGGAGGGCGGACCCTGACCGCTGCCCGTGGGGCGCGGCGGCGGGGCGGGTGGCGACGGCCCGCTGCCGGTCGGACGCGGCGGGGGCGGCGGCACGCTGGCGCGCGGCGGGGGCGGCGGCGCTCCCGGCCGGGCCTGTCCGCCGCTGCTGCCGGGCTTGGCCGCCCGCGGGGGCGGCGGCACGGTCGAGCGCGCCAGATCTCCGCCCCCGGCTTCCATGGAAGCGGTCTCCTGCTCGATCTCCTCGCGAAAGACCTCGTTCATGAAACGGGCGAGGTCCTTGCGCGCGAAAAAGTTGCCCGAGGTGTACATCCAGCTCTGCAGGTCGTCGTGGAGGTCCATCGCGCTCTGGTAGCGATCCTCGACCTCCCTGCTGAGCGCCTTCAAGATGATCTTCTCCAGCTCCTCGGGAATTCTCTTGTTGTAGGTCGAAGGCGGCGCTATCTCGACGTTGCGCACCTTCTCCAGGGTGGAAAAGTCGCTCTCGCCGACGAACAGCCGCTCGCCGGTGACCAGCTCCCACAGCACGATGCCGACCGCGAAGATGTCGGAGCGCCGATCGAGCGGCAGCCCGCGCACCTGCTCGGGAGACATGTAGCCGAACTTGCCTTTGAGAATCCCGGCCTGGGTCTTTCCCGCCTTGCCCGCGGCCTTGGCGATCCCGAAATCGATCAGCTTCACCTCGCCGTCGTACGAGATCAGCACGTTCTGCGGAGAGACGTCCCGGTGCACCAGGTTGAGGTCGCGACCGGCGGCGTCCTTCTTGTTGTGGGCGTAGTCCAGTCCCTCGCAGACCTTCATCGTGATATAGGCCGCCATCGGGATCGGCACGGTCTGCCCGTTTTTGCGCAGGCGGTCGAAGATGGTTCGCGAGTCCTTGCCCGCCACGTACTCCAGCGCGATGAAGTACGAATCCCCCACCTTTCCGAGATCGAAGATCTGCGCGATGTTCGCGTGCGTCAGCTGCACGGCGATCTTCGCCTCGTCGATGAACATCGTGATGAACTCTTCGTCCTCGGCGATGCTGGGAAGAATCCGCTTGACGGCGATCAGGCGTTCGAAGCCCTCCACTCCGAACGCCTTGGCCTTGAAGACCTCGGCCATGCCTCCGACGCTGATCCGGTCGAGCAGGTAGTACTTTCCGAATGGGATCGGCTTTTTCACGAGTGTTCTCCGAGACGTTGGTCCGTTCGCGCTCGGCTGGGAAATATCTCACGCACACGTTTCGAAGTCAACGATGCGCGCCCGCCGTCTTCTTCCCATCTTTTCGGGGGATACTACACGATTGCGACGCCGCAGTGAAATGATCGTGACCATCACTGGTCGTGGTCCAGCAGCTTGCCGCGCCGGCGGTAGACCCTGCGCCACTCGCTGGGCGAGACAGGCTCCACGTCCGGGAAGATGCGGCGCCACGGCTTTTCGCCCTCCAGCCGCCCCACCAGGTAGTACACATGGTCGGGATCTCCCGCCTCCGGGGGCGGGAGAAAAGCGACGGTGCCCGCTCGCGCGTCTTCCAGGGTCTCCGCCAGTTTTCGCTGCCCCACCTCTCCGACCGCGACCAGCAGGTGACCCTCGGGGTCGACGCCGAGCGCGTGTCGCACGCCGAGCATCTCGGCCACGGCGGCCGGAACCCCCTGGATCACCGTCTCGCCAAAAACCGTGTCTTCCGGATCGAACGCCGTCACCGATCCTCCTGCGAAACCGATCGCCGGCTCCCCGCTCTGCAGGGGTCGCAGCTCCTCGCCGCCGGCCCGCAGGCCGGTCTCGATTCCGCTCGCCGCGGTGGAGAACGGAATCACCAGCGGCGCGTCGTCGGGAGGCTCGTCCGAGATCCGAAACGAGACCTGTCCGGAATCCACCTTGACGATCTCGGCCCCGCCTCCCATCTCTCCGGTCAGCACGGGCACCGGGTAGCCCTTCCTGGCGCCGCGCGGAATCCACTCGCCCGCCAGCCCTTCGGGCGGATTGTCGAAGATCGCGGGCTTGCGCAGCAGGTAGAAGAAGTCGCGCGGATCGCGCCCGATGTAGCGCGGAAAGCGCATGTGCGCCATCTCGCGTACCCGCTTGCGGGAGCGGTAGGCCAGTTCTTCTCGGCGCGGAACCAGGCCTTCGGCCTCCATCGAGCGCCGCAGCCGGCGCTCGAGCTCGGGACACTCGCCGCGCGGATCCACGCGGTAGTACTCGAACCCGCAGTGCCCCGCGTTCATGTCCAGGTGAATTCCGTAGTCGCAGCCCGCGGCGATCATCGCCTTGCCCAGCGTCTCGGGCCCCTGGTGCTCGCCCCACAGGTAGACGAGCTTGCCGCCGAAGGTGAGACAGATTCCGCTGCGGACGGTGTAGATCGGATCTTCGTACTCCTCGGGCACCCCTCCCCACCAGTAACGGCGGTAGGGGTTTAACTCGCCGTCTTCCACCAGCGGGTTGACGTTCTGGCGCATGTCGACCATCCGCTCGGGGATCTCGCCGGCCGGCTGGGGCCAGGTTCCCATCGCCACGATGTCGTCCTCGAAGCGGGCCACCGTGGCGGCGTACGGCTTGGGCGGGAGAAAGACCCTGCCGTCGAGCATCATTCCCCATTCGCCGTGCAGCGCCTGGAAGGCGCCGTTGAACGCACCCACCAGCCGCGAGACGTCCATGCCGTCCCCGGAGCGCCGCGGCACCTGCCCCTCTCCCGTCATGCCGGTCGTCGAGAGCGGCTCCACGGTCCCGGCCATGATCCGCAGATCGACCAGCGCCGGATCCCAGGCCGTCATGTAGACCGGAGCGAACGGCCGCTCGGGATCCACGCGCAGGAACGTCTCGAAGAACAGGGGCGGACCGCTGGTCCGCGGAGTGAACACGCCGTCGTTGACCGGCACCCAGACGCCCTCCCCCTCGGCGGGCCGCTTCAGCTGCGGTTCGAGCCGCTCCGGAGGCCAGCCCGGTACTCCCGAGCGGTTGCGCGTCACCGACGCTCCCGAGTAGTCGATCTGCTCCGCGCCGCGGCGCTCGGCTCCGAGCAGGTCGTACTCCAGCCGCGCCAACCGGTCGCGCAGATCGAACCAGTGCATCTCGAGCCACTCGATCCCCTCCGGGCCGATCCAGGAGACGGCGCGCGCCGTGTCGACCGCCCAGGCGATCAACGCCGGCCTCCCCTTGACCTGCTCCTTGATCACGACCGCCGGTGAGTCGGTGGTGCCGTCCGGCGCGATCGAGAAGCTCTCCCGCTCGGTCCGCACCCGTAGCCGACCGCTCTGGTCGAAATCGATTTTCAGCTTCCGCGGCGGCCGGGCGAAGACGTAGGACGTCCTGGCCAGCCCGCGCGCGCGTCCGGTGCGCTGAAAGTTGGTCACGCGGTTCGCCAACCTCCAGGCCGTGGGCCAGCCCGCGGTCAGATCGCGCGGCTCTCCGGCGAAGTCGACCAGGTGCAGCGCAATGTAGCCTTTTTCGGACCGCGTTCCGTAGGCGACGCGGCCCTCGCCGTGGGCGGCCAGCACGTCCTCCGAGGTATCGGCCGCGCGGGAGATGTCGACCAGCCTGCGCGCCTCGCGCGGCTCCCCGCCGGAGGTGACGCGAAAATCCGCGGCGAACAGGTCGAGGCTCTCACCCGCCGAGGGGCGCGCCAGGAACACCGCCGGATGCCACTCCATCGGTCCGCTGGAGGCGACCCGCGCGGGGCGGACCCAGCGAAAGCTGCCCGGATCGACCAGCGGACCGTCCCGATCGGAGACCAGCGCCTCGACCGCCGCCGCGCCGGCCGCCGGCTGGGGACCGGGGCCGTGCAGAGACTGGGCGGTCGCCAGAGCCGCGGCCACGACCAGCGTTGATGCTCGGAGCGCGAGGTGTCTCGATATCGTCATCGCAAGGGGATTATACTCAGCTAGTTGAAATCCCAAATCGTTGCTGATATTGGTTTTTTTCATATCATCTCGAAGACGAGGGAGAAAAGATGCGAAGGCTGTTGATTCCGTTGGCTGTCGCCGCCCTGCTGACCTCGGCGTGGTGCGCGTCGGCGCAGAAGATCGGACGGCGCGAGGTACGCGACGCCATCCACACGCTCGAGAGCCCCAACCCGCAGGAGGTTCTCTCAAGCGTGCAGTTGCTGGCGGCCTCGGGCTCGCGGGAGGCTGTGGGCCCGCTCACCGATCTGCTTCGCACCGGCCCGCGAAACGACATCACCAACACCGCGATCCAGGCGCTCGGCTCGATCGGCCACAAGACCTCGGTCCCGATCCTGATCGAGTACCTCGAGCACCGCCGCGCCGACGCGCGGGTAGCCGCGATCTACGCGCTCGAGGGAATGCAGGACTCGCGGATCCGGGACGCGCTCGAGAACAGACTGCGGGACTCCAACCCGCAGGTACGCAGCGCCGCGGCGCTGGCGCTGGGCAAGCGCGGCAACCACGATTCGGTCAACATCCTGTTCCAGGCGTTCGACCGCGGGGTGTACGCCGCGGCGATCGCGATCGGCCAGATCGGCAAGCCGGCCGACGCCAAGCGGCTGGCGCAGTACCTGGGCAAGGTCGACGTCAAGCTGCTGCTGCCCGGATTCGACGAGTTTTTACAGCGGGACGACTTCCCGCAGAAGGCCAAGCTCACGATTCTCGAGCAGCTCTTCGAGCTCGCCGGCCCCGACGTTCGCAGGTTCGCCGTGGCCTACAAGGCGTCGTTCCCGCCGGATACCGAGGAAGACGAAAACGAGCTGTACAAGATGGCGAGCCGCATGGTGCGCCAGATCGCGGAGGAGTAGAGGATGACCGGGCACAGAATCGCACAATTCGTTCGAGCGTTCTTGCTGGCATCGCTCGTGATCTTTTGTTTCGGAGCCGCCGGTGAGATCTGCGGCGCCTTTTTCGAAACCACCGCGGCCGCTTTCGATTCCAAGTATCCCGACAACAGGATCGAGGATGCGCGGCCCGTGCTCCAGGCGCTCGGCGCGCCCGAAACTCCAACCGCTCCCGAGAACGCGGCGGGCAAGCCGATCGCCGTGATGCTCGCCGACGGCGAGCCGCGCACGCTGGTGGCCTGGGATCTCACCAGCGGGCAACCGCTGTGGAAGATCACGCCTCCGGTGCAGTCGGAGCTGACCGCCGAGGGCAATTTGCTGGTCTTCCAGTCCGGCTACGAGGTGACCGGTGTCGATCTCTCGAGCGGCCAGGAGCTGTGGCGCGTGGAGATCGAGGAGGGCTGGGACTACTACGGCGCCGCCGTGGACGGCGAGCTGGCCTTCGTGGCGATGGGCGTCGGTGGACACGAGCCGGGCGCCTACTCCAACGGCCGGTTGGTCGCGCTCGGGGCTCACAGCGGCAACCGCGAGTGGGACATCAGCTCCGGCGGCGGCCTGCTGGGCGATCCCTCGGCCGAGGACGGGTACGTCTTCGTGCCCTGGGACCGGCAGAAGATAGCCGTGCTGCTGGCCTCCGAGGGCGAAGAAAAGCTGCGCCTGCGCGCGGACGATTTCACGATCAACTACGTCCATTCCGGGCCCGCCGGCGTCTTTTACGGTTCGATGGCGTCGGGCAACAACCTGCCGAAGCTGTTCCACTTCGACGAGGCGTCGATGACAGGTACGCGCGAGGGAACCAACTCGTTTATTCCGCAGCTGGAGCCGGTGCCCGGAGATCCCGGCTTCCAGCGCGACGCCTTCGCCCGGCCGGTCGGCGGCCGCTCGGCCAGCGAGAAGATCCGCTTCCACTGCCAGCCGATCGCTGCGCCCGGCCAGCCGATCGCGTTCGCCGACGGTCTCTACTACCTTCACTACTGGCGTTACGTGATCGCTTTCGACGCCAATACCCACCGCGTCAGGTGGACCTACCGCTCCTCCGAGGACCTGGAAAGCGTAGACGCAGTTGTCGGCGGTGTGCTCGGCGTGGACGGCAACGGTCGCCTCTTTTTCGTGGACGCAGCCTCCGGCAAGGAGATCTGGAGCCAGGAAACCGGGATGAAAATCCTCACAGCGACGTTCGACGCCGACGGATTCCGCCCCGCCGGCGGCGGCGGCACCCCCGAGGATCCGCTGATCGGGTTGGGCGAGATCCTGTGGGACAAGGACAACCGGATGATGCCGATCCGCTCCTACGCGGCGTTCCTGATGGCGGACATCCCCAAGCCCGAGGTGACGCGCGACCTGCTGGCCGTCTACTCGGACGCCCAGGTGCCCAAGGGACTGCGCGATTCCGTGGTCCAGGCGCTCAAGAAGCGCACTACCGGCTCGGAGTACCTCGTCGAGGCGCTGCACATGCGCTACGACTTCCTCGAGCAGACACAGGCGCCGCCGATGGGCGTCGTCGCGCCGGCGCTGGTCAACATGGAAGAGCGCGCCGCCGTGCCCGGGCTGCTCACCCACCTGATGGACCACGAGACCCCGGTCGAGGATCTGCGCGAGATAGCGGTGGCGATCGACGCTCTGGGCGATCCGTCCGTGGCCGGCACGCTGACCCAGTTTCTGATTCTCTACCACGCCGACTCGTCCTTCATCGGGCACGAGGACGCGCTGGCGGCGGTCGCGCAGGCCCTGCTGAATCACGGCGGTCAGGCCGGCAAGCAGGTCGTCGCCGAGATCCGCGACGACCCGCAGACGCTGCCCGAGCTGCAGACGATGCTGCGCGACATCCTCGATCCCGACGCGGCGGCCAAGGCCGCGGCCAGGGCGGCCGAGGAGGCGCGCCGCAAGGCCGAGCAGGAGGCCCAGGACCAGGCCCAGGCCCAGGCCCAGGCAGCGGCGGCTGCCGAGGAGGCGCGACCGAACTCGCTGACTCGCGATCAGATCAACAAGGCGATCGCCGAGAACCAGGAAGTGCTCAAGCCCTGCGTCCAGTCCGCGCTGGGCAGGGTGCCGACGCTCAAGCAGATTCGCATGAAGTTCGTGATCACCGGCGAGACCGGCAAGGCCTCCCACCTGCAGATCCTGCCGGCCAACATCCCGGGCCTGCAGCAGTGCCTGACCAACGGGCTGGCCGCGATCGACTTCCCCAGGTTCAAGAACCTGAGTCAGCCCGCCACCTACGTGATCACGATCCAGGGGCAGGCCCCGCCCGCGGGCTACACTCCACCGCAGCCCTCCGGCGGACAGCAGCCGGTCTACGACCCGGACTCCTTCGGCGCCCCGGCCCCCGGCGGCTTCCAGCAGCAGCGCCCCGGCGGGCAGCAGCCGCAGCAACCCGGCGGCGGCCAGGACCCGGACTCCTTCCAGTAGGCATCCACGCACGCCGGAGAGCGCCTTGAACGCCAGGATCTGGATCACAGAGACCCGCCCGCAGTTTCTCCTGCTCTCGCTGGTGCTGGGCTTCTACGGGACCAGCGTGGCGTTCGCCGAGGACGGCTTTCACCTGGGTCACGCGCTGCTCGCCACGCTGGGCGTGCTGCTGGCACACATCAGCGTCAACACGCTCAACGACTACTTCGATTTCAAAAGCGGTATCGACACGCGCACCGAGCGCACGCCCTTTTCCGGCGGCAGCGGAGTGCTGCCATCCGGCGGGCTGAGCGCCGCGCAGGTGCTGTGGCTCGGTCTCGGCGCCTTGCTGCTGGCGGCGCCGATCGGCGTCTACTTCGCGGTGGTCAAGGGCTGGCTGCTGGTTCCGCTGCTGGCCGCGGCCACCTTGTGCGTGCTGCTCTACACTCCCCTGTTGCTCAAGGTCCCCTTTCCCGAGTGGTCGGCGGGTCTGGGCCTGGGTCTGCTGCCCATCTTGGGCTTCTACTTCGCGCAGGCCGGCGGCTACTCCTGGTCGGCGCTGGTGGCCGCCGTGCCGGCCGGCATCCTGGTGCACAACCTCTTGTTCATCAACGAGCTGCCGGACGTGGAGGCGGACCGCGCCGGAGGCCGCCGTACGACACCTGTCATGATCGGCCAGCAGCGCTCCGCGGTCGTCTACACAGTGCTGACAGGCCTGGTCTACGCGTGGATCGTCGCCTTCGTCCTGGCCGGGACGATGCCGATCTGGGCGCTTCTGGCCCTGCTCACGCTGCCGCTCGCGATCAAGGCCTCCCGCGGCGCGCTGGCGCACCGCAACGTGAAGGAGCTGGTGCCCGCGCTGGGGGCCAACGTCGCGGTCGTGATGCTCACCCAGCTGCTGCTGGGCGCCGGATACCTGATCGACGGTCTGGTCGGGTGAAGATGATGGCGAATCGCGAGGAGGATTCGGGTCGAAGCCGCGGCGCTCCTCGGCTGCGCGGGTTCTTCTCCACCGTGCCACGACGCTACGACGCGATCAACCGCGGGATCACGCTGGGAATGGACAGGGGCTGGCGTCGCCGCGCGCTTGGAAAATGCCTGGAAGAAAACCCCTCCAGGGTGCTGGACGCCGGTTGCGGCACCGGTGACCTGGCGCTGGAAATCGCGGCGGAGAAAAACGTGCCGCGGCTGATCGCGGGCCTCGACTTCAGCGCGCCGATGCTGGAGGTGGCGCGGGAAAAGGCCCGGGCGCGGGGACTGGACGAATCGACGACCTTCCTGCTCGGCGACCTGGAACGGATACCCTTCGAGGACGAGGCTTTCGACAGGATCGGGATCGCGTTCGCCTTTCGCAACATCACCTGGGCCAATCCCCGGGCGCCGCGCATCCTGGCCGAGCTGCGGCGCGTGCTGCGCCCTGGCGGAAAGCTGGTGATCGTGGAGTCGAGCCAGCCCTCCTCGAAGCTGGTCAAGGCCGCCGAGCGGATCTACCTGCGAGCAATCGCCAGGCCGCTGGCGCGGCTGCTGGGAGGAAACCAGCCCGCCTACGGCTACCTGTTCGGCTCGGTGGAGCGCTACCACGGCGCCGAGAAGGTGAGCGATCTGCTCGGAGAGGCCGGCTTCGGGCAGGTTACCTTCGAGCGTCTCTTGCTGGGAGCCGCCGCCCTGCACGTGGCCGTGCGCTGAGACGCCGACGCCGATCGAGAGAACGGATTTCTCCGGCCCTGCCCGCGGAGCGCAACCGAGAAGCCCGGAGCGCCTCACCAGTCGTGCTCTGCCACCTCGGCCCAGGGGATCACCAGCGCGGCGCTGCGGCGCTGCCGCTGATCGCCTCCGTAGACGAGCCGCTTCTCCACGCCCCTTTGCGCAATCGTCTCTCCTTCGGCCAATGCGCGCTCCAGCTTGGAGATGGAATCGAAAAAACGCGACGAGACCGTCATTCCCGACTTGATCTCCGTCAGCACGACTCGTCCGCCGCGATCGGCCACCAGGTCCACCTCGGTCCCCTTGCGCTCCCGATAGTGGTGAAGACGCGGCTCGAGCCCCCGGTGCAGCGAGTGCTTGTACGCCTCGGAGACCACCCAGCTTTCGAAAATTTGCCCCCTCAAAGGGTGATGCCTGAGCTGCTCTGGCGAATCGATTCCCAAAAGGTTGCAGACCAGCCCGCTGTCGATGAAGTGCAGCTTGGGCGACTTGATCAGCTGCTTTCTCAAGTTCGCGTGCAACGGAGGAACGCGAAAGACCAGAAAGCTCGCCTCGAGCACCGACAACCACGCGCGCGCCGTGTTGTGGCTGATACCGCAGTCCGCGGCCAATGCCGAGGTGTTGACCGTTCGGGCCGTGCGACCGGAGCAGAGACGAACGAATGTGGTGAAGGTCGTGAGATCGCCGACGTTGAGCAACTGCCGGACGTCCCGTTGCACGTAGGTGGTCACGTAGTCCGCCAGCCACCGCGAGGGAGGAATGCGACGATCGTGGATACGAGGGTAGCCCCCGAACCAGAGGGTCGCGAACAGATCGCCGGGTGCTTCGTCGAACCGGCCCAACTCGTCGATGCTGCAAGGCAGCAGGCGCAGAACCGCGGTGCGGCCGGCCAACGACTGGGAAACGTTCTGAGAGAGTCCCAGATGCTGCGATCCGGTCAGCACCCAGCGTCCCGGCTCGGGACGCTCGTCGACCTCGGTCTGGAGATACCCGAGCAGACCCGGAACGTGCTGCACCTCGTCCAGAATCGCTCCGTCGCGATGATCGTCCAGAAAGCCCCGCGGGTCCTCAGTGGCGTAGAGTCGTTGCTCCATCTGCTCGAAGGAGACGTACCTTTTTTGGGGAAAAACGCGCTTGCACAAGGTGGTCTTGCCGGACTGCCGCGGCCCGGTGACGGTCACGACCGGATACTGAGAAGCTGAGTCGCGCACCTGTGTCTCCAGGTTTCTTTCAATCATGACAACCGTCTATCCTGGTTGGAACAGATTGTCAATCGCACTTACAATCCGTTCCACCGCCTCTGCTCTCCACTCTCCGGCCGCCTCTGTCTGAACCTCGTCCAGTCGACGGCGACCAGGACGCGCGACCTGTTTCCGATCACGGCGCGCAGCTTTCCTCCGAGCTTTTTTGTGAGAATCCTGTCGTTGGAGACGGGCAACCGTCACCGGATCAGACACGGTCGAACGGTCCGGCTCCCGGATCCCTCGCTCGACACGAGGCGCTTCGTCGACGCGCACCGCCGGCAGCTGCTGACCCAGGCCCGGCTGTTGAAGCGCGTGCCCGCCTGGTACCTGGGCCCGCTCTCGCTCGGAGCTCTCGGTCTGCTGGCCGACGAGGTGATTCGGGCGCAAGCCGCCGGAAAGAGCCTCTGGATCGTCCTTTTGGTGGGGCTCGCGGTGGTGGGCGTCTTCGTCGCCGTGGGAATCGTCAACGTACGCAAGGCCGCGACGCTCCAGGCCAGGGCCGAGACGATCGATATCGGGTAACACCGCGATCCCGCCACCGATTGCGCCCCCCCGGCCCGCTTGCTAGTGCCGAGTCAATCGAAAACGTTCGGGTAGAGCGAGCAACTGTCCGCGAGGCCAAGGAAGGACGACGAAGGCGTGGCAGCGCCACGTCGAGGAGGAGTGACGCCGGGATACGCAGGCAGGGGCCGCTCTCACCCGAACGGGAGAGGTTGACTCGGCACTAGCTTTCGCTCATGAAGATCCTGCCGGCCGGGGACCTGCACATCGGGCGCATCTCCAGCCGCGTTCCAGGGTCCGTGCCCCGGGAGCCGCTGCGGGCCGCGAGCGCCTGGTTGCGCATGGTCGAGCCGGCTCGTCCCTGGAGATCGCTCGTTTCTGTCGAAAGACCCGGGCGCCGGACGCACCCCGGCACCCGTTGGCTGTTTAAAGGGGAAGATCAATGGCGAAAACGAGTTCTGTTTGCAAAGTGGTTGTTCTACTCACAGCGCTCGCCGGGATGGTCGTTTCGGGCGTGTTTTTGTTCTCGGGCGACGAGAGCGAGGATTCGATCGTCGGGCCGCGGAAGTCGGAACGCAAGGCCGACTCTCGCAAAGAGAAGAGAAACCGTCGGGCTGATGAGCTTCGCGCAGAGTCGAAAAGGCTGAAAAGCTTGGTGGCGGCTCGCCAAAAGGTTCGCAAGCTACGCGAGCCTCCGAATCCTCCCCCGATCGTCCGTCCCGCTTTCGAGGAGTCGGAACCCGAGATCAGCGATCCTGTGCCGCTGAACGGTCACCAGAGGCGCGAGCTGAGAGCCGCGCTCGATTCGTTATACGATTCGGCGGAGCTTTCCCGGGCGATCCTCGAGGGGAAGGCCACGGACTCCGTCAAGGAGATCGGCGAGGCCTACCGCGAGCTGACCGAGGCCGAGCGGCTCGGAGAAATACCGATGGACGACGAGCTGTCTCACGTGGTGGATCGGATGGGCGTGGTCAAGGACTACGCGATGAACGTGCTGCACGCTCAACGGTTGCCGGGTGCGGATCGAGACGAGATTCAGCAAGAGCTGGTGGAGAGCATCAACAACGGTTTCAGGGGGCGTCTGCAAGAGCTGGCCGAGGACTATCCTTTTTTGGAAATCGAAATGGTCGACATCTCCGAGTGATCACCGGGTTGATTCCAAAACGGCGTAAGGAAGGCGGGCACGCGGCGAGCGATTGTCGACGAACGCCAGGGGAAGCGCCGCACGAACCAGCTCTCCCAACTCGGCCTTGGACCACAGGATCTCGGCCGGGGACGGATCGTCCGCGAACGCCGCTCGCACCGAGCTGACCATCCTCATCACTATTCCCATCTTGCTGTCGGGAACGTGGAACACTCGCGTGCTACGGGAGACGTGGCCCTTCTCACGCGCGTGATCCAGCGCCTCCAGGTATCCGCCGAGATGATCGACCAGCAGGTGGTGATGCGCGTCCGACCCCGACCAGATTCGTCCGCGACCGCGCTTGTCGGCGATTTCGCGCGTGAATCCGCGTCCGCGACCTTCCACCACGCGATCGAGGAACAAGTCGTAGAACTCGCGAATCTGGACCAGCAGCCTGCGCCGCTCTTCGGGAGTGTAGGGTCTGGTCCAGGACTGCATGTCGGCGTGTGCTCCGCGCTTGAAGGTGGTCACGCCCACTCCGATCTTTTCGAGCAGGCCCGACAGGTCGGCTTTTCCGTAGAACACACCGATCGATCCGGTCAGCGAGGTCGGCTCCGCGTAGATGACGTCGGCTGCGCTGGCGATGTAGTAGCCGCCCGAGGCCGCGACCTCGCCCAGCGAGGCGATCACGGGCTTGCTCTCGCGCAGCGCCATCACCTCCCGCCAGATCAGGTCGGAGGCCAGAGCCGAGCCTCCCGGGCTGTCGATGCGCAGCAGCACGGCCTGGATTCGCGGGTCGCGCGCGATCTCGCGGAGTTGCTTCGTCACCGTCTCTGCGCCGGTCATCCGGATGTCGAGCAGCGGGATGTGCACGCTCTCACCGTCGATCAGGTCGCCGTCGATGTGCACGACGGCCACGGCCGGGGCGTCCAGGTATGCGCGATGCCTGAGCGGATCGTCGCCGTAGTCGTCGAGCATCACCAGCGGTCCGTCGACCAGCTCGCCGATTTCGTCTTCCAACTCGTCCGCGGGAAGAATCCGGTCGACGAGCCCAACCGCTAGCGCTTCGCTGGCGGTGTAGGGACCGCCCTCGATCGCCTCCCGCGCGGCCTCCAGACCGCCCACGCCGCGATCCTGCTGCACGTGATTGACCACGCGCGTGTACACCGAGTCCAGATAGCGGTTCATCGCCAGCGCCGCCGGATCGGAGGGATCGCTGCGCGTGAACGACTCCGGAGCGCTCTTGTACTCGCCTACGCGTACGATGTCTGCGACGATCCCGATCTTGTCGAGCAGGTCCTTGAAGAACACGCCATGCGTCCGGATTCCAGCCAGCCGGATTCCGCCGGCCGGGTTGATCCAGACGTGATCCGCCGCCGCGCAGGCCTGGTAGGCGGAGGCCGAGGCCTCGGTCAGATAGCAGATCGTCTGCCGGCCCTCGCCTGCGGAGAACTCGCGGATTCGGCGGCGCAGCTCGTGAGAATCGACTATCGACAGCGACGTGGAGCCGGGACGCAGCACCAGCGTGTCCACGCTCGGGTCCGCCAGCAGGCGCTCGAACCGTTCCAGCAGCTCGGCCAGCTCGAAAGAATCCGGTGAATCCTCCAGCTCGATCGTCACGGCCCGATGAGGGCGCAGTGCTCTGGGCAGCTGAATTGCGGGAGCCTCGTCGCCCGAGAAGGAGACGGCCCAGGAAGCGCCCTCGAAACCCCGGCCGCCTTCGGGATTGACCTGGTAGTAGGAGCCGACGTCGAAACCGAAATGGCCGAAATCGAACGCCAGGGAGCCGTCCACGTAGTAACCGTCCTCGTGCTCGTCGTCGCGCAGGCCTTCGGCTCCGAAGCGCGCTCGCAGCGTGAGCCCGTCGACGATCATCGCGGTCATCAGCGCGGTCAGGTCGGTGCGATTGGCCTCCTCTCCCAGCTCGTTCTTCAGGCCGCTGAGGTAGCGCAGCTCCGATCCCAGGCTCCAGCGGTCGTTGCCCAGCGGGCGGATCGTCAGCCCCACGGCGAAACGGCGCGGCGCCAACTCGGTGCGAGCGGGAAGACCCGGGTCGTCTACGGCCATGTACCCAACCTTGGGACGGTTGACGTCGGAAACCGTGAACGACAGTGCGAGGTGGTTGACGGGACGTACCGAGAGAGAGAGATCGAGCGTGTCGACATCACCCAGATCGTAGCGCAGCAGCGTGCGGTAGGCGATTCCGATCCCCACTGCCCGCTGGAGGTTGACCGCCATGCCCAATGACAGGCGAGCCCGGTCGTCGAGCCCCTGCCAACCTTCGCGCACTCCCGTGGGCGCGAGCATGAACTCGGTGGCCACGCCGAAGCCCAGCGGCCCCAGCGGAAAGGCGAAGAACAGGCCGTGCCCCTGGCCGGCCAGCCGGTCCTGGTCGTTCACCCAGGCGCCTGCGTAGGTCAGGTTCCACGAATCCAAAAAGCCCAGGTTGGCCGGGTTCACCGACAGGGCGGTGGCGTCGTCCACGTCGGTCATGGAGGGCGAGGGCAGCACCACCCCCTCGGTCGCCCGAGTGTAGAGCTTGTGATTCTGCGCGATCGAGGTCCAGCTCGCCGCCATCAGCCCGAGGGCGAGCATCGATGCTACGATCCTGGATGCAGTCAGTCGCATCTCGGTCTCCTTCTCCTTGGGGAAAACAACTCGATCACTTTATCATCTTGGCTCGGAGTATGCACATTTCCGGATTTTCACTTCACTGCCAATATACCCGCTGTGGGAGACATCGCCAGCGGCGCGGATTCGATGACGGATCAACGCAGGGGGTCGGGATCGTCGATGCGCTCCAGTCCGAACTGCCTGTCCGACAGGCCCGCGATCAGGATCTGCAAGCCGAGGCGATCCAGCTCGTCGTCGGTCGGGACCTCTCCGCCGGAGCCGTCGCGGAAGAATCCGCGGGCGGTCTGCACCATCGTGTAGTACTCGATCGAGACGGAGGGCAGCCCGTCGCCGCGCAGCCAGCGTTTGACCTTGGTGGGGCCGGCGTTGTAGGCGGCCAGGGCCAGATCCACGTCGTCGAAACGCGCGATCAGACGCGAAATGTACCAGCTGCCGGCGGCGACGTTGAACTCCGGATCGAACGAATTGTGAGAGCCGCGCCAGTCGATCCGCTCCGCCAGGTAGTCGGCGGTGCGCGGCATCAGCTGCATCAGCCCGCGGGCGCCGACCGGGGAGACCGCGCGCGGGTCGAAACGCGACTCGACCCAGATGATGCCGAACAATAGATCCTCGGGAACGCCGTGCTCGCGGGCCGCGCGCCGCACGAGGGGCGCCACCTCCCGCACCCTTTCGGACGTCAGCTTCCAGTCGCCCCGGCGGCGCAGCGTGGCGGATCGAGCGGCCCGCTCGGCGGCACACTCGCCGTTTCGTGCGCCGGCCGGCTCCGACCGCGGGGACTTGGCCGCTCTTTGCGGCGGGGTGCGGGGGGATCCTCCGCAGGCCGCGGCGAGCCCCAGGATCGACAGCAGCGAGATTCGCGAGCACCACATGTAATCAATTGTAGGATAAAAGCCGCGAAGTCGCCAATTTCGGTCTAGTGCCTCGTCAACCCGACGATTTCGGGTACGGGGCGAGAGATCATCGGCGAGGCCAAGGAACGACGACGAAGGACTGGCGGTGCCAATTCGAGGAGGAGTGACGCAGGGATCGTCGATGAGGGCCGGCCCGACTCGGCATTGTGGGGTTGACGAGGCACTAGTCGTTTCTCTCGGCGATTGCGCTCACGGCCATTTCGTAGAGCTTTTTGCGCGGCACTCCCAGGGCCTTCGACAGTGCCGAGGATGCGTCGCGGGCCGAGAGCCCCCTCGAGATCTCGGCGCTGACCAGCTCGCGAAGACGTTCTTCGTCGTCCTCCGCCGGCCGCGTCTCGGCGCCCGCCACCACCAGCGTGATCTCGCCGCGGACTTTCCCTGCGAAGCGCTCGGCCAGCTCCGACAGTGTTCCGCGATCGATCTGCTCGTGGAGCTTGGTCAGCTCGCGCAGCACCACGGCGCGGCGGTCTTTTCCGCAGGCGGCGGACAGATCGCGCAGGGTGTCGGCCAGGCGGGGCGGAGACTCGTAGATGACAGTGGTCGAGGGATCGTTGGACACGCTCGCCAGCTGCCGGCGGCGTCGCGGCCCGGAGCGGTGCAGAAAGCCGACGAAGCGGGCGCTCTCGACCGGCAGCCCTGCGACGGACAGCGCGGCCGCCAGCGCCGAGGGTCCGGGGATCGGTCGAACCGCGATCCGAGCCTCGGCCGCGGCTCTGACGAGCTGCTCGCCCGGATCGGATATCGCCGGGGTACCGGCATCGCTGACCAGGGCGACGTCCTCGCCGGCGAGCAGCCTCTCGACCAGGTGCGGCACGGCTCGCGCCGCGTTCTGCTCGCGAAGGCTGGTGCACGGCGTCGAGATGTCGTGCGCGGCCAGCAGGCGCAGCGTGACTCGTGTGTCCTCGGCTGCGATCACGGACGCCTCGCGTAGAGTTCGCAAGGCGCGCAGGGTCACGTCCTCGAGGTTTCCGATCGGAGTGCCGACCACGTACAGCTCGCCGGCGCCCTGGGCGGCGGTCATTGGAGGGGATCCTCGTCGAAGTACTGGGGCAGCTCGCTTTCCAGGTAGTCGCGCAGCTTGCCAAGCAGGCGCTTTTCGATCTGGCGCACCCGTTCACGGCTGACTCCGAAGTGGTCGCCGATCTGTTGCAGGGTCAGGGGATCGTCGGCGATCAACCGCTCGCGGAAGATGAAATCCTCCTTGTCGCCCAGCGGCCTGGCGAACTCGTCGAGCTGCGCCGCGACCGCGTCGCCGAAGCGGGCCTCCTGCACCAGCTGGTCGGCGGGCCAGGAGGGCGCCGGGATCGTATCGACGCGGCTCAGCGGCCGCCCGTCTCCATCATTGATGTTCTGGTCGAGCGAGAGATCGTCGGCCTGGAGACGATTGGTCATCTCCGCCACGTCTTTCTCCGAGACGCCGATTCTCTCCGCCAGCATCCGGGCGGTCGGCTCGACTCCCATCGCTTTCAACCGCGCGCGCTCCTTGCTCAGATTGAAGAACAGCTTGCGCTGGGCCTGCGTGGTACCCAGCTTGACCAGTCGCCAGTTGTTGAGCACGAACCGCAGGATGTAGGCGCGGATCCACCAGGCTGCGTAGGAGGAGAGCTTTACCCCGCGCGTGGGATCGTACTTCTTGACGGCGTGCATCAGGCCGATGTTGCCCTCCTGGATCAGGTCCATGATGTTGCGGTAGGCGCGCCGGTACTCGAAGGCGATCTTGACCACCAGCCGCAGGTTGGCGGTCACCATCCGGGCTGCGATGTTGGCGTCTCCCGTCTGGGTGTAACGCTCGGCCAGCTCTTTCTCCTCGGCCGGAGTGAGAAGAGGATACTGCTGGATCTGCTGCAGGAAGGCGTCGAGCGAATCGTAATGCGCCACCGAGCGGGATTTCGATTGCCTGGAGAGCTTTTCGGTGATCGGGCCCTGGGTCTCGACTCCGGTGGGAGTGATGTCGATCACGTCGTCGACAGTGCTGCTCTTCTTGCGTCCTTTGCCCATGGCGCGCGCAGTATAACACGCCAGCTCCGAGTCGCGATACGAATCGCTCGGCCGGCACGAGCCGGGCGAGCGTGACCGCCGCGGTGGCGCGTGATATTGATCTGGACATGAGGCGTTTTGTGCCGGAGTCGGCGATCCTGTCGTCGTGGGGACTGGCCGCCGTCCTGCTCGGGGCCGGCTGCTCGACCGGGGCGGGCGACGGCCGGGTCTGGGGCAGCGCCAGCCTTCCGGACTGCGTCGGCGACCGCCCGGATTTCGACCTGGGTGTCGATTTCTTCGCCGCGGATTATTTCGACGGCGCGCTGCTGATTCGTCTGCAAAACGGAGGCCAGTCCCAGGTGTTCTCGGACGGCGTCGTGATTAGAGTCGAGGACGTGGAGATGTTCGCCGACGCACCCGGGCAGTCCTTCGCCGTCGTGGTGGAGCCGAGCATCGAGACGTTCGTGGAGCAGGGGCCGGACGCGGGAGTTCCGACCACCGCTGGCGACTCTCCGGCGCGGGCCACTCTCTACCTGAACGAGCTGTGCCCGGACAACAGTTACGCCTTCGCAGACGGTCAGGGCGAAATCGTTTTCGACAGTATCTACATTCCCGACGAGAGCAAGCGCGTGCGCGGCAGCTTTCACCTGGAGTTCATCGATCCCCGCGACTGGGAGTCCCCGCAGGAGCCCGGACCGTGGGCCGACCTGTTCGGGGAGTTCGATTTCAACTACTCGCGCGGCTCTCCGGCCCAGGCTTTTCCCAATTGATTCGTCGCGGGCAGAGGATGGAGCTGTTTTTCGAGCGGCTCGCTTCCGGGGGCGACGCGGTGGCGCGCAGCGGGGCGCGCAGCATCTACGCTCCCCTCGGCGCTCCCGGCGACCGGGCCTTTGCCTCGGTGCGGCGAAGCGGAAAGAGACTGCGCGCCGAGATCGAGCGAGTGCTGGAGCCGGGGCCGGGCCGCCGCGAGCCGGCCTGCGAGCTGTTCGGCGTCTGTGGAGGATGCGCCTGGCTGCACCTCGACGGGCGGGTGCAGCTGGCGGCCAAGCGCGATTTCTTGTCTCGGGCGACCGGCGTCGACGATGTCGAGGTTCGGCCTTCGCGCCGGGAGCTGGGCTACCGCGCCAGGGCGCGATTGCAGTTCCGACAGAGACGGCGGGGCGCCGTGCTCGGATTTCACCGCAGGCGTTCGCGCGAGGTTATCGACGCGAGGCGTTGTCCGATTCTCGTTTCGGCTCTCGCCGAGCGTCTCGGCGACGCGACGCGCGATCTCCTCGGCGAGCTGGACGGCCCGGCGGAGATGCTGGTCGCCGACGGGGATCCGGCTCCGATCGCAGCGGTAGCGCTCGACGAGGCGCCGCCTGCGAGCTTCTACGACGCCGCGCGTGCAGCGGTGGGAGAGTCGATCTCGCCGGGCTGGGCGGGTATCGGGGTGTTGCTGGACGGGATGGCGTTGCCGGTCGCCGGAGAGAGAAGGATCCGCGTGCTCGGAGGAGACGGACAGCCGCTGTGGATCGGTGCCGCGAGCTTCGGTCAGGCCAACCCGGGGGTCAATCTCGAGCTGGCGGCCACCGCCTCCGAGTGGCTGGAAGATGGCGGTTTTTGCAGCGCAATCGAGCTGTTCTCCGGCGCCGGCAACCTGACGGTGGCCCTCGCCCGGCACGCGGAGCGCTATACCGCGGTGGAGATCGACGGCGAGGCGGTCGAGGCGGCCAGGGAAAACCTCCCCGAGCGCGGGCTGGAGCGGGTCCACGCCGTGGCGGGCGACGCGCTGGAGAAGTACCGCGAGCTGGGACGCGGAGCCGAGCTGGTAATCGTCGATCCGCCGCGGACCGGATGCGCGCAGCTGGCCGGGGAGCTGGCCGGAGCCGGGCACGAGGCAATTCTCTACGTGTCGTGCAACCACCGGACTCTGGGCCGGGATCTGGCGCTGCTGGCGCGCGGCGGGTACCGCGTGAGGCGCGCGCTCGGGTTCGACATGTTCCCCCAAACGGCGTACCTGGAGAGCCTCGTGCTGCTCGAGCGCTGATCGGGAAGGGAAGATCGCGATGGAAGTGGTCTGGAAGGAGAGCTTCGTCGAGCAGGAGAGACGGTACCGCTTTTGCTTCACCTGTGAGCACTGCGCGCATTTCGACGAGCTTACCGGCGAGTGCCTGCACGGCTTTCCGACCGAGACCCACCGCCTGGAGCACTACCGCTCCGATCCGCCCCCCGAGACGATTCTGTTTTGCAAGGAGTTCGATCTGGCCTGATCAGGAGCTCTTTTTCTTCTTGCGCTTGCGGCGCTTTTTGCGATCGCCGACCACTCCGGCGGAGACGGCCTGCTTTTGCAGAACCGTGATCTCCTTCATCTTGAGCACCAGCTTGCTTCCCTCGCGTTTGGTCTTGCCGCGCAGCCGCACGCGGGCTCCGGGCATCACCAGCTCCTCGACGCCCTGGAATCCCTTGCCGTATCGTTTGCCGAGCTGCTGGTGCTCCTCGCGGGTGAACTTGCCCGGTTTGGCCGGCCTCACCTCCAGCGTCCCGCCCTCCATCTCCAGCTCGAAGCCGGTGTAGACCTCGGCCTCGCGCAGCTTGTGGATCGCCGGCGCGCGGCCGCCTTGCATCACCAGAAACGAGCGATAGAAGTAGGCCACGCAGTTCTGGCCGCGCACCGGAGAGCGCAGAGGCTCCTCGACCCGCGCGATGCCCTCGACGACGTTGGCGCCGGGCACCACGTTCTCCAGGCGAAAGACGGGCTCGGGGTCCTTGAAAAAGGTCTGGATGCTGCGTTTCACGTCCGGCATGTCGACGGCGGACCATAGAGGGCATCGCGGCGTCGATCAACACGATTTTCGTTTCTGGAAACCGCAAAACAAAGCTCGTATCATACGACCGGCTGGCGTGGTGCCGGTCGAGCGAGCTGAAACGAGGAGCGGAAGATGAAGCTTTTTTCATTTGGAGCGATCGCCGTCGCCTGCGCGCTGCTTGTGGCCGCGTGCGGCTCCAAGAGTGAGTCTGGCGCGGTGGAGGAGAGCGAAGGCGAAGCCGTGGACGAGGGCGAGGGGCGGTCGCAGGAAGTGGATCGGCCGGCCGCCGGGAAGGACGGCGAAGAGGCCGGCGAAGGCGAGAGCGAAAGCGGAGGCAGCGTGTCCGCGGCCGAGCCGGAGCCGGTGCAGGTTCCCAACGAGAAGCTGTCCGCTTCGCACATCCTTTTGATGTTCAAGGAGGCGCCCAAGGCGCGCAGCGGAGTGGAGCGCACCAGGGAGGAGGCCGAGAAGCTGGCAGCCGAGCTGCACGAGAAGCTGAAGAAGGGGGCGGACCTTGCCGAGCTGGCGCGCGAGCACTCGGACTGCCCCTCCGGAGAGCGTGAAGGCGGAGATTTGGGGGTCTTTCCGGCTCGAAAGATGGTTCCGGAGTTCAGCCGCGCGCTGCTGGAGATGGGGGTCGGCGAGATATCGGAGCCGGTCGAGACGCCTTTCGGATTTCACATCATCAAGCGCCAGCAGGTGCTCGAGGCTCACGCGCGGCATATCCTGGTGATGCACGAGGGATCCAAGCGCAGGCCCTCCTCGGTGACCCGCTCCAAGAAGGAGGCCCGGGAGCTGATCGAGCAGCTCGAGGAGAAGCTGGAGGAAGGCGCCGACTTCGCCGAGTTGGCGCGCGAGCACTCCGATTGCCCCTCGGGCAAGCGCGCCGGCGGCGACCTGGGCACCTTCTCCAAGGGCGACATGTCCCCCGAGTTCGAGAAGACCGCCTTCCAGCTGGAGGAAAAAGAGATTTCCGACGTGGTGGAGACCGATTTCGGCTTCCACCTCATCCAGCGATTGCCCTGAGCGGGACGAGCGGATGCTACCGAGCCGCGGCGCCGCTCTGCTGCTTGCGACCTGGGCCCTGGCCGCGGTCGCATGCGCCGGAGCTCGCGGGACGCCGCTTCCCGACCGTCCGGTCGACTTCACCTTCGAGCTGGGGGGCGAGACGATGCGGTTGTCCGATCTGCGCGGGCGGCCGGCGGTGCTGGTGCTGGTTCGCATCTCGGAGCTGACCAGCGAGCTGTACCTGAGACAGGTGGAAAAAGCCTGGGAGCGCGAGGCGGGAAAGGTGCGCTTCGCCGTCCTCTCCCTGGAGCCGGCCGAGCGCCCGCTGCTCGAGGAGTATGCGGAGTTCAACGAACTGCCGTTCGAGATCGGGCTGGCCGAATGGAGAGTCGCCAGCGGGCAGAGCGCGTTGGGCAGGATTCCGATCGTTCCGACCACCTATTTCCTCGACGAGAAGGGACGCGTGGCGGACGCGGCGCCCGGGGCGATACCGGCCGCGGAGATCGAAAAGCGCGTCGAGAAGCTCGGTTGGAACGAGGTCCGCGAAGTGGGAGGACCCGTTTTCTAGCCAGCCGGCCCGGGGAGTTGACTTCCGCGGCGAGGGGATTAATTTGCATTCGTCGTTGCGGGAGGTGGCGAGATGCCGATCTACGAATATCGTTGCAACGCTTGCGGCCATGAGTTCGAGCTTTTTCAGAAGATCACCGACAGCCCCAAGCGCAAGTGTCCCCATTGCGGTCGTCTCAAGGCCAGGCGGATCGTGTCGCAGACCAGCTTCGTGCTCAAGGGGGGCGGCTGGTACGCCAAGGAGTACGGCAACCTGCGCGAGCCGAAGGCAAGGGGAAAAACGTCGTCTAAATCCGAGGGCGCCAGCAAGGAGACCAACGCCAAGGGCGACAAGGGATCCGATTCCACCAGGGGCCAAGGCAAGGGCCGCGGACGAGAAAGAAAGGCCGCCGGCGCCTGACTGGTCGGGTTTGGCTCAGCCCCAGTCGGCCAGGTAGACGAACTGCGAGCGGAACTCCTCGGCCGTGCAGCCGGCAACCCGGGCCAGGCGGGAGAGCCTCTTGCCCTCCTCGAAATCCGAGCGCTCCAGCCGAATCATGTAGCGGCGACACATCTTGTAGTAGGGGTTGTCCAGATCGACCAGGCGCGTGGCGATTCGTCCCGTCTCGGACTCGATGACGTCCTTGAGCGGGATGATGTACGGTCCGCCGTCGCGAATCGCGATCATCGCGCCGCTGCCGCCGTTGAGCAGGTAGCGCACCGCCGAGTAGCCCAGGTTCTGCGTGTACTCCAGGTCGAACGAGTTGGCCGGTTGGGAGCGCAGCTCGTAGCCGATGTTCTTGTTGACGATCTTGACCTCGATCCCGCGCTCCTTGAGGCGCTTGCGCACCTGGTCTTTCACGATCTGCGCCAGCGAGATTTCGGCGTAGCGGATGTTGCCGTGATCGTCGAGTTCGATGTCATCGAGATCGATCAAGTCCTTGGTTTCGATCGATTCGATCAATCCCTCGGAGAGCACGGCCACGCCGTAGTCGCGTCCGAGCAGGCGGCGCTTGATGATCGCGCCCTCCAGGATGTCGCAGACGTGGGCCAGCCGGATCGGTTTACCCCGGAACTCCTCGCCGATGATGGTCAGGGTGGCGCCAGCCGAGTTGCCGATTCCCAAAGCCAGGTGACCGGCCTTGCGCCCCATCGTCACCACGAAGTACCAGCGGTTCGAGGTGAAGGCGTCCTCCATGATGTTCTTCACCAGCTGCGCGCCCAGCTCGCGGGCGGTCTGGTAGCCGAAGGTCAGCATCTGGCCAGGAAGCGGCAAGTCATTGTCGATCGTCTTGGGGACGTGGACGATCTGCATCTGGTCTTCGGCGCTCTCCCCGATCTTCATCGCAGTGTAGGCCGTGTCGTCGCCGCCGATGCTGACCAGGTAGTCCACCTCCAGCTCGGTGAGCACCCCAAGCGTATTGTTCATCATCTCGCGATCCTTGGTGGGATTGACGCGCGAGGTGCGCAGCATCGATCCGCCGCGGTAGTGAATTCGCGATATCTTGTCGATCGTGAGCCGTTCCACGTGCGTCGAAGAGCCACGCGCCAGCCACTTGTAGCCGTCGTAGATGCCGATCACCCTCAGGCCCTGATTGATCGCCTCGATCGTGGCCGACCTGATCACCGCGTTGATGCCCGGCGCCGGTCCGCCACCGACCAGGATCGCCAAGGTCTTGTTCAGCGATCCGACATAGGGTCCGCTCGGTAGCTCGCTCTCGTGTTCGATTTCCATTCCAATCTGCTCCCGGGTTCGATTTTTTTCGCAGCCGGCATTATGGGGAAGCCGGGTTCCAGGTGCAAGGTATCCTCGTTCGTTTCGACCTCTCGGGTGTCGGATTCCGACTCGGCGAGATTCGGCTGTGCTTTTCGCAAAATCCGGTATGATTGCGCGCAATGAACGAACGGTCGCAAGCGAGGTTCGGTACCTTCGGCGGCGTCTTCACTCCGTGCGTTCTGACCATCCTCGGCGTGATCATGTTCATGCGCACGGGCTTCGTCGTGGGTTACGGCGGCCTGTGGGCGGGGTTGGCGATCCTCGGCATCGCCAAGCTGATCACCGTCCTGACAACGCTCAGCCTCTCGGCGATCGCGACCAACGTCGACATGCGGGTCGGCGGCGTCTACTTCATGATTTCGAGGGTGCTCGGCCCCGACTTCGGCGGCAGCATCGGGATTACCCTCTTCTTCGCCCAGGCCGTGGGCGTGGCGTTCTACACGATCGGCTTCACCGAGGCGGTCTTCGATCTGCTCTACCCGCTGTTGGCCAAGCTGCAGATGTTCGATACCGACGCGGCCCGACTCGCCGCGACCCTGCACGTGCCCCAGATCCTGTCGACCGCGGTGGTGATCGGGCTGTTCGCGTTGACCTTCAAGGGCGCGGATTTGGCGCTCAAGGCGCAGTTCTTCGTGCTCGGGATCCTGCTTTTGTCCGTGGCCAGCTTTCTGGTCGGAGGCGCGCTGGAGTTCGACGGCGCAACCTTCGAGGCCAATCGGCACTCGGCATTCGACGACGAGGTGGGGTTCTGGACGGCGTTTGCGATCTTCTTCCCGGCCGCGACCGGAGTCACCGCTGGGGCCAACATGTCCGGCGATTTGAAAAAGCCGGGGCGCTCCATCCCGTGGGGCACGCTTGCGGCGATCGCATTCACCGCCTGCGTCTACGTCGCCCAGATGGTGCTGACCGCCGGCTCCAGCCCGCGCGGCGAGCTGCAGTCGAACAGCTACGGCGCCCTGATGGAGATGAGCGTCTGGGGGCCGCTGATCGCCGCCGGCGTGTTCGCCGCGACCCTCAGCTCGGCTCTGGGAAGCTTTCTGGGAGCGCCGCGCATCTTGCAGGCGATGGGACAGGACCGCCTGATGCAGGCGATGACCTTTTTCGGCAAGGGCTCGGGAGCGACCAACGAGCCGCGGCGGGCCACGGTGCTGACCGGCCTGATTGCGGTCGGCGTGATCTGGGCCGGCGATCTGAACGCGGTCGCCGGGGTGATCTCGATGTTTTTCCTGATCGCTTACGGAATGATCAACCTCTCGGCGTTCGTGGAGAGCAAGGGCGCCAATCCGAGCTTTCGGCCGCGCTTCAAGGCGTTTCACTGGGTTACGGCGCTCGTCGGCGCGCTCGGTTGCGCGGTGGCGATGATCAAGATCAACGAGACCTACGCCCTGCTGGCGCTCGGGATCGCGGCGATGATCTATTTCTATCTGCACAAGCGGGATATCAAGACAAGCTGGGGCGACGCCAAGCGGGGCTTCATCTTCCAGCGCACGCGCGACAACCTCTTCTACCTGGAGCGCGAGAAGCCGCACCCCAAGAACTGGCGGCCGATCCTGGCCGCGATCACGGAGGATCCCGTCGAGGATATCGAGCTCGTGCGCGTCGGCGGGTGGCTCGAGAGCCTGCGCGGCCTGTACACCGTGGCTCACATCTCCGAGTGGTCCGGGCGCGACGTCGAGGCTCAGCTGCGGATGCGCGAGGCGTTCGTCCAGAACCTGCGGCGCCAACTTCGCGACCAGGGGATCGTCGCCTTTTCCGAGTCGGTGGTGGTCGACGATTTTTTCCGCGGCCTGTCGGTTTTTCTGCAGAGCTATTCGATCGGTGGGTTGAGGCCGAACACACTTTTGATTTCGATGCCGTCTCCGGCCGACACGCAACGCTGGAAGCGATTCGAGGCCACGGTGCGCATTCTCGCCTCGTTCGATCGCAATCTGCTGGCTTTCAAGCCGGGCGAGCTGGCGCCCAAGAAGCGGAGCCGCACGATCGACCTGTGGTGGCGGGGTGAGCGCAACGGCAGTCTGATGGCACTGCTGGCCTACCTGCTGACGCTCGATCGAAATTGGTCCGGGGCCAACATCCGCGTGATGCGCGTAGTCTCCAGCGACGAGGAGGAGCGCGAGGCCCGGATCAATCTCGGCAAGCTGCGCGATCTGACCCGCATTCGAGCCAGGATTGAGGTGATTCGCACGTCCGATCCGCCGGCAGAGGTGATCGCGGCCAAGTCCGGGCAGGTTGCCGATATCGTGCTTTTGGGGATGAACGCCGAAAGCGGAGAGGAGACTCGTCTGTACTTGCAGCAGGCCCTGCCGCTGCTCGAGCAGCTGCCGAGCACACTGATGGTGTGGTCGAACGGCGAGGCCGACGTGTTCGTCTGAAAGCTATCGCTGCGCGCGGATCACGGGAACGCCGGGTGGCGGCTCGAAGCGGAACAGCCCGGTAGCCAGGTCGGGGTTCTTCTCCACGTCGCTGAAGTCGAGGCGGTTGCGGTTGCCGTCGTGGTCGACGACGACCGAACGGACCACACGGTGCTCGTCGGGATCAACGTACAGCTCGACGTGCCTGAACGGCGAATGCTGGTCGCGAGGGCGCAGCTCGAGGACGATTCCCTCGGAGAAACCGAACTTCTCGGAGTTCAGTTTGCTCGCCTCGTATTCGTCCAGGATGCGGCCCTCGCCGGTGAGGAAGGCCAGACCCTTTTCGAGCCGCTGCTTGTCGGCCGAGCCGGTGAAGATCTGCGGAACCTCGGGCTCGTAGACCCAGAGGGTCTCGCCGTCGTAGATGAAGAGCTTGTGTTGCGGGCGCTCGTATTCCCAGCGCATCAGGCCGCCCTCCGCGAACATCACCTTGCCGTAGGCGCGCTCGAGGCGTCCGGGGAACAGCCGGTGCGCGGTGGTCTGGACGAACGAGGCCCGGTAGCCGTCGATATCCTTGTAGTAGGCCTGCACCTTCTCCACGATCGCCGCTGCGTCTTCGTCGCCTCGTCCGGCGCTCGCAGAGGCTGCGAAAGCGGCCAGGGAGACGGCGGCCAGAAACGACGCGAGAAGCGGGCCGCTTTTTTTCATGGGCTTTTTTTTCAATGCGATCCTCCCAAAGTAACGAGCAGCGGCGCTCGAGCCGCGGCGGATTCAGACGTCCGCAGGGAACCGGTAGCGCATTTTTTTAGACGGGGGAAGGGGGACGAGTATTCCCTCGCCTCGGATTAGCCGGGAAAAGTCTGCAAAACCAGTATGTTACAGATTCCTGATCCCGGCCACAAAAAAAAGAGACAAAGAGGGTCGAATTCTCTTGACGAGCCAGCCGCCAGCCCTTATAAAGCCCGTCGCTTCGGCGCGCTGCGGCTTGCGGAAAAAAGCGATTGACCGCGAGCCGAGGCGGTCGTAAAATAAGAGTTTGGCGCTGGTGGCCCACAACCCCAGCGGGTTCGGTCTTTGAAAACTGGGCAGCAGATAGAGAACGGGTCTCCGAAAAGAGCTCGCCGGGAGCTTCGAATCCCGGCACAATCAGGTTTGAACTGGAGAGTTTGATCCTGGCTCAGAACGAACGTTAGCGGCGCGCTTAACACATGCAAGTCGAGCGAGAAAGCACCTTCGGGTGTGAGTAGAGCGGCGCACGGGTGAGTAGCACGTGGGTTATCTGCCCTCTGGTGGGGAATAACACTCCGAAAGGGGTGCTAATACCGCATGAGTCCACTTCGGTGGGGAAAGGCGGCTTCGGCTGTCGCCAGAGGATGAGCCCGCGCCCCATCAGCTTGTTGGTAGGGTAATGGCCTACCAAGGCTACGACGGGTAGCTGGTCTGAGAGGATGATCAGCCACACTGGGACTGAGACACGGCCCAGACTCCTACGGGAGGCAGCAGTGGGGAATATTGCGCAATGGGCGAAAGCCTGACGCAGCGACGCCGCGTGGGTGATGAAGGTCTTCGGATCGTAAAGCCCTGTCGGAGAGGGAAGAACAACCCTGGGAATAATACCCCAGGGTCTGACGGTACCTCTTCAGAAAGCACCGGCTAACTCCGTGCCAGCAGCCGCGGTAATACGGAGGGTGCAAACGTTGTTCGGAATCACTGGGCGTAAAGCGCGTGTAGGCGGCCCGGCAAGTCAGGTGTGAAAGCCCTCGGCTCAACCGAGGAGGTGCACTTGAAACTGCCGGGATAGAGTACGGGAGAGGGTAGTGGAATTCCCGGTGTAGAGGTGAAATTCGTAGATATCGGGAGGAACATCGGCGGCGAAGGCGGCTACCTGGACCGATACTGACGCTGAGACGCGAAAGCGTGGGGAGCAAACAGGATTAGATACCCTGGTAGTCCACGCTGTAAACGTTGGACACTAGGTGCTGCGGGTATCGACCCCTGCGGTGCCGTAGCTAACGCGTTAAGTGTCCCGCCTGGGGACTACGGCCGCAAGGCTAAAACTCAAAGGAATTGACGGGGGCCCGCACAAGCGGTGGAGCATGTGGTTCAATTCGAAGCAACGCGCAGAACCTTACCTGGGCTTGAAATCCCTCGACCGCCATGGAAACATGGTTTTCCCTTCGGGGACGGGGTGACAGGTGCTGCATGGCTGTCGTCAGCTCGTGCCGTGAGATGTTGGGTTAAGTCCCGCAACGAGCGCAACCCTTGTCGCTAATTGCTACCAGTTCGGCTGGGCACTCTAGTGAGACTGCCGGTGTTAAGCCGGAGGAAGGTGGGGATGACGTCAAGTCCTCATGGCCCTTACGCCCCGGGCTACACACGTGCTACAATGGCAGGTACAGAGGGTAGCGAAGCTGCGAAGTGGAGCGAATCCCAGAAAACCTGTCTCAGTACGGATTGCAGTCTGCAACTCGACTGCATGAAGGCGGAATCGCTAGTAATCGCGGATCAGAACGCCGCGGTGAATACGTTCCCGGGCCTTGTACACACCGCCCGTCAAGCGATGGAAGTCGGAAGTGCCCGAAGTCGGTGTCCCAACCTAGTGAGGGAGCCGCCGAAGGTAAGACCGGTGACTGGCGCTAAGTCGTAACAAGGTAGCTGTATCGGAAGGTGCGGCTGGATCACCTCCTTTCTTAAGGAGCCCTCCGGAGGAAACCTTGTTTTTCCACCGGAGGAAATGTCGAACCATGTTATGAACGGTTTCTGCACGCTATTCTATTATATATATTGGGCCTATAGCTCAGTTGGTTAGAGCGCACGCCTGATAAGCGTGAGGTCGCTAGTTCAACTCTAGCTAGGCCCACCAAGAGGAATAATTTTTGAAGCTATTGGGGAAGTAGCTCAGCTGGGAGAGCGTCGCCCTTGCACGGCGAAGGTCGCCGGTTCGAACCCGGTCTTCTCCACTGGTGATAGATATCTGGTAAATACCGGAATGTTCTTTGAAAACAGAAACAGGGTAAAGCGAAACGGCATCTTTGTAGCACTGAAGATTTTGGTTAAGCTACTAAGGGTGAATGGCGGATGCCTTGGTGCTGACAGGCGATGAAGGACGTGGTAAGCTGCGATAAGCTTCGGGGAGTTGCCAACAAATGTTGATCCGAAGATTTCCGAATGGGGAAACCCGGTATGTAATAACATATCATTCCTTTGATGAACACATAGTCATTGGAAGGCGAACGGAGTGAATTGAAACATCTTAGTAACTCCAGGAAGAGAAAGAAATTCGATTTTCCTAGTAGCGGCGAGCGAACGGGAAACAGCCCAAACCGAGTTGTGTGTTAAAGCCTGCATGCTTTGCGCAACCGGGGTTATGGGATGCGATCGTAACCGGATGCAGAGAGGTTGAATAGGTTACAAAGTGATTTCTTAGTCGAATTATTTGGAAAGTTAAACCACAGAAGGTGACAGTCCTGTAGACGAAAAGAATGATCCCTATTTGATCGTATTCCCAAGTATCACTGGACACGAGGAACCCGGTGTGAATTTGTGAGGACCACCTCATAAGGCTAAATACTTGTCAGCGACCGATAGTGAACTAGTACCGTGAGGGAAAGGTGAAAAGAACCCCGAGAGGGGAGTGAAATAGTACCTGAAACCATTTACCTACAAGCTGTAGGAGGGTTTGCTGATTTCTTCGGAGATCTTCAAACCTGACTGCGTGCCTTTTGCATAATGATCCGGTGACTTACTGTACGTAGCAAGGTTAAGTGGAAAACACCACGAAGCCGTAGCGAAAGCGAGTCTCAAACGGGCGTTCAGTTGCGTGTAGTAGACCCGAAAACAGGTGATCTACCCATGGCCAGGATGAAACGCAAGTAAAATTGCATGGAGGTCCGAACCGTAGAAGGATGAAAACTTCCCGGATGAGCTGTGGGTAGGGGTGAAAGGCCAAACAAACCTGGAGATATCTGGTTCTCCCCGAAATAGTTTTAGGACTAGCCTTGTGAAATGAATAGTGGAGGTAGAGCACTGGCTGGAATAGGGAGCTTACAAGCTTACCAACCCCATTCAAACTCCGAATACCACTATTATCTATCACAGGAGTCAGCCCGTGGGGGATAAGCTTCACGGGCGAGAGGGAAACAACCCAGACCATCAGCTAAGGTCCCAAAGTACAGGCTAAGTGACAAAGGAAGTGAATTTGCACAGACAGCTGGGAGGTTGGCTTGGAAGCAGCCATCCTTTAAAGAAAGCGTAACAGCTCACCAGTCAAGTGGATTTGCGCCGATAATTGTCGGGACTAAAGTCTGTCACCGAAGCTATGGACTCGATCTCTTTCGGGAGATCGTTTGGTAGGGGAGCGTTCTATTTTAGGTAGAAGCTGTATTGCGAGATATGGTGGACGAGATAGAAGTGATTATGCCGGAATGAGTAGCGATAAAACAGGCGAGAAACCTGTTCACCGAAAGCCTAAGGTTTCCTGAGGAAGGCTAATCCGCTCAGGGTAAGTCGGCCCCTAAGCCGAGGTCGAAAGGCGTAGGCGATGGGAATCCGGTTAAGATTCCGGAACCGCTTTAGAAGTGTTTGAACTATGGGGTGACGCAGAAGTGAAAGGTCAGCCAGCTGATGGAATAGCTGGTCTAAGAATGTAGGAGGATTGTCCAGGCAAATCCGGACGATCATTAACTCTGAGATTCGATGGGGAGCGCAATAGCGCATAAACTGGCCCTAATCTAGCTGCCTAGAAAAACCTCTACGTGAATTTCTAAAGCGACCGTACCGCAAACCGACACAGGTAGGCGAGGAGAGAATCCTAAGGTGCTCGAGATAACTCTTGTTAAGGAACTCGGCAAATTGACTCCGAAACTTCGGGAGAAGGAGTGCCTCTTTCGGCAAATTCACTTGCTGGAGGAGCTGAAGGAGGTCGCAGAGAATCGGCCTGGGCGACTGTTTACTAAAAACACAGGTCTCTGCTAAGTCCGAAAGACGACGTATAGGGACTGACACCTGCCCGGTACTGGAAAGTTAAGGTGAGTTGTTAGATAATTTATTATCGAAGCTCCGAGCTGAAGCTCCAGTAAACGGCGGCCGTAACTATAACGGTCCTAAGGTAGCGAAATTCCTTGTCGGGTAAGTTCCGACCTGCACGAATGGTGTAACGACTCGGGCGCTGTCTCAACAAGAGTCTCGGCGAAATTGAATTATCGGTGAAGATGCCGATTACCCGCAACTGGACGGAAAGACCCCGTGCACCTTTACTGCAACTTATTATTGGGTTTTGGCAGATCATGTGCAGAATAGGTGGGAGGCTTGGAAACGGGAGCGCTAGCTCTCGTGGAGCCACCTTTGAAATACCACCCTTGGTTTGTAGGAATCCTAACCCGGACCGTTATCCGGTTTGGGGACAGTGGTAGGTGGGCGGTTTGACTGGGGCGGCCTCCTCCCAAAGAGTAACGGAGGAGTCCAAAGGTTCCCTCAGCGTGGTCGGCAATCACGCATAGAGTGTAAAGGCATAAGGGAGCTTGACTGCGAGAGAGACATTTCGAGCAGGTACGAAAGTAGGTCTTAGTGATCCGGCGGTAACGCATTTTTCCCTGTTAGATCCTCTATGATAACTGGGTTTTGTAAAATACTTGAACGTATGAAATAGGATT
>JAWOBP010000222.1:0-14744 GCA_046484285.1 Polyangia bacterium
GATTCCGATGTCGGCCCCGCCGTCCGACATCAGGACGACGCGGTCGATCCGGTCCGCGCCGTAGTTCTCCTGGGCCAGCTCGTAGGCGCGCACCAGGCCGTCGTGCAGGTTGGTGCCGCCACCGGCGGACCGGGTGGGGCCGGGTCGTTGTTGCGCGGGGCGCCGGGTCGCATATACTGCGACGGATGGACTTTCGCGGTCAGCTGCTGTCCACGTTGCGAGCGCTGCAGCCCGTTCTGTCCGAGCAGGGCACGCTCGTGATCGGCTCCGAGATCCCGAACCTGCTCGAGCCCGAGGCCGCGTCGACGCTGGTCGTCTCGCGAGACGTCGACATAGGAGTCGAGGTCTCGCATCACTTGGCGGTAAAAAAGCGCCTTTGCGAAATCGAAGGGCTGAGCCCCTCGCCCGAAGAGCCATCGGTCTGGGTTCCGGACAGAGAGGAGCTGATCGAGGTGAACTTCGTGGGTATCGATCCGAGCATCGAGGACGCCTCGGAGACATACATTCTCGAGGACCGCGAGCTGCCGCTGGTGGTGTTCGGACCCCTGTCCCACCTTCGGCCCGGCGCTCCGTTGAACGTCGAAGGGCTCCGCATCCCGGTTCCACGGCCGGCCGGCCTCCTGGTCGAGAAGCTGATGACCGACCGCTGTGCAGAGAAAGGCGATCGAGACCTGCTGGTCACCGTCGGTCTGCTCCTCACCTCCGACGAATCCGACCTCGAGGAGCTTTCCCAGATCTACGCGCGGTTGCGTCCCGAGCTGCGACACGCGGTTCGATCGAACCTGGCGATCCTGTCCCTGATGGAGCCGCGCGAGAACATGCCCGATCCCGGGCTTCACAGGAAAATGATCGCCGATCTGCTCGGCCGGCTCGAACGGCTGGAGGAAAGCCGGTGACGGCGTCTCTCGAGCGCCGGGCGCGACAGGTGAGGTCGCGGGCCGCGGTGCGAGACTGGGAGTACCGCCAGCGCCGTCACGCCAAGGGCGCCTGGGGGCGATTCCGCCGCCTGCTGGCCCTCTCCTCCGAAGCGTACGCAGTGCCCGAAAGCTCGGCGCGCCGGCTTCGAGAGGAAGGATACGAGCCCGACCCCGTCGGCCGCCAGCTCGAGCCCCCCAGGACCATCTTGACCGTCCCGGCCGAGCGACTGCCCGAGCTGGAGGGCGCGAGCCGAGTTCCGGTCCGGCTCTGCCGGGAGCTGCTCGCGGCGCGACACCTGGTGCTGATCCCCTTCCCGCGCCGATCCGACGAGATCCACGACCCCCAGTCATAACCTCCCCCAACGTCCAAGACGTCCAGCGGGACCGTCCGGGATGCGCACCCCCTCCCGAGGAGCAATCCTCTCGACCTGCCGGTTGAAGTTCCGCTCAGCCTTCTCCATGTCGCAGAGTTCTCAGTACAGCGGCGCCGGCTCTTTTTGCGAGCGGTCCCGGTCACCAGCGGTGGACAGCTCGGATAGGAACTGCTCGACCACTTGTTCTGCCGGTTTGGGGAATCGTGTTTCTTTCCCATTTTCCATCACCGAAGCCCCGTCCGAAACCATAGGAAAAGGCTCTGGGCGGGGAACCCGGGCCTTGGCGGTCGGGATATACCGGCGGTGATCAACCGCCGGTCCCCGCGAGGATGCCATCGATGAAGGATGATACAATCAGAACCGCGTTGTTGAACTCAAGTGCCATTTTGCGCTATCTTCCCTTGCGGCCAGCGTCTCCGGGCGTAGAACACAGTCAGAACGCGTGGCCACCGCGTCGGGAGAGTGCAAGCATGGGCGAGGACGAATCCCAGCTACTTACAATCCCAGAATTCGGCAAGGTTACTTGCGCTCGGGACTTCATCAAGACCGCCGTGTGCGAGCTCCGAATTCCCACCGTACTTGAGCTGGAAAATAGCCCGCCCCGGAAGTTCGCGAAGGCGGTGAAGCACGACTACCCGGTGTACAACCGGGGGCACGGCGTTGCGGTCAATTTCGGCCCCGGTCCGGCAACGCAGGCGATCACGCATGCCTTTTACGACAGAAAACGTCGTTGGATCGCGTCATTCAAGTCGTCAGCACTGACCCTGGAAACCTCGCACTACCAAGGTTTCGACGATTTCCATACTCGGGTTATGCGCATCGTCGCCGCGAGCAAGGAGGAACGAGACTCAGACTTCTTCGTCCGTGTGGGCTTGCGCTACATCAACACCCTGCCGGTTGGACAAGAAGACGGTCTCGAAGGCTGGATCAACAAGGACCTGGCCACCCCGTTGCTCGAAGGCACCTACGGTTCGGTGAGAGAGTTCTGGCAGACCGTGCGAGGAGAAGCCACCTCTGGAGGATATACCCTTCGGCACGGCCTCAAGGAGATCGCGCCACCCCCGCCAGGTGCGCAGCGCAGCCCAACGAACTATGTGCTCGACATGGACTTCTATCGGGAGAACGTGGAGGAAGCGGAGCTCGACGGACTCCTTTGGTCTCTGCACGACGAGTCCTTCAGGTTGTTCGCGTGGGCGATAGGTGAAAAGGCGCGTGAGCACATGGATTGGCAGGAGGAGGAGGACGGCGACCATGACTGAGCTACCACCGCCAGTCCTGGATACCGAAGCCGCGACACCCTTCTACGTGGTTGGGGAGGAAGACTCTACCCCGCCGGCCTCGTTGTTGGACAAGAGGGTCGCCGACAATCAAGAGCACACTGCCGTCGAGGGCAACGGCACTACCTGCTTTGTCTACTATCGTCCGTTTTTCGAAAGGCACCAGTCCTGGTCCGACACTGGTCGGCTCATACGTGACGAAACGACAACCGAGCCGTCGGCAGCGGCAGATGAACCCGTGACCGACAAGGTCACTCAGACGCGGGACAAGCGTCTCGTTCTCTTGGCAAGGAAATACGCCTCACAGGAGTTTTCGGCCGAGGAAACTGCGCGTCTCGAGATCGTGACGGCGCGGCTTCGAAAAATGGTCCCCAGAGTAGAGGCCGCCGACTTCGAACTGCTTGAGCAGATTGCCGACGACGCCGATGCCGCCAAGGACCGACAAGCTGCGGTCAGGCGCAAGCTCGACCTCGACCGTTGACACCGTTTCGATACCCCAAGGCCAAGCACACTCGGCGAGAACAGCCACCGCAGTATCAGCAATACCGAACCTACAAACCGTTTCTCAGGCGCGAGTTCGAACGAAAGTGCATCTACTGCAGGCTCCCTGACACCCTCAAGGGGAAGGACTCGTTTGGAGTTGAACACTACCGGCCCAAGCAGCATTTCCCTGAGCTTGAGTTCGACTACGACAACCTCTTCTACGCCTGCAACTGCTGCAACTCCCGAAAAGGAGCGTTTTGGCCTACGCAGGACCAGCTTGCTCGGGGTGAGTTCATCCCCAACCCCTGCGACCACGTCATTTTTAAGCATCTCAGGTACTCCGGCGCACAGGTAGAGCCGAGAACCGCAGCCGGAGAGCTTTGCTGGGAAGTCCTCGATCTGAACGACGAGGACAGTGTTGCCTATCGCGAGTTCGTCATCGGGTTGATCAAATCGGCCACCATTGAACGTGGCGCTTGGCAGCAAACACTTGAGGAGATAGACGCGGAACTGGCAAACTCCAACACCCCCCCTGATCGCGTGAAGGAACTGGACCTTGCCCGACCTGGCGTCGAGGCTGACCTGCAAGCGTGCGAAGCACGGATCGCAAGACTTCTCGGGGAATCAGACTAGTGCCTCGTCAACCCCACAATGCCGGGTCGGGCCGGCCCTCATCGACGATCCCTGCGTCACTCCTCCTCGAATTGGCACCGCCAGTCCTTCGTCGTCGTTCCTTGGCCTCGCCGATGATCTCTCGCCCCGTACCCGAAATCGTGGGGTTGACGAGGCACTAGCCGAGAGCTTGATGTAGGTGCCTACCGGTATCTCTCTAGGACAACGCCTGTGGCGGCGTAGTGCAGCAGTTCCTCGTCGGTCCAACCCTCGTAGCGGTCCTCCGGCGTCGCCACTTGCAGTGACTGGTCGTAGCCGCCGAGGAGGCGCTCCTGGAGTTTGATGAGGCGCTCCAAGCCGTTCACCAGCCAGCAGGGCTTGAGTCGGCGGGGTTGACCAAGGTGTCCTGCGCGTCCGCTTCTTCGGGGCCTCGGTCGGCACCTCTTGGCCCTCGTCGCGGAACCCCTTTCAACGAAGATGAAAATCGTCCCGGCGCGGTTGACCTTCAAACCGGGCAGGCTCTCCCGCAACTCGGCGGTCGTCTCGCTGGCGAAGCGGTCGATCAGCTCGACGACCTCCTCAAGGAACCGAACGCCTACTTGAATCGTCTCGCCCATGTCGTCGACTTCGATTTCTCTCATTTGCTCGGCCTCGTTCTTCGCGAGACGCAGGCCGTCCTCGCCGTGGTCGTACCCGTGGGACACGCAACAGCCGGTGAAATCGCCACGGCTGGCCTTGTGCTGCACCAATGCCGAAGTGCGCTCGTCGATCTGGTATCGCGATCGAGCGCCGCCCACCGAACCCCCGGCCCGAAACGCTTTCCCCACAGCGCGGAGTGCTCCAGCGAGGCAGGCCTTGACGACCAATCCCTTCCGTGCTCGGCTTGACGCGCCGGGCCTCCGGCGGCCCCTTCCGGCCGCTCGCGTCCGGCTCCGGGAGGAGAGAATGAGTCACGAAGAGACGACCGAATCGATTCTCGAGCTCGAGGCCTCCAACCTCTTCGACGCCCGCGCCGCCGGCCTGCTGGTGGTCGACGTCCAGCAGAAGCTGTGGCCTCAGATCGACGGCCGCGCCGACGTGCTCAGGCGCGTCTTGCAGGCGATCGACGTGGCCGGAAACCTCGAGCTGCCGATCCTGGTCACCGAGCAGTACTCCAAGGGGCTGGGGCCGACGATTCCAGAGGTGCGAGCCGCGCTGGAGCGCTGGGACGCCTACCGGCCGGTCGAGAAGCAGGCCTTCTCCTGCCTGGGAGAGCCCGAGCTCACACCGCTCGTGGAGGAGGCCGGGATCACCACCCTGGCGCTGGCCGGGATCGAGTCGCACGTCTGCGTGATGCAGACCGCGCTCGACGCGCTCGACTCCGGGATCGACCCGTTCTACATCGCCGAGGCGACCGGATCCCGCGACCCGCGGCACAAGATCGAAGCGATCGACCGCGTCCGCGACGCCGGGGCGATCGTGGGCTCGGTGGAGATGTTCGCCTTCGAGGCGATGCGGACCGCGGCCCATCCCAGGTTTCGGGAAGTGCAGAAGATTATCGTCTAATTCGTATAACGAAAGAAGATTTTCGCAACTCCTCGTGCCCAACGGCCGATATCAGTTGGCAAAGGGGCACTTTTTTCAAACGGCAAAAGCCAAAAAGAGGAGAAAACGATGCAGACGAGAGACGAGAAAAACCCGATCGAAACGACGACCGCATGGGCTCTGGCAATCTCGCTGGCGGCGGCGACCGCCTGCGTGCAACCAAACGACGAGTACGACGAGTCCGACGGCGGAGAGAGCACCGACCCTGCCGGCGACGCGGACACCGACGCGGACACCGACTCCGACACGGACACGGATATCGATTCCGACACCGACACCGACACCGACGCGGACACCGACACCGACGCGGACACCGACACCGACTCCGACACGGACACCGGCACCGGCACCGACACGGACACCGGCACCGGCACCGGCACCGGCGCCGACACGGACACCGGCACCGGCGAGCCCTGCCTCTCGGATGCCTACGTGCAGTGCGGCTCGGACGGCGACGTGCACGCCTACGACTCCTGCGACGTGGAGGGGCCGGTGGTCGAGGACTGTGCGGACGAGCACGGCACCTGCGTGGACCTCTCTTCCACCGAGGCCGAGTGCGCGTGCCAGAACCACTGGGAGGGCGAGGACTGCCAGACCTGCCCGGGCAACTGGGACCCGGAGGCCGACTGCGCCGAGTGCCGCAACAACTGGGAGGGCGAGGACTGCCAGACCTGTCCCGGACACTGGGACCCGGAGGCCGACTGCGCGGCCTGCACGCCCGGCTGGCTCGGCGACGACTGCGGGATCTGCGTGCGTTTCGTCGACACCGATTCGACCGCCGTCCAGCCCGGCGGGACGAGCTGGGACGACGCGCTGCGCGACGTCGGCGAGGCGGCCCAGTCGGCCGCTGGCGCGCTGGAGACCTACGACGATCTCGAAAGCTGCGAGGTGTGGGTCGCCAAGGGCGCCTATTTCGTCTACGAGAACGGAGCCAACGATACGATCGAGATAACCAAAGGCGTGCAGCTCTACGGCGGGTTCATCGGCGGAGAGACGGCGAGGGAGGAGCGCGACTGGCTGTCCAACACCACCATGCTAGACGGCCGCAAGAACGAGGGGAGCAGCTCGAGGGTCCGCCACGTGGTCACCGCCGAGGACGGCGCCGTGCTGGACGGCTTCACCGTCCGTTACGGAAATGCGGACGGAGACAAGGCGACCGACGACGGCCGCGGCGGCGGGCTGCTGATCGAGAGCGGAGCGCCGCAGGTCGTGAGCTGCGATTTCAGATCGAACTTCGCCAAGCTGGGCGGCGCCGTCTACTCCGACCAGTCCTCGCCGCTGATCCACGACTGCGAGTTCGAGCTGAACGGAGCCGATCTCTCCGGCGGTGCGATCGTGCTGGACGGTGGCGCCGGAGAGATCGTCGACTGCTCGTTCGCCGACAACGAAGCGCTGAACAACGGCGGCGCGCTGCGGACGTTCGAGAGCGAGGCGCTGGTCTCGGGGTGCACGTTCGTCGAAAACAGCGTCGATGTCCACGGCGGCGCCGTGCTCACCGAGGGCGGTGCGCCGAGCTTCGAAGCTTGCTCCTTCGAGGGCAACCAGGCCGACAACGGCGGAGGAGCCGTCTTCAACGGGGAGAGCCAGGCCTCCTTCTCCGACTGCGAGCTCGTCGAAAACACGGCCGGAGGAGCCGGCGGCGCGCTGCGCAACGCCTACTCACCGGTCGCGGTCAGCCGTTGCTCGTTTTTCGACAATCACGCCGCTTCGGGCGGCGGTGCGGTGGCCAACTACGAATCGGCGGCCACGCTGCGCGACTGCGAGATTGCATTCAACAGCTGCATGACGACCGGCGGCGGCGCCGTGCTCAACGACGCCAGCCCGGCCCAGATGCTGAACTGCACCGTGACCGCCAACAGCTGCAACGCACCGGGCGGTTCCGTCTTTCACAAGAACTGCAGCTCCGCCCAGGTGATCAACTGCATCGTCTGGAACAACTCGCCCCTGAACATGTCGACCAACGAGTCCAGCCCCACGGTGATGTACAGCGACGTGGGAGGCTGGATCGGAGGCACCGGCAACTTCGCCTCCGATCCGCTCTTCGCCGACGCGGCCGGGCTCGACCTGCGGATCACCGCCGGCTCGAACTGCATCGACGCGGCCGACGGCTCGTCCGCCTCGGAGACCGACATCAACGGCAACCCCCGCGTCGACGATCCCGACTCGCCCAATGACGGAGTGGGCGTGCCTTCTTACGCCGACGTCGGCGCCCACGAGTACCAGCCCTCCGACTGAGCGCTTCAGCCGGCCCGCTCGTAGTAGTCCCTCTCCCCGAAGTGGCGATCGCCGCGCTCGAACCAGCTTTTCTCGATCTCCTCGAGGTCGCCTCCGAGCGATTCGCCCTCGTCGGTCCTCTTCTCGTCCGCTCGATTGGAATCGATCTTCTCTTGCTTCTCGCCCATCGCGATACCTCCGGCCCGGGAGCCGGTCCGGGCCGTTCGCCCGTTTACCGGCGCGTTTCATGCTTCAACCAGTTGGTTGCCGATCGGCGAGGCGGTGTTCAGCTCAGTAGGCGGGCGGCGGGGCGATCTCTTTTTTCTTTCGCGATCCGCCCTCGGCGGCAGCGGCGGGTTTTGACCTGGCGGCGCGTCGCGCGGCCCGTCGACGTGAGCCCTTCTTTCCCGACAGCTCTGTGCCGGGCATGTCGAACGCCGGCGGCTCGCTCGGGTCGCAGCCGGGCTCGAAGCCCTCGGCGTCGAACTCGTAGCTGAGCGAGCCCTTCTCCTCGCCGCGCACCGCCTCCACCTCCAGCTCGTGGACTCCGGCGCGGGCCGGGCTGCAGTAGGACAAGAGGTAGAAGCGCGAGGCCAGCCCCTGGATCTTCTCGGCGATCTGCTCGAAGGCCGCGACCACCGCGTCGTTCTCGGAGACGTGCACGCTGCCGTCGCTCCCCAGGCGCTGGATCTCGTCGGGATCGACCTCGCCCCCCAGCCCGATCGCGTACAGCCCGATCTCGGCCTCGCGCGCGGCGCGCAGCGCCTCGCCGGACGTGGCTCGCGCGGCGCGGTCCGTGCCGTCGGTGAAGACGACCAGGTTGCCGAAACGCAGCGGCTGCTCGGACTCGTCCCGGGCCTGCTGGAGCACCGAGACCGCCTCGATGATCGCCCCGTTGAGGTTGGTCGAGGGGTCCTCGGTCCTCCACGACGAGAGGCGCTCCGCGCGCCCGGAGAGCCTGGCCGCGGCCGAGTCGAAGCCGGCGATCTCCTGGATCTCGGCGCGGCCGTCGAAGGCGTAGATCGCGACCTTTTCCTTCTCGCCGACGTTCTGCAAGAAGGCGCCGACCGCCTCCTGGATCAGCGGCACCTGGCCGGCCTCCACCACCGAGCCGCTCATGTCGAGCAGCAACAGGGTGTAGCGCACCGCGGCCACCTCCGGGTTGAGGATCGTCTGCCGGCTCTCGTGGGTCGAGACCAGCCTGCCGTCCTCGTAGATGTTGAACTGATCCGCGGTCAGGCCGGGGACGGGCTCGCCCTCGCGAGTGTCGACCGTGAAGTAGACCGCCACGTTGCTCGGCTTCTCCACGCTGGCGTCGACCAGCTCTAGGCGCAGCGCGCTGCAGCCCGCGACGAGCGGAGCCAGGGAGAAGAGAGCGGCCAGGATTAGCGCTTTGGGGTTTTCCATGCACCCGAATCTAAACCCCAACCCCGCCGGCTGGCAACAGAATCCAGGATCCACCATCGAATTTGAGGACCGGGCTCGTCGCTGGGTTGCAAGGGCATGCTGCCAGGCCGGGAGAAGAACCGCTCCCGGCCTGCGTGAAAATTTTGCGGATCGCCTACTCGACGACCACCGTGGGGCAGCCGAACTTGGCCGAGATCTCGGTGACCTCGCCGGTCTGAAGCTGCTGGCAGGGCTGCTCGCAGAACTCGATCTCGGTGTGCTCCTCGTCGATCCAGGTCCAGCCGAGGCCCTCCTGGCAGTCCTCGTCGTAGGGGACGACCTCTTCTGCGCCCTCGACCTCGAAGTAGAAGTTGACATTGTCCGGATCGGCGCTGGCGTCCGGCTCGTCGATCGAGTAGGTGCAGCTCACCGCCGACTCGGCGATCACGTCCAGCGCCGCGTAGAGAGCCTCCTCGTCGGCGGCGTCGAGGTACTGATCGACGTCGGTGTGGCCGTTGGCGGCGATCGCGCCTAGCTGATCCTCGGCCACGTCGGCGCTGACCGCGTCGTCGCCGAAGCCGATCGCGAACGTGCGGATCCCCTGCTCGTCGTAGAGCTGCGCGGTCAGCTCTCCGAGCTCGACGTCGATATCGTCGCACTCCGCAGACTGGTTGAACGGCCCGCAGTAGAAGCAGCCCGTCCCGCACAGGTCCGCTCCGTCGGAGACGACCACCAGGTAGCTGGGCGCCTCGGGATCGTTGAATACGGGAGCATACGTGGGATCGAGAAAATTCTGCATGCCGCAGTACAGCGGCGTGCCGTTCCCGTTCGGGGTCGAGGCCGACGTGTAATAGGAGATGATCGCCGAGCCGGAGTCGAGCTGGATGTCGTACTCGACCGGGTCGTCCACCTCGCACTTGTTGCTGCCGCTCCCGTCCGGGAAGATGTCGGTACCGAAGTGGAGCTGGCCCCCGTATCCGGTGACCATCTCGATCAGCGCCTGGCGGGCAACCGGCCACTTGTCCTGCGGGTTGAGCGCATCCGGATCGATCGGGTCGGTCATAGAGAACGAAAAATCGACCAGCAGCATCAGGCGGGGCGGCACCAGCGAGATCGGAAAGTCCTGCTCGTCGCAGAAGGTGCCGGTGTCCGCGTCGCCGTCCGCGTCGCTGTCCGCGTCCGCGTCGCCGTCCGTGTCGCTGTCCGCGTCGCTGTCCGCGTCGGCGGCTCCGTCGTCGTCGTCGTCGCGGCCGATCTCAGCGGTCGGCTCGCAGGCCGCGAGCAGCAGCGCCATCGAGAAAAAGCCCTGTAGCGTGGATTTGCCGAGCATTTCGTTCACCTCCTGCCGAACCAACGCCGCGCGGCGAGCCGGGCGACTCAAAAAAAATCAGAGCCCCGGGAGGTAGACCCCCGCGGACCAGCCCAGACGCAGATCGCTGGGGGCGATCGCGGTCCGCCCGGCGCGCTCGTAGCGGTGGCTGACCGCCATCGCCTGGGCGAAGATCGCCAGAGTGAAGCCGACCTCGCGCCACGGCCCGATCCGCGCGCGCAGCTCCAGCCCGCCTCCGGTGTCGAAGCGCAGCAGCGGCTCGATCGGCTCCGCGTCGCTGTCCTCGACCAGCTCGGCCTCGACCACGGTCGGCTCGATCACCCAGTAGGCGCTCAGCAGCAGACCGACCGCGCCCAGCGAGGCGAGACCGGCGAAACCGAGCCGCAGAGGAATGCGCAGCTCGCGTACCCGCGCGCCGCCCGCGCGCAGCTCGCCGCGCGTGGTCAAGCCCAGGTCAAGCAGCAATCCGAAGCGACGCGACCAGCCCAGCAGCGCTCCCAGCCGCGCTCCCTGGAGCACGGCCAGGGGAGGCAGCGACAGATCGCCCACGTACTCCAGGCGCAGGCAGGTTGCTCTCTCGCGCCGATCCGACCTCGGCAAAGGGCGCGGCCGGGGCTCCTCTGCGGAAGGCGGAGGCGGGGCCGCTCTCTTTTTTGGCGGCGGTGGCGGATCCGCGCGGGCCACCCGGCCGGCGCGCCGCAGGTCCGAAAGCATCTCGGCGTCGAGCACGGTGCGGACGGTGGCGGCCAGCACGCGCAGCGCGGTCGTCCCGCGCCGCTGTTCGAACTCGATCGGAAGCACTATCAACCCGCCGCTGGAGCTCTCGAGCAGCATCAGGTAGACGCGCCAGCGCAGGCGCTCGCCGATCGGCTCGATCCACAGCACGGCCAGGGGGCGCCGCCGCTCGGCCGTTTGCTCGGCCAGCTCGACCCACCCCTCGTGGTCGAGCGGGGGCTCGGCCAACGCCCGCCTCGCGACCCCGACCTCGCTGTCGGCCAGGTAGACCTCGAGCGTCTGGACGAGCTCGGCGCCGTCGACCGGGTCGCCCTCTCCGTCCAGGAACAGCAGCTCGCGCGTCTCCCCGCCGGCGGCGGCGAGCGGGGACGAGAGACAGACGAGCGCGATCGCGGTGGCGCAAGGCCGGAGCATTGCCCGAGTATAGACGAATCGGACGCCGAGTGCTCCCCGTCCTCAACGGGGCTCGTTGCGAGCAAAGATCTCGTCGATGCGCTCCAGGTAGACGCGCGCCATGCGATCGTACGGAGTGTCGTCGAACAGCTCGGCGTGATCGCCCAGGTCGCGGCGCGCGGTCTCGTAGTCGCCCAGCGAGAACGCCAGCTGACCGCGGGTGAAGCGGGCCTCGGCGCGCAGATCTCGAAACGGGGCGCGCCGCGCGATGCGCTCGTAGGTCTTCAGCGCCTCGGAGGTGCGCCGCGCACGTCTCAGCTCCAGGGCCTCGGCCAGCAGCCGCTCCCAGTGCTCGCGCCCCTTGGGAGGCCGCGTCTCGATTTCTCTCGTCGGCCCCTCTTCGACAACGGCGTCGGGCCCGGGCCGGGTGCGTCCCGCGCGGGCCAGCAGATCCTCTTGCCTCTCGGCGGAGAGACTCTCCACGCTCGGCTCCGACCAGTCGAGGCGAAATGCCTCGCCGGCCTCGACCGCCAGCACGTTGCGCTCGTCGGCCCGGTCCCGCACGATCACCGTTCCCTCCGCCACCTGGACGTAGGCCTCGGCGTTGGCGGCGACGCTGGTGCAAAAGACGGTGCCCGTCACCTCGATGCTTCCGGCCGGGGTCTCGACGGCGAACGGGTCGGAAGATCCGTCCCTGCTCACGACGGCCAGCAAAACACCGCGCCGCAGCTCCACGGTCGCGGCTCCGCGCTCGGGCAGGCGGAAGACGGCTCCGCCTTCGGCCGACAGCGTCGCTCCGCTCAGCTCCACCTCCAGCTCTCCGCCCTTTTCGACCTCGAGCAGATCCCCCCGCGCCAGCACCGCCCCCTCTAGCACCGGCGCGGCCGCAGATTCTCCGCGGACCAGGATCGCGCGTCCGTCGAGCGAGGTCGCGGTGCCGCAGGGAATCGCCTCGTTCTCTACGCCCCGCGCGCCGTGGTCCTCCTGCTCGGCCGCTCCAGGCGCTCTTGCGGATCGCCCGCTCGGCTCCTCTTCGACCGCGTCGAGCTCGAGCAGGCCGCCGGCTACCACCGCGGCGACGACCGCGGCCGCGGCCGCGACCGCTATCGCCGCGGCCCGCGGGCGTTTTCTCCGGCGCGGCGTCCCCGGAGAAGCCTCCCGCCGCGCGGCGGGATCCTCGTCCAGCAGGCGGGCGCGCACCCGCTCCTCGAGCCGCGGATCGAGCCGCGGCTCATCCTGCGAGCCCCAGGCATCGGCCAGGGCGCTCATGATCGGCAAAGTCGAGGCGCAATCGGGACAGCTTTGCAAATGCCGCTCGAGACTCGCGGACTCCTCCTCGTTCAGCTCGCCGCGCAGCGCAGTGTCGTAGAGGTGTTCGAACCGCCGGCAATCGTCGTTCACACCGTTCATCGCTCTCCTCCGCCGCGGCCGATCAGCTGCATCAGCCGGTTGTCCTTTCTCACCAGCGCGGCCAGCTCCCGGCGCCCGCGCACCAGCCGCGTGCGGACCGTGTAGCGCGAGACGCCCAGGATCTCGCCGCACTCGTCCAGGGTGTGGCCCTCGAAGTCGTGCATCGCGATCGCCATTTGCTTCTCGGGGGTCAGCCTGGCCAGCTTCTCGCGGGTGGCGCGCCTGATCTCGGCGCGCACGTACTCGCGCTCCGGACCCTCGGGCGCCGGCTCCGATCCGGTCCACGAAGATACCTCCTCTTTTTCGAGGCGGGCCTCGTCGAGGGGCACCCGGGAACGCCGCGCTTCCTCGCGCAGGTGGTCGTAGACCGCGAAGTAGCAGGCGCGCCGCAGCCAGGCGCGAAACGGACGATCGCCGCGGAACTCGGGCAGATCGCGCAGGACCTTGACGAACACCTTCTGCAGCAGGTCCTCCACATGGGGCGAGCTGCCCAGGTGCCGCCGCAGGATGCCGTGCACGTAGTCGGCGAACTCGTCGTAGAGGCTGCCGAACGCGATCAGGTCACCCTCGGCGGCCCTGATGATCAGGTCGTCGTGGGGCTGCTCGAGATCGGTGACCGCAGACGGCATCTCCAAACAGAGAACCCTCCTCGCCCCGAAAAGGGACTCAACCCTCGCCCGGGATCCGGAGCGGGTCGCTCAGCCGACCACGATTCCGGCGTAGCCGACCACGCGGTCGAAGTCCCTGTTGTACTCTCCGGAAGTGGTGTAATCGACAAGCTCGGCCGCGGACGCGCCCAGCTCGCGCGCGGCCTGCAGCGCCGCCGCGGTGGGCAGCACCCCGCACATCGTGATCCCCCGCTCGGCAACGATGTCGATCAATCCGCCCGGATCCAGCTCGAGAACCTTGTCGATCGCGAGTCGATCGAGGCGCCGGGCCTCGGCCTCGGGAATCTGGTGCGACATGTCGGTCGAGGCGGCGAGCAGCACCGGCTCGTCGAGGGAGCGCACCGCCCTGGCCAGACCCCTGCCCAGCTCGAGGACGTCGTCGGCGCGGATCATCCCCACCGCCAGCGGGGTCAAGCGCAGCTCGGGGTTGCTGCGCCACAGCAGCGGCACCTCCACCTCCAGCGAGTGCTCGTCGCGGTGGGCGGTGTCGTCGAAGACCGCCGCAGTCTCGCGCTCGACGATTCCGCTCAGCTCGCGGTCGATCGGGACGTCGCCGCTGGGCAGCCGCCAGGCGTCGTCGGGCGAGAGGGCCAGCGGCGCCCCGGCCGCGCGGTGCTTGGGCCCCAGCAGCACGACCCGCTCGGGAACCTCGACCCGGGACAGCACCCGGCCCGCGGTCCTGCCGGAGAAGACGTAGCCCGCGTGGGGCAGGACGACCATCGAGGCCCGCTCGCGGGGCGAATCGCCTTCCAGGCAGCGATCGACCTCGGCGAGCAGCTCCTCGCGAGCTCCAGGGTAGAAAAACCCCGCCACAGCAGCGTCGCGTTTGCTCATGTCAGGGATCGTAGAACGCCGAGCCCACTCCGGCAAGCGAGAGATCGGACCCTTTTGTTGCGGTGTGGCCGAGGATCAGCACCAGCGAATCACCAAACGCGCCCGCGACACGACTCGCTTCGCCATTCCGACCGCGGTGAGCCCCGTATTCGCGTTCTGAGAGCCTCGGCGCCGAAACCCTCAGTGGAGGTGATCTTGCTTTCGGACGCCGTCCCGGGTGAATGTGGTTGGGGGACGGTCTTCTCGGCCGCTGCATGATCTCCTCGACGCTCTCAGCCCAGGCTCGTTTTGCGCGCGCAGCTGGCAGCGGGGGACGGGGATCAGAGCGGAACGTCACCGGCGTCGGCCGGCACCTCGTCGTCCCCGATGATCGGACAGTGCCAGATCTCGACCTCCTCCATCCACTGGCAGTTCCCGTACCCGGCGATGCCCGAGCCCCAGCAGCGCACCGTGCCGCCTGAGAGCAAGGCGCAGGTATTTCCGCCAGAAGAGATCTGGGTGACGGTTCCACCCACATCCACGTCCCC
>JAWOBP010000225.1:0-13460 GCA_046484285.1 Polyangia bacterium
GACGATTCCTGCGTCACTCCTCCTCGAATTGGCGCTGCCAGTCCTTCGTCGTCGTTCCTTGGCCTCGCCGATGATCTCTCGCCCTGAACCCATCATTGAAGGGTTGACGAGGCACTAGCCGCGGAGATGTTCCGCATCGAGAAGAGCGCCACGATGCGCGCCTCGATCATGGCGTTTCTCTCGTTCCTCGAGTGGACGAAGAAGGCCGGCGCTCAGCAGGAGAGCCTCAAGCGGGCTTTGAAGGTCTGGTTTTTCAAAGCGCAAAAGCCTGGTAAGATAATCGCCGAGGGCGACGCGATCGAGCGAATGCCCCTCGAGGAGCTGGAGCCGATGCTGTCCGAGCGGATCAGGAAGTGGCAGGACGAGCTCGTCGCCCAGGGCCGGGAGGAAGGCGAGGCCAGAGGTCTATCCAGAGGCCGAGAGCAAGGCGTCGAAGAGGCCCGCCGGCGACTGGCCGCCAGGATGCTGGCCTCGGGCATGCCCATCGCCGAGGTGGCGAGCCTGACCGATCTCGACGAGGACACTCTTCGATCACTTTCGGTCGACTGACAGCCACAAGCCACCATCCCGACCGCGGCCCTCGTGGCCGCGACGCCCAACCGGGGCCGGCGGTATCGGGTGAAGCGCCCTCTTCTCTTGTCAAAGCACGACCCCCGGCGCATTATTACCGCGCCATGGAATTGGGCAGACCCGGCACGGCTTCGATCACGGCCGCTTGGGCGGCGCTTTTGAGCCTCGCGCTTTGCACCGCGGCCTCGGCCGCCGAGCCGACGATCGCTCCCGAGGAGATCCGCCCCGGGATGAAGGGCCACGGCCTGACCGTGTTCGAGGGCACCGAGCCGCAGCGTTTCGACGTGGAGGTCGTGGCGGTGGTGCCCAACTTCGTTCTGCGCCAGAGCATGATCCTGATCCGCGCCGATCACCCGCTCACCGACCGCGCCGGGATCATCGGCGGAATGAGCGGCTCGCCGATCTACATCGACGGTCGCCTGGCCGGCGCCCTGGCCTACGGCTGGCGTTTCAGCAAGGAGCCGATCGCCGGCGTGACCCCGATCCGCGCCATGCTGGACGTGATCGAGCGGGATGATCTTCCCTTCGGCGCGCAGGCCCGGCGCCGAAACGAAAAAGGACGCCTGTCGCGTTTTCGAGCGCCGCTGGGAGACGCGCCGCCGCGCTCCAAGGCCGGAACGTACTTCCGCCGCTTCGGCTCTCCTAGCGAAGAGCGAATCGCTCCGGCACGGACGCCGCTGGCTCTCTCCGGCTTCGTGGGCGAGGCCCGCCGTTTGCTGAGCGAAGCGCTGGCGCCGTTCGACATCGACCCGGTCCAGGGCGGCGGCTCGGGCGGAGAAGAAGGCCCGACGCGGTTCGAGCCGGGCTCCGCGATCGGCGTGCAGCTGATCCGCGGCGACCTCAGCGCGACCGGGATCGGTACCGTGACCGCCGTGCGCGACGACCGCGTGCTGGCCTTCGGCCACCCGATGTTCAACATGGGAAGCGGGCTGCTGCCCGTCTCGACCGCGCGGATCCACACCGTGATCCCCTCTTTGAACCGCTCGAACAAGATCGGCAGCCCGCTCGCCGAGTGCGGAGCTTTGGTGCAGGACCGGATCTTCGGCGTGCTGGCCCGCACCGACCGCCGCGCGCCGACCATTCCGGTCGTCTTCACCTTGCGCGACGAGCGCGGCCGCCGGCTCGACGAGTACGAGGTGGAGATGCTCTCACACGACCTGCTCACGCCGCGCTTTCTGCGCGCCGTGCTGGTCAGCGCAATCCGCGACATGGCCTCCGACATGGCGGACGTGACCGCCGAGCTGGAGGCCAGGATCGAGGTCTCCGGCCGGCCGCCGGTGACCCTCTACGACTCGGGCACCTCGCGCGCCGGCTTGCTCTCGCTGGCCGGCTACTTCCGTCCGACCTCGCTGGTGGGCGAGATTCTGCGCAATCCGTTCGAGGAGACCGAGCTGGAGAAGCTGCGCTTCGACGTGAAGCTTAGCTACGGCAGGCGCGTGGCCGAGGTGGTCGGAGCCTACCTGACCAGCGAGGAGCCGCTGCCCGGCGACTTGCTCAACGTGCACGTCAGGCTCCGTCACTACGGCAGCGAGGAGCAGCTCACGGTCGTGCCGGTGCGCGTGCCGGAGTCCGCGGCCAACCGCAAGATAAAGATCACCGTCGGCGGTGGAGACTACGTGCTGCCGGTGATACCCGAGCCCCAGAGCCTGGACGACATGCTGGCCAACGCTTCCCGCCACCACCCGCCGCAGTCGCTGGTGGTCGGGATCGACATTCCCGGGGAAGGCATCGAGCTGCGCGGGCGGGTGCTCGAGCGCCTGCCCGCCTCCGCGGTCTCGGCGCTGCACCCCAGAGCGGGCTTCGAGCAGATCGATATCCATCACACGGCGGTGCGCGAGGTCGTGCCGCTGGACTTCCTGGTGGCCGGCCAGGACTCGATCCAGGTCGAGGTCGGCAGTCGGAGGGAGAGATGAGAGCAGCTCTGTTGCGTGTCGCTGCAGTGGCCGCGGCGCTGGGAATCGCGCTTACGGCCGTGCCGTTCGTTGCGGCGGCCGGAGGAACGCGCCTGTGGGAGATCGCCGGGCAAGAGGAGCTGGAGAAGGGATCGGCCGTGCGGACCGCGATCTCGAGCAGCGGAGAAGTCTCGCTGGGGCTGGCCGCCACCCGGCTCGACCTCGAGGGCGTGGGAATGGTCTGGTCGTGCCTGCGCGGCGAGGACGGCTCGATCTTCATCGGCACGGGCTACGACGGCCGCATCTTCCGCGTCCGCGGCGAGAAGGTCGAGGAGATCGCCACTACCGGCCAGCTGGTGATAACCGCGCTGGCTCTCGACTCCCAAGGAGACCTCTACGCCGCCGCCCTGCCCGACCCCGCGATCTGGAAGATACCCGGCGCCGCCGGGATCGAAGGCGAGCCGATCGAGGCCGAAAAGTGGGCCGAGCTGCCCGAGCCGGTCGAGCACGTCTGGGCGCTGGAGCTCGACGACGAGGGGCGCACCCTGTTCGCGGCGACCGGCCCGGAGGGTCAGCTCTGGGCGGTCGGCAGGGACGCGGTGCCCGCCTTGCACCTCGAGACCGGCGAAGATCACATCCTCTCGGCCGCGCGCGGGCCGGACGGCGCCCTGCTTGTCGGGACCAGCCCCGAAGCGCTGCTGCTGGAGGTCACCGGTCCGGGGCGCTTCAGAACGCTGATCGATTTCGACGCGACCGAGGTCAAGGCGATCGCGGTCCACGAGGGAGCGGTGATCGCCGCGGTCAACAAGTTCAAGCGCGCGCCGGCGATTCCCACCAAGAAGAGCAGCTCCGCCAAGAAAAAAGCCCGCAAGGCCCGCGAGGTGGGCGACGGCTCCCTGTGGCGGATCCTCCCCGACGGACGCCAGGAGAAGCTCTGGGAGCGGGACGACGGGCACGTGGTCGCGCTGGCGATCGACGACGGCGGGCGCACCTTTCTCGGTCTGGGCGCCGAGGGCAAGGTCGTCTCGGTCTCGCCCGAGCGCATCTCCCGCACCGATCTCGACCTGGACGAGCGCCAGGTGATGGCGCTGGTCGCCGAGGGCGACCTGCTCTTCGCCGGCACCGGAGACGCCGGCTCGGCCTACGCGGTCGAACGCTCGCGCAAGGCCGATGCGTTCTACCTCTCACCTCCTCTCGACGCCGGCACCACCGCGCGCTGGGGTCGCGGCGGCTGGTACGGGAGCGGCCGCCTGCTGGTCGAGTCCCGCTCGGGCAACACCGCAGTTCCGGACGAGAGCTGGTCGGCCTGGTCGGCTCCGTTGAAACGCGAAGGAGAAATCCCGTCCGACGCGGCGCGCTACCTGCAGCTCCGCTTCTTTTGGAAGCGGGACGCCGGCGCCGTGCTGGAGAGCGCCGAGGTCGCCTACCGCCCGCTCAACCGCCGCGCCGTGATCACCGAGCTCGATCCCGACTCGCCGTTCCACGGCAAGGGTAAGCCTGGCAAATCCAAGAATAAATCGGACGAAAAAGTCGTCGCGCTCAGCGAGCGCACGATCGAGGCCCGGCCGGCGCGCGGCAACGACGGCGAGCTGAACCTGTCCTGGAAGGTGGACAACCCGGACGGCGACACTCTGCGCTACCGGCTGTGGTACCGGGCGGTCGGCGAGGATCTGTGGCGCCCCATCATTGACGAGGACTACCTGCTGACTCGCAGCCGCTACGACTGGAAGACCGAGACGGTTCCCGAGGGGCGCTACCAGATCCGGCTGACCGCCGACGACTCGCCGAGCAACGATCCCTCGGCGGTGCTGAGCGACGAGCTGATCTCGGTTCCGGTGCTGGTGGACAACCACCAGCCCCGCGTGAAAGAGCTGCGTCGCCGGGGCGACGAGATCCAGGGCGTCGCCGAGGACGGCTTTTCCGCGATCTCCGCGCTCGAGATGTCGCTGGACGGCGGCCCCTGGCTGCCGCTGTTCTGCAAGGACGGAATCTTCGACGAGGCCGAGGAGGAGTTCGAGATCGAGCTACCCGCCGAGCTCGAGGCCGGTCCCCACGCCGTTGCGGTCCGGGCGTACGACCGCGCCGGAAACGCGGGCACGGCCGAGATCCACATCGAGGTCGAAAAGCGGCCATGAGCCTCGCCGTCCGACTGCGAGGACGCCGCGTCGGGCTGGCGCTGGCCTCCGGTTTCTTCGGCTTCTACCACCACGCCGGAGTGCTGCTCGCCCTCGACGAGCTGGGAGTCCGCCCCGCGAGGGTCGCGGGCAACAGCGCCGGCGCGCTGGTCGGCTCGCTCTACGCCGCCGGTCTGGCTCCGGCGGAAATTCGCGATCTGCTGCTCTCCGTGAGGCGCGGGGACTTCTGGGATCCAGGCTGGCCGCTGGGCAAGACCGGCTTCGGCCTGCTGGCCGGTCACCGCTTCGCCGCCACGCTGGCCGAGGCTCTGCCGGTCCACTCCTTCGATCGCTGCCGCGCTCCTTTCGCCGCGGGCGTCTACGACTTGGACGACGGCCGCGTTCGACACCTGGACGACGGGCCGCTGATCCCGGCCGTGCTTGCCTCGTGCGCGGTTCCCTACCTCTTTTCCCCGGTGGAAATAGACGGGCGGAGATACTGGGACGGTGGATTCGGCGAGAAGACGCCGCTGGTCCCGTTTTTGACCAGCCGGGACGTGGACGCCGTGGTCGTCTCCTACCTGCCGCCGCGCACCGGCGGAAAATCCGAGAAGAGCGGCTGGCGGCGCTTCGTTCCGTCTCTCTCCAGCCTGGCCGCCAGCATTCCCGAATTGGAGCGCGTGGAGCGCGACCGCGAGTCGGCGCGGTTGCTTCGCGAAAACGGGATCGACGTGCTCGTGCTGGCGCCCGAGCGCGTCGAGCTCGGGCCGTTCAGCCTGGGCCGGGCGCCCGAGGCGATGCGCCGCGGCCGGCTCGGAGCTCGCGCGATCCTCGATTCAAACGACGAGTCGCTGCTCGGCCACGAGCTGCTTCGCTCGAATCAACCTCCGGCCGAACGCTGAAAATATGAGTCCGCGCCTACGGTTCGTGACGTTGAGACAGATGGAGAGCAACGTGTTATCATTCAGCCGGCGGCAGTCGAAAGCCGCCAGGAGGTCAGTCATGAGCAAGTCTTTCACCCTGGCAATTCTGATCGTATTTGCATTCGCCGCGGCCCTGGCCTGCTCTTCGGCCGGCGACCACGACGGGAATGGCGACGGCAGCGACGGCGACGCGGACGGCGACAGCGACACCGACGCCGATACCGATGCCGACACGGACACCTACACGGGCTCGCCGCCTTCGGGCTGCACCAAGATGGACATCCTGTTCGTGATCGACGATTCCGGGTCGATGAGCTGCGAGCAGGAGATGCTGACCCAGGCGTTCCCCGAGTTCGTCCAGGTGATCGAGGACTACAACCAGGAGAACAACAACGATCTGACCTACCGGATCGGCGTGACCGCCACCAGCCGCACCTTGAGCTACACGATCGATCCGCCTCCGATCGGGCCGATCGACATCCCGCCGATGAACATGAACGAAACGGGTCTCGACGGCGAGTTGGCCGAGGTGGGTGGTCAGAAATGGATCGACGGGCCGGGCAACCAGTCCGAGATCGTCTCCTGGTTCTCAGACGCTGCCGCAGTCGGAACGGGCGGCACCTCCTACGAGATGCCGCTGCAGTGCATGGCTTTGTCGCTGCTGAAGAACCAGGAAGGCGAGGCCAACGAAGGGTTCCTGAGACCGGATTCGCTGTTCATCGCGGTGATCATCACCGACGAGGACGACTGCTCGCGGACGGACAACAACTTCACCGTTCCCGACGACAGCTGCATGGCCGACCCGGAGGAGCACAACCTGGTCGAGCTGCAGGAGTACAAGGACCTGCTCGACGACCAGTTCGGCGGTCCCGAGCGCTACGTGGTCGTCGCGATCGCCGGGCTGAACGGTTGCGACGCCGACGCCTACCCGACCAACTGCGACGAGGACGACTCCTACGCCGGCGCCAAGGAGGCGATCCGGCTGCAAGACTTCATCACCAACTACATCGGCGAGGGCGAGGACGAGAACGGCGTCTTTTCCGACATCTGCTCCAACACGATGTCCGAGGCGCTCGACGAGGCGCTCAACAAGATGACCGTCGCCTGCGACGAGTTCCCCGTCGAGTAGCTCCCAACGAGCCCGCTTTCTTTCACCGCCCGCCGGAGGATTGGCATGTCACGAGACGACGACCGCCGCGAGCGCGACTGGCGCGAGATCGACCGCCGCAAGGATCGCTCCAGGCACCGCCAGCCCGACCGCCGCTCGATGGACCCGCGCCGGCGGGCCCGCTCGGAGTCGGCCTCCAAGGTCTACCGCTCCCAGCTCGACTCCTTCTTCGACGGCGACGGCAGGGCGCCGGCCCACGTCGGGGACAAGCTGGCCGAGCTGGACGACGTCTCTCCCGAGGGCAAACGACGCAAGGCCGCCTTGGACGCAATCCGCGAGGCCAAGACGTCTTTTGCCGCGGCCAAGGCGGTCAACTCGTTTTTGAAGAAGTGGGAGCTGCCGCCCGACCACGACGTGCTGGCGGCCGTGCTCGCCTCGGCCGACGAGGACCACCAGCGAGCAGCGCTGGACCAGGTCTCCGAGCTGCTTCAGCGCGGCCGCCCTCCCAAGCGCAAGGCCGTGCTCGAGCAGCGCCTGAGACGGATCGCCGATCTGGGCGACGAGCCCGACCTGATCGACGACGCCAAGGAACTGCTGCGCCGCCTGCGCGATTTCCCCTGACGCTCGGCCGCAAGGCCTCTCGCCAGAAATCGTCCTGGAGAGTCTCCGCGCCTGCGCTACGCTTGGTTGCAGATGCGCATCTTACTGACCAGCTCGCGCATGCCGTTCGCCGTCGACGAGATCCGCAAGCTCGGCCGACGCGGTCACTCGGTCGTCGCCGCCGACACCTTCAGGCTGGCGCCGGGCAACCATTCCTCGCTGGCGGTCGACTCGCTCAGGCTCCCGCCGCCTCGTTTCGATCCGCGCCGTTTCGTCGAGGATCTGTCCGCCGCCGCCGAGCTTCACGAAATCGAGCTGCTGCTGCCCACCTTCGAGGAGATCTTCTACCTCGCGCGCCATCGCTCCCTGCTGCCGGACGGCTGCTCGCTTTTCGCCGCCGACTTCGAGACTCTGGATCTGCTGCACAACAAGCTTTGCTTCGTCGAGCTGGCCGACGAAATCGGTCTGCCGACGCCGCCGACGATCGAGGCCCGTGACGCCGACGCGCTGCGCCGCGCCACGAAACGCTTCGATCGCTGGGTGGCCCGCGCGGTCTACTCTCGCGGGGCCGTCGACGTGCTGACACACGAGGGAGCGATCGCCGGCGATCTGAGCCTGGAGGACTGCGAGCCGGACGACCGCAACCCGTGGATCGTCCAACCGTTCGTGGACGGCAGTCGACTCTGTAGCTACAGCCTGGCGCGCGAGGGACGCGTCACCGCGCACTGCACCTACGAGCATCCTCACACGATCGAGGGCGGAGGAGGAATCAGCTTCCGCTCGGTTGAATCGGCGGAATCGCTCTCACTGGTCGAACGCCTGGTCGAACGTACGGGCTACACCGGCCAGCTCGGTCTCGACCTGATCCGGTCCGAAAACGGACCCGTGCTCATCGAATGCAACCCGCGCGCCACCGACGGCGTGGTGCTGATGACCGACGAGGAGTTCGACTCGGGCCTGTGCCCGGGCACGGACGACGAGCCGCTGCTGGTGCCGCCCGGCCGCGAGCGCCAGATCTCGGTCGGACTGCTGCGCGAGCTGGTCTTCAACTTCGGCGACGTGTTGACCAGCCCGGGCGAGCTGCGAGACGCCCTTTCGCAGCTGGTGGACGTTCCCAGCGTCTACCTCTCGCGCGACGACCCGGCCCCGGCGCTGGCGCTGCCGCTGTCCTACTCGCACGTGTTTGGCTACCGGCTCTACGAGCGGCGCAATGTCCGCAGCCGATCGTCGATCATGGGCGCCTACCTTTACGACGTCAGCTGGAACGGGGATCCGATTCCGTGAGCGGCGTCAAGCACGATCGCTGCCGAGGCGGGGACGAGCCTCGGATCGCCCTGGTGCTGGGAGCCGGAGGTCCGGTGGGCCACGCCTTCCACGCCGGCTCGCTGGCCGCTCTGGAGGACGTTATCGGCTGGGACCCGCGGCGCGCCGACGTGCTGATGGGCACCTCGGCAGGGGCCGAGGTGGCGGCTCTGCTGCGCGCCGGGCTGGAGGCCGCCGACCTTCCGGCTCGGATCGCGGGAGAGCCCCTCAGCCCCAAAGGAACGGAATCTGCGGCCAACTACCTGCGGCCGGACCACGGGCCGTTTCCCTTTCATCTCTATCGCCCGCTGGCAAAGAGCCTTCCCGTCTGGCTGGGCGACCGGCTGTGGCGTCGCCGCCGCGTGCCCGGTCCCCTGCTGGCAGCCCTGCTGCCGCTGGGAGAGGTGGATCTGACCGGACAGGAGCTCGGCTTCACGCGGATGTTTCCCGGCGGCTGGCCCAAGAAAAATTTGTGGCTGGTTTCGATGCGAGTCGGGGACGGGCGACGCGTAGTGCTCGGCCGGGGCGAAACGCCGCGGCCGAAGGTGGGCGAGGCCGTGACGGCTTCCGGCGCTCTTCCCGGGGTCAACCCGCCGGTGGAGATCGACGGCTCCCTCTACGTGGACGGCGGCCTGCGATCGGCGACCAACCTGGACCTGCTTCTGGACGAGCGGGAGGGACCGCCGCCCGAGCGCGTGCTGGTCAGCTCGCCGTTGACCTGTGCGCCGCGCCTGACTCCGAGCTCCTGGATTCGACCGGCCCGCCTGTTGCTTGCGCACCGGCTGGCGGTTGAGATTCGAGCACTGCGACGCCGGGGAATCCCGGTCCACGTGCTGCAGCCTTCCGGCGCCGTGCTGTCGGCAATGGGAATCAACCCCTTCTCGGTGGAGAGGATGGAGAAAGTCGCCCGGGCCGCACGGCGGGCCACCGGACGGGCGCTGCGACGCGCCGGACGAGGCTCGATGGCTCAGCTCGAGAACGCCCTGACCGCCTCCTCGCAGCGATAGGCCAGAAACCTCCCATCTTTTCGCATCGCTGCCCAAGAGATCGCGGCAGCAGTTTTCAGCCGAAGCCTAATCGGCTATGTATGGCCCTCGGGTAACGGGTCTTCGACCTTTTGCGCGCGAGGAGTGCCATGCCTTTCGTCCAGCGTGATCTGACCGACATCCATCGCTTCACCCGAGACGAGATCGTGTACGTGCTCGACATCGCCGAGCGGATTAAGCGGGCCCTCGTCGAGAAAGACGTCGCGGCCTATCGGCTGGCCGGCGAGCGCGACCTGCTGGCCGCCCTGCTCTTCTACGAAAACTCGACCCGGACCCGCACCAGCTTCGAGATCGCGGCGATGCGGCTCGGGATGCGCACCACCGGCTTCTCCGGCACCGAGGGCACCTCGGTCAAGAAGGGCGAGTCGCTGCGCCACACGCTCGACATGTACGAGGCCTACCAGTGCGACGCGGTGATCATGCGCCACCCGCTGGACGGATCGGCCCGTTTCGCGGCCGAGCACCTGGGCGTTCCGGTCTTCAACGCCGGCGACGGCAAGCACGAGCACCCGACCCAGACGCTGCTCGACCTGTTCACGATCCGCGAACACCTCGGCCGGCTGGACGAGATCGACGTGGGCCTGGCCGGCGATCTCAAGTACGGTCGCACCGTGCACTCGCTGGTGATCGCGCTGGCCAAGTTCAAAGGCGTGCGCGTGCACCTCTTCTCCCACGAGGCGCTGGCGCTGCCCGAGGCGTTCCTCTCCCACCTGCGCGAGCACGGCGTGGAGACGACCGCCCACGACGACATGGGCGAAATGGCCAGGAAGGTGGACGTGCTCTACCAGACGCGCATCCAAAAAGAGCGGATGCCCGATCTCGGCGAGTTCGAAAAGGCCAAGGAGATGTCGTCGTTCACCGCCGAGATGATCGAGGGCACGCGCGAGCGGTTCGGCCTGCTGCACCCGCTCCCGGTGGACAAGGAGGCCCCCTCGATCGAAACGTGCGTCGATCCCCACCCCAAGGCGCTTTACAAGCGCCAGGCCGGCAACGGCGTTCCGACCCGCCTCGCCGAGCTGGCGCTGTCGCTGGGGCTCGTCGGCGACGGCTTCTCCGGCGATCACTGGGAGCCGCCCGAACTGCCCGAGGAGTTCTTCGAGGAGCGCGAGATCGTGGACAAGCCGCCGCGCCAGGACGTCTCGATTCGCCCCATCCGGCGCAACGGGGTCGTGATCGACCACATGGCTCCCTACCGCGAGGATCTGCTGGTCAAGCTGCTGGGCGTCCGCGAGCGGCGCGACATCTACCGCGCCGCGACGGTCAAGTCGCTGCGCCGCCCCGGCTCGGTCAAGGGCATGCTGATGATCGAGGAGCGCGAGCTGAGCGACGACGAGCTGCGCACGATCGCCGCGGTCTCGCCCGGCTGCACGGTCAACTTCATCCGCGAGGCCAAGGTGACGCGCAAGCTGCGCACCTACCTGCCGGGACGGATCTGCAACGTGGAAGGCATGGTCTGCACCAACAAGGGCTGCATCACCCGGCCCGAGCACCTCGAGGGCGTGCGCCCCACGATGATCAAGGCCGGAGACCGCGCCGTGCGCTGCTACTACTGCGACAACCTGATGCAAGAGGTCGTCTTCGAGTAGCGATCCGCAAGAATTCGAGCCTGGAAGCAACTCGTTCTGTCCATCTTTGGCAAGACCGCGCTTTGTAATCTCGAATCCGCGCCCAATGACTCATCCAAAAGAATCCCTCAGCGTCGCAGCTTCGAGCTTGCAAGCGAACGTAGGCAAATAAGCAAAAAACACTTGACACGCGAAAGACACGCGATGAAAATTTTGACCGGAGGGGCGCTTGTCTCACGCTGAAAGCATCCTTTCGGTCCCACGCTCTCGCGGCACCTGTCCAGCTTCTCGCCCGAGCGGATTGCGCCAAGAAAACCGCGGCGTCCCGAGCGGACGCACCTGCACACCGCAGGAGGGAACACCGTGGCCGCTGATGTCGTTCTCTCCCTTCGTCACGCAGCACGGGGGCCTGGGGTACCTGGGCGGCTCGTACGGGCTCGGGATCTGGCTGCGCGGGCCGTGGTCGCTGTGATGCGGGTCCTGCCGGTCTGCCTCGCCTGTCTGGCCGCTGCCGGCTGCGCCGTGGGACTGATACCCGGACGAAGAAAGTTGCACGGCGTCGCTCTTGCCCGTGAGGCGCGCTGGTCTTAATATCCGGGGCATGAAGACGACATCAGGCAAGATTGGTATCGGTCCGCTGCTCGCGGTGCTGCTGCTGGCCGCGCCGCTCGGCTGCGGCGGCACCCAGGGGCCGAGTCAGGGCAACTACATCGAGCCGATCATGCTCGAGGGCTGCGCTTCGGCGACGGGCGAGCTGCCGGCCGACCAGCGCAGCCTGGCGGCGATGGTCGCGGCTCTGCACGCCTCGCGCTTCCAGATCCACCAGGTCAGCCCGGTGGAGTTCCAGGTCTACACCGAGTTCCGCGAGCTGCGCGGCGGCATCACCGCGGCCTGGGCGGCGCAGATCTACTCTGACGGCTCCGCGCAGCTCTCCCTGCCCGAGACGATGCCGATGCAGGACGCCCGAGCGCTGGACTACCTGCGACGGCTGGGGACGAAGATCGGACGCTACTTCGACAAGTACAAGTGCGCGCCGGTCGATCGGCTGCGCGCAGCGTCGGCCAAGGGAGGATATCCGTTCTGATGAAAGGCGCGGAGCTGTTCTTTTCACGACTGGCGTGCGTTACAGCGCTATTGGTTTCGCTCTTCGGCTGCGGCGACGGGCGGGAAACCGATCCGGCCGTGCGGAAGGCCGCCGAAGAGGACTCGGGAAAGCTGCTCGAAGAGGGATATCAATTGAAAAAGACCGGCCACAACGCGGCAGCTCTCGAGCGTTTCGACAAGGCCTGCCAGATCCTGGCCGAGACGGTCGGCAGCGAGGACTTTCTCTACGCCTCCTGCCTCGACGACAAGGCGATGATACTGATCCGCACCGGCCGCTACGACGAGGCGCGAGCGATATACGAACGCGGTCGCGAGATACTGAAAAAGCGACCCCAGGCCGACCCTCGCCTCGCGCTGGGAGTGGCTCGCCGGCTGCGCCTGCTGGACAACCTCGAAAAGCGCGGGGTCAAATGCTCCGAGCCGGCCGAGCCGCCGCCGAGCCCCGAGCTGCCGTACTTCCCGGATCCGGCGGTAGTCCAGAGCGCGCTGGGAACGCTCGCCGACCAGCTGCGCGACTGCGACGAGGGCAACCCGCACACGGTCACCGTGATGGTCTGGCTGACCGGCGAGGGCAAACCGATCATGATCGAGGCGCGGGGAAAGCACGACGGAACACCGGTGGGCAACTGCCTGGTGGGCAAGCTCGAGAAGCTGGTTCCGTCGCTGGAAATCCCCCGCTTTCGGGCGTGCTTCCGGCCGTTCACCTACCCGTACGTGGTCGGAGACGTGCGCGTTCCGATCGAAGAGCGGGCCGTGCTCGAGCTCCCAAAGAAGAAAAAGACCAAGAAAAATGCCTCAATTCCCCGGTCAACAAAGCAAGAGCCGGGCGCTACACCCTGAACCCCTCCGGTCGTCAGAAAACCTCACAGCGCGGATGGCTCTGTGATCAGCTACGGCTGGTGATCTTGCTTTCGGACGCCGTCCCGGGTGAATGTGGTGGGGGACGGTCTTCTCGGCCGCTGCATGATCTCCTCGACGCTCTCAGCCCAGGCTCGTTTTGCGCGCGCAGCTGGCAGCGGGGGATGGGGATCAGAGCGGAACGTCGCCGGCGTCGGCCGGCACCTCGTCGTCCCCGATGATCGGACAGTGCCAGATCTCGACCTCCTCCATCCACTGGCAGTTCCCGTACCCGGCGATGCCCGAGCCCCAGCAGCGCACCGTGCCGCCTGAGAGCAAGGCGCAGGTATTTCCGCCAGAAGAGATCTGGGTGACGGTTCCACCCACATCCACGTCCCC